>NZ_JAAIYB010000540.1 GCF_010894475.1 Myxococcus vastator
TGCCAAGCCAGTTCGTGTTGGAAATCCGCTTCAGAGTGAAAGACGAGTCGTCTGGCAGACAAGTTTTGCATCAACTGGTGCAGATCCAAGTGCATCATGCCCATCTCCTTCTTCCCGTCACACAGTTCGATCCTAAGAGTCTGTTGAATGGAGCCCACGGAAACCCAGCCGGGCACAAAAGCGAGCGCATCGTGCGGGGAGGTCTCGGGAAAAACTCTTTCTGAAACGTTGCAGCAAAGGCACAGCGCTGCTCCGTCCCGGCCCCCGTAGCCCAGCACGTTAGGCAACTGGACATCGACAAGGCGGCTCTCAACAGGAAGCTAAAGAACCTCTCCCAACACCTTCTGTCGCCCACATTGGATGGTTTCGAGAACCAAGCCAAACCCACCGTAGAATCAGAAGAGCGTCAGCAGCGCAATGCGCAAAGGCGGTAGTGGGTTGAAGAAGCCGGTGACGAGCAACCCGAGGGTAATCACCGCGACAAGGCAAGCCATGGGGCTATCCTAAATCCTTGGACATGAACACTGTTCGTCCGACAGCGGCTGCGGATTCAGGAGCCCCTCTGTGGCCTTGATATATGACTGTGACAGCTCCGTGGAGAGGTCATCCGCCTTACCTCTGACCATGGCCTTCCGGATCACCTGAAGTGGCCTAAACCCATCGGCGAGGCATTTTGACTGTCCTGACAGCGCTCCCCTTGATTGTCGTCACAGGTTGGCGGGTGTCTGGAAGATCGGGTAGAGCACCTCCCAGCGCGACGGCTAGTTGCGCATAGGCCCCGGCGATCGGGCGATTCTGTAGGAAATCCGGGATAGGCGGCGCCATACGCCTTCGGAGCGTCTTACCGAAGTGCTCGGAGGATCCTTTCGCCAATGTTTCTAACATCGGGAGCGCAGAGCCTCCCCCGGTCAGAACAACCCGCAGTTCCGCATCGTAGAATCCGGTCTTGTCCTTCCCAGCTGCATCAAGGGCCTCGCGGCACTTGGCTTCGAGCTTCTCTCGAAAGGCTCCGAGCGCCGGGTTCTGAAGGAAGCTGTCAAGCCTCACAATTCCGGTGCGATCATCGCTAAGGCGGAAAGTAAGCGCTCCTTCCTGGAAGAGCCGCTCTTTATACTCGCGAATGCGCAGTTGTAGTTGTGAGTTGATCAAGCCGAATGAAGGGTCGTTTGCATCAACCTCCGCCTGCTTGATGATAGTCGTTCGGAGGATTTGGTCGACGGTGTCGCCTGCTTGGCGGACGCCGAGCGTCGTGCCCTCAATAGGCGTAATGCGGAAGAGTTCTTGGTCTGGGTTTTCTACGACAATGAAGAGACCGAAGTCCGTGGTGCCTGCGCCAATGTCGATGACGAGGACTAGTTGGCGGGTAGGTTCGTCGGTCTGGAGCCGGCTGTTCCCTGCGGCAATTGGCTCAAGAACCGACTCGCCGATTAGCTCCATCGGCCAAGCGGTACGTGCTTCCACCACTTGGTCCATTACCGCGCGGACGTGCTCAGCTCGAAGCCCTTCGTTCCACCGGCCGCGGAATGTGTCGGCTACCATTTGTGCTCGCGCAAGGTACTCCCGTAACAACGGCTCCATGACGCGAGACTGATCCGTGTCCCAACACGGTAGTGCGAAGCGGCGCCGCACGTAGCGGGAGTGCCCCTGCCGGACAAGCTCGGCCTCCGCCATGTCAGTAAGGTACGCGAGGTAGAACGTAAGCGCATCGCCGTAGGTAAGGGGGATTGAGGTTGGGTTCTCGGTCCCCTCCTTCAACCTCGTAGTGAGACGGTGCTCGCTGCCCTGGCTAAGTTGTTGCTTGAGACTATCGAGGCGTTTCCGCTCTGTATCGTGTTGGGCAAAGCTTCGTTCGAGCGCGGCGTGCCCGACGAAGAGAAGCCCTGATTCATCGACCCATACTGCGGACGTAAGTGGGTAGGGCAGCACTTCACCGGCCTGCTGGCCAAGTCCCAGTTCAATGAGCTGGAAGCCGTTCGTCTCTCGCCGAGTCGCGAAGGCCTTCGACTTCGCCGTGCCAAAGTCGAGGCAGAGCGTGATCTCAGCGTCCTCGACCTTGCTCCTCTGCGCATCAATGATGAGTTTGGGGGGCGGAGCAACTGCGGCTTTGCTTCGCGTAGGAATCGGCTGCTGTTGGTTGCCAATCGCGCCAGTCGATGCGGCAGAGATGGAAGAGCGAGGCTGGCTGTCCAGCGCCTCGGAAGTGGCGATGGATGGCCCCATTGCTGGCTGAGTGGCATCGTCAATCGCTCTGGGCTTGTCTAACCGGGCCAGCGCGTACTCAAGCGCCGCATACTCCAGATCCGAAAGCGCTCCTTGTAGCCGGTAGCGCTTCGTAGATGGGTCACGCTCGATGCGCCCGAGCAGACTCTCCAGCAACGTCTTGGCGGTAATGCCGTCCATTCCCCCTCCGAAGTCTTGGCGAACCTCGATTATTACCGAGGTTCGCCAGACGGCTCAACTAACGCCCGGAGCACCAAGCGCGTTGCCCCTCCCTCAAGGCGCTGCTCGACCGCAGGCTGAACCAAGCGGACCCAACGCACCCCAGGTACTGGCCGACCCACCATCTCATGCTCGACCGGAGAGAACTCGACGACCTCTCCTGGGTGCCCTCGCAGTTTCAGCCTCCGTTGGCCGGCAAAGGACAGCACCGTCCCGGAGAGATCAGCAGCCCGAGCTGATAGGGAACGGATTGGCGGCGCAGCATCGGGGGCTAAGATCTCAAGCTCCGGGAGAACCGACCGCTCAACATGGGTCGTCGCGGAAGAGACCTGCGCACACAGTCGTAGCAGCTCCGCTAGGGTCAAGTTCTCGCTCGCCTCTCGGTCTGCCGTCAGTAGCGCTGACCCCTCACCTCGGGGAGAGTGCATCGGCGCGGTCCCGGTCAGCCACGCCTGCACTTCGGGCGGGACCCCAGGCTCCCCTGCGAGCTGTGCCAGCATCCGCTGCGCCGCAGCCCCTGGGCCCGACACGAGTTCCAAGCGTTTCAGGAGCTGTTGGTCCGTCCGCCCCTGGCGAGCCAGCAGCAGAATTGCCTCGCGGAGGTCGCGTACGACGGGGCGAGCATCTGCGCATTGTTCGAGGAATCGTACCCATTGGTGCGGCTGGAACCACTCCCGTACATGGACGACCGGCTCGTAAGTTCGAGCGTCGGCTGCAAGCGAGAATCGGATACGCACGAGCGTGTGCGTAAGGCGAAGGGTTCGGGCCGCGACCTGCTCAATAACCTCGCGCTCAACCTCGTTCGGGGATGTTTTCGAGCGAGGTCGCACCATCCTCGCCAGGGCACGGCTAGCCTCCCAGGTCGCTTCGGTTCCACCCGCTAGGTGGTCCTCCAGCGCTTGGAGGATCCGTACCACCCGCCGCGTCAAGCTCTCTATGGGGTTTTGCGTTTCGGGCTTCCATACTTCAAGGTGCCCGGCGATCGATTGGAGGAGGGGATCCACTGAGGGCAGCGCCTTGACCAAGACCCGCACGGCCTCCGCACGTGCCGTCTCCGCAGCCTCTTCCTCGATAATGAACTCCGCGAGGAATCCGGTGACCCAGTCTCCATGTGCGAACTCCATCGCACGGACGACGTACATCCGGTCATCGGGGTCGGTGAGGACGTTGATGCGGGGTAGCGGCTCCGCAACTGCCTTGGTGAGGTGCCCAGCAAAGCGTGCCTGGTCCCGCGCCGAACGCACCTGCGCGTGCAGCCGCATCAACGTCGAGATTGCAAGGAGGCGCTCCTCATCGGCTCCAACGCTCGCCGCCTTTGTCAACGCCTCCAATACTTGGTCAATCCGACTATCACGCAACGCAGCCGAAACTGCGCGCTCAGCAGCGAGCCGCTTCAGTGCGGCGTACCGTTCACGCACTAAGTCCACAGCAAAGAAGGCGTGGAGGGCTTCGTCGGTGCTCATGGGTAAGGGTCCCCCGGCCTACACAATCCGCCGGTTGTACCCTCTTGCGCGCCTCTGTGCACGGTCCGTCAGCATGTGCCCCTCCGGCGGCGCGGAAAAGCTGTGCTCAGGGGGAGGCCGGATGACCCTCCGAGGGATCTACCTTCGCGGACTTTGAAGAAGCGGTTCAGATTCCCTGGGTCAGCGGGCGGAGCAGGGGCACCTTGTCCACGATGGCAGCTCGGACTTTGGTCTTCAGGAATTCCTTAAGATCCTTCTTAGCGTCCAAGAGCTGGACGAACTCTTCCAGCTCGCAAAGTACGAAGACTGCTTGTTGGAGCGACTCCTTGCAGGAAGCGAGCGCCGCAGGGGTGTAGCCCGGGTGGGCGATGTAAATGCCGCGGGATTGCCCGCGGGTGAAGACGCGGACGAGGTGCTGGGCCACATCTCCCGGGCCGACCCGCTGGTCCCACCACTTCGCCTCCACGAGGTAGACCTCACCGTCGAGTTCCACCACGCCGTCGATCTGCTCGATGATTCCCTGGCCCTTCTCGCCCCGGATCCTGAACGCCTCGCGCACGAGGATGCCGTGCGCCTTGAAGAGGCGGTTGAGCACGCCCTCCAGCGCCGTACCGCGCGCCCAGGGGTCGGCCATGCTGAAGAGGGAGAAGAGAGCGCTCTTTATCTCCTCCAGTTCCTGCTCGCGCTGGCGCTTGAGCTTGGCTTCCTGCTCGTACTTGTCGGAGTGCTGCTTCTTGCGTAGCGCGTCCTGCTCCTGCTGGATGCGGGTGAAGGTGTCCTTCACGTTCACCAGCCGCCGGATGTCCGCGACCAGCGCCTTGGCCTTGTTCCGGTCGTTCTCCCAGCAGACGGAGAAGTCCTCGAACTCAATCACGCGCCGGAGCACCTCCCGCCGCTCTCGCAGGGTGGACTCTCCTCGCGCGTTGAGCCGGGCGAGCACGGTCCGGACCATGTCGTGCTTCCTGACCTCGTCCTTGGACGTCGCGAGCTTCTGGGCGAGGTCACCTGTGACCTGCGCTCCTACCCCCGCCCCCTGGAAGAAGAGCAGGACGTCCCTCTTGGATTTGCAGAGGGCGGGGATGGCCTCGACGAGGAGGCCCATCAAATCGGGCGGGAAGTGGAAGGTGATGTCCATAGCTGCCGACGCCCACGATAGGATCGGCCCCCGACACCTGAACAGATCTGTACGGATTTTGTACGGACCGGGCCGGTGACGTGCGAACGCCAGCGACGGCCTGTGGTCAGTAAGAAT
>NZ_JAAIYB010000541.1 GCF_010894475.1 Myxococcus vastator
GAACCCCCCGACGATGCCCACCCCGCCCAGCCGGGGAATCGGCCGGACATGGACCTTCCGGCTGGAGTTCGCCTGGTCCAGCCACCCCCACGACAGGGCCCGGTCGCGCACCAGCCGCGTCAACGCCAGGGCCACCAGCAGCGAGACGAAGAAGGCGACGAAGAGCGTAATCATGGGGCGCGCACCGTCCGCACATCGTGGCGGCCGTTGGCTCCACGCGTCAATGCACGCTGGGGTGCGATAGCATTGTAAAGCAATGGGCCCTTGCGTCCGCCTGTCGTCCAACCAGGCAGGCGCCCCTTCTAGACGGTCCGCGGCGAGCGGAGAAGCGTCTCGTAAAGGATTGACGTGCGCGCGGCGATGTCCCGCCACGTCATGTCCCGCACCGCCGCCTGCGCGGCTTCACGCAACCGGAGCAGGCGAGCGCGGTCCTCCGCCAGCGAGCGCAGCGCCGCCACCTGGGTGTCGACGTCTCCCGTGGGCACCAAACACCCCGTCTCGCCGTCACGCACGACCTGGGGCGCCACGCCCACCGGCGTCGCCACCGGCGCGAGCCCGCTGGCCATGGACTCCACCAGCACCATCCCGAAGCCCTCCCAGTGGTTGGGGAAGAACAGCACTTCTTCACTCCGGAGCAGGCGCGGCAGCTCGGCGCGTGGATAGCGCGGCACCACGCGCACACGTTCGCGCGCCCCAGCGGGGAACGCCGCCAGCACCTCCGCCTCCGGGTTGCCCGTGCCGTACAACGTCAGCGTGAAGGACACGCCTTCGGCGTGCAGGCGGGTGGCGGCGGCGACCATCTCCGCGCGCCCCTTGTGCGGCAGCCAGCTCCCCACGCACGCCACCCGCAGCGGCGCGCCGGGCGCGGAGGGCGTTGGCGAAGGCAGTCCCTGAAAGGCCGCATCCAGCCCATGGGGGATGACGCTCCACCGACGCGCGGGCACGCCCAGCCGCTGCGCCGCGTAGGCGGCATCCCGCGTGTTGAGCAGCACCGCATGGTCCGCCCGCAGCAGGGACTGGCGCACCTCCCAGAGCCGGTAGCCGCCGTGGTACAGCGGGTACTTCCAGCTCAACGTCAGGTGCCCCGCACGGGCGTCGGCGCGCAGCCGCTCGGAGAGGGTGTGCTCCAGGCCGTGGCTGCGCGTCACCAGGGCATGGCGGGCTCGCGCCCCCGGACGGCCCAGGCGCATCCAGGGCCACGCATCCCCGGTGGTGATGTCCAGCACGTCGTACCGGCTCGCGACCCGCAGCAGGTGCGCGGTCAGCTTCCAGGGGAAGCGCAGCTCGTGCACCGTGGCGTGGTGCCGCAGGCCGGGATAGGCGTCGCCGTAGCTGAAGTAGTCCACCTGGCAGCCCCGCGCCGCCAGCGCCTGCCCCAGCGCGAGCGTCACCCCCGGCGCGCCCATGTCCGGATTCAGGGGATGGTGGATGCCAAACAAGACGCGCATGGGAACGAAGGCGGCCCTCTCCTGCCTGCTTTTCATGGGTGTGCGGCGTGGGCCACAATGCCACCGTTTCCCGTCCCCATGTCCCCGCATTCCGCTCCCACGTTGCAGACGCGCCTCGACTCGCGCCGCAACAACCTGGACTTCCTGCGCTTCGCCGCCGCGGCGGGCGTGCTGTTCAGCCATGCCTTCCCGCTGGGCGAGGGCAAGGGGACGGTGGAGCCGCTGGAGTCCTTCACCCGGGGACAGCTCTCCCTGGGGCGGCTGGGCGTCGCGGTGTTCCTCATCATCAGCGGCGTGCTCATCACCCGCAGCTGGGAGCGGACGCCCGACGCGGCGCGCTTCATCTGGGCCCGGGCGCTACGCATCTTCCCTGGCCTGGGCGCCATGCTGCTGCTGACGGTGGGGGTGCTGGGGCCGGCCTTCACCCGCCTGCCCCTGGGCGACTACTTCACGGCCCCGGACTCGGCCCTGTACCTGCTGGGGAACTTCGCCCTGAGCTGGCCCCAGTGGCACCTGCCGGGCGTCTTCGAGGCGAACGCCTACCCCCACGCCGTCAACGGCTCGCTGTGGACGCTGAAGTACGAGGTCGGCTTCTACGTGCTGACGCTGGGCCTGGGCCTGACGGGCCTCTTGCGCAGGGGCGTGGTCGTCCTCGGCTTCGTGGGCGCGGCGGTGGCCCCCTTCGTCACCGGGCGGCTGGGCTTCTGGCCGGAGCTGTACCTGTACTTCGGCGGCGGCGTGGCGCTGTACCAGTGGCGCGCGCACGTGCGCATGAGCCCCTGGGTGGCGGCGGCGTGCGTGGCGGGGTGGCTCATCACGGCCCGGCTCGGGTACGGTTGCAGAATCGCCACCGGCCTGCTGGGGGGGTACGTCGTGCTGTACCTCGCCTTCCGGCCCGTGGGGGCGCTGGCGGACTTCGGACGCCGGGGAGATTTGTCCTACGGCGTCTACCTCTACGCCTTCCCCGTGCAGCAGACCGTCTCCGCGCTGTTGGGCGGACGTACGGCGTGGTGGGTGAACGCGGCGGTGGCGCTCCCCTGCGTGCTGCTGCTCGCGGCGCTGTCGTGGCGGTGGGTGGAGCAGCCCGCCCTGCGGCGCAAGGACAGGCTCCCCGCGTGGGCGCGGCGTCCGGCGGCCCCCGTCACAGCGCTTCCTGAGACACCGCCCCGGCCGGCTGGGCCGCGCTGAAGTTGTCGCCCGCCAGCCGGTCATACGTGAGCAGGCGGTAGCGCCGCATCCAGTCCTCCCACGAGCCCGGCTCCCGCGCCGTGGGGACCTTGTCGCCCGCGGGCAGGTATTCGCCGGAGGCGTTGCGCAGCAGGTCTCCGCGGACGACGGGCAGCACCTTGGACAATTCGGAGACGAAGGCGAAGAAGCCCGGAGGCCGCAGCCCCGCCGTCTCGAGGATGCGCGGGGTGAGCATGCTGATGCTCAGGTGGATGTCCTGCCGGGGCACGGGGAAGTTCGTCCAAAGGATGACGGGGACCTCCGCCATGCGCTCGCGCTGCGCGTCCGTCCACGGCTCCTGGATGTAGCCGGCCTCGCGGTAGGTCGCGTAGTCCGAGCCCAGCATCGGCAGGTGGTCCCCGAAGAGCACCAGCAGCGTCTTGCGCTCACGCGCCTCCAGCCAGCGCACCAGCCGCTCCACGGCCGTGTCCATCTGCCGCAGCTTGTGCACGTAGTTCTTCAAGAGCAGCCGGTTGTCCGCGGAGAGCTTCTCCCCCTGCACCTCGATGCGCTCGTCTCCGGTGAGCGGCAGGTTGTAGGGCCCGTGGGTGGACATCGTCACGGCCATGATGAAGCGCGGCTGACGCTCGTCGGAGAGCTCGTGGAGGATGTGGTCGACGACCTCCTCGTCCGACACCCAGGGCCCCTCCAGCCGGGGCGACGGGAAATCCGTGAGCGACTGGAACGTGTCGAAGCCCAGGAGCGGGTACACCACGTCGCGGCTCCAGTAGAAGGCGTGGAACGGGTGGATGGCCACCGTCTGGTAGCCCGCGCGGCGGAACAGCGACGGCAGCGCGTCCACGGGCCGGAGCACATAGTGCTGGTAGGGGACCGCGCCATCCGGGGCGAACGACGAGGACATGCCCGTCAGGAGCTCGAACTCCGCGTTGGCCGTGCCGCCGCCAAAGGCCGGGCTGATGAGGTTGCCCGAGCTGTGGCCCGCCATGAGCGACCGCACGAAGGGCAGCGGGTCCTCGCTGAAGGGGATGCCCAGCCGCGTCGGGTCCCAGAGCGATTCAGCCATGAAGACGACGACGTCGACGGGCTCCTGGGGCGCGGCGGGCACCACGCCCGGAGGGACGCCCAGCGCCGCGTGCACCTGCGCCTGGGAGTACTCACTGCCCGGCCGCAGCCGCGGCCCCTCCCAGTTCCAGAGCATCATCAGCGTGAGCCCGTTCATCTGGAAGTTGGAGCGCTGGTCCCACACCTGGTCGTAGATGCCAAAGCGGTTGAAGACGCGCCGCACGGGCAGGTGCTGCTGGAAGATGATGACCAGCAGGTACGCCACCGCCGCCAGCGCCAGGTTGAGGCGTCCGGCCCTGGGCAACGGGTACCGGGGCGTGCCGCGCGCCACCGCGCGCCACATGACGGCGAACATGGCCACCAGCAGCAGGCACGAACCGATGGCCGCCACCGCGCCGCCGCCGGGCAGCAGCGTGGGCGCCAGCGCCGTCACCTGCCGCCACTCCAGGAAGTCCCAGGGCATCAGCGGCCGGTCGATGAGCTGCACCTTCCGGATGTGCAGGGTGACGGTGAAGAGCATCGCCGCGGCCACCAGCGCCCCCGAGATTCCCACCCGGTTCGTCACCGCCCACAGCAAGCCCGTCACCGCGGAGATGACCCCCACGCTGAGGAGCATGGAGTAGGTGTTGCGCTGGGTGAAGCCCTCCAGTCCGGCCGACGAGAAGACGGCGATGGTCAGCTCCATGGCCACGACGAGCACCGCCGAGGCCAGGATGACGCCCACCAGCGGCCACAGGTTGGAGGGGGGCCGCTGGAAGAACAAGGTCTGGGGAATCCGTGTGCGGAGTGCCAACGACAGGTGCCTCCAGTCTTCGACCAGGGAGCGGGAAGGCGCGGAGCCTACCTGACAGGCCCCCGGGCATTCCATGCGCCTGGGGTCTGGTATCCGTCGTCTGCCACACTGTGTGCGAGCGGGCGTCCGACGGAGCGCCCCAGGCCTCGTGTCCCGCGACTCACTTCATGGGCGGCTGGGCCAGCAGCGCGGCGCCAATGGCACCGGAAAGTTCTCCCAGCTCCGCGACGCGCACGGGCGGCTGGCGCTCGGGGACGAAGAGGTGCGGGCGCATGGCCTCGTGGATGTGGCCGGCGAACTCGGGCCCCAGCCGCGTGCCCAGGCCTCCGCCCAGGACGACGGCCTCCACGTCCAGCAGGTTGATGGCGGAGGCCAGCCCCGCGCCCAGCATCCGCACCGCGCGGCCGATGAGCCACGTGGCCAGCGTGTCCTCCTGCGCCAGCGCCCGGGCCCAGATGCTGCTGGTCAACCGGGTGCGGCCCCGCTTCCGCATCAAATCGAAGAGCACCGTCGTCTCGCCCTGGCGCACGGCCTTGTGCGCCCGGCGCTCCATGGACGCACGGCCCGCGTAGGCCTCCAGGCAGCCGCGCCGGCCACAGCCACAGCGGGCCCCGCCCGGCTTCACCACCATGTGGCC
>NZ_JAAIYB010000542.1 GCF_010894475.1 Myxococcus vastator
ACGTGGGCCTGGGGCCCCTCTTCCCCACGTCGACGAAGCAGGTGCACGCGCCGGTGCTGGGCCTGGAGGCCTTCGCGGCCGTGGTGCGTGACAGCCCGTTGCCCGTGGTGGGCATTGGTGGGGTGGGGCTGGCGAACATCGCGAGCGTGGCGGCGGCCGGGGCGCACTGCGCGGCGGTGGTGTCCGACGCGCTGCTCGCCGCGGATATCACCGAGCGTGTGAGGCGGCTGGCGGACGCGTTTGAACAGGGGCGCGTCGGGGCATAGCCTCGAAGCCAGGAGCTTCCATGAACAACCATCCGCGTCACCACGGGCCGGCGCCGCGCCGCCCCAACATCGGCATCACCCCGGACTGGAGTCCCGCTGGCGAACAGCCCTTTGCCCGCTACGAGCTGAAGGTGCCGTACGCGGACGCCGTCCTGCGCGCGGGGGGGCTGCCCTTCGTGTTGCCGTACTCGGACGAGCCGGCCTGCGTGGAGTCCTACCTGGACCGCATCTCCGGGGTGCTCGTCACGGGCGGCGCGTTCGACATCCCTCCGTCCGCCTACGGCGAGGATGCGCGCGAGGGCCTGGGGGCGCTGAAGGAGGGGCGCACCGCCTTCGAGGCGGCGCTGATGCGCGGCGCGCTCAAGCGCAACATGCCCGTGCTGGGCATCTGTGGCGGCATGCAACTGCTCAACGTCATCCTGGGCGGCACGCTGTACCAGGACATCGGCCGTGAGGTGGAAGGGGCCCGCGAGCACGAGCAGAAGCACGACCGCGCCCACCCGCAGCACCCGGTGGACGTGAAGAACGGCACGTTGCTGGCGGAGGCAGTGGGGCATGGCCAGCTGATGGTCAACTCCACCCACCACCAGTCAGTGCGCGGCGTGGGCAAGGACGTGACGATTACCGCGGCGGCGCCGGACGGCGTGGTGGAGGCCATCGAGTCCTCCGTGCACACCTTCGCCGTGGGCGTGCAGTGGCACCCCGAATACATGTCCACGACGATTCCCGTGCACGTGGGGCTCTACAAGGCGTTCGTGCAGAAGGCGCGCGAGCACCGCCGGTGAGCGCGCGCGTCCTCCTGCTGGCCGGGCTGGAGCCCACGGGACGGGCGGGGCTGCTGGCGGACGTCGCCGCGGTGCGCGCGCTGCGGGGGCAGCCGGTGGCGGTGCCCACCGCGCAGACGGCGCAGGGGGTCCGCACCTTCACCTGGACGGCTTCGCCGCCGCGCGTGCTGTCCGCGCAGGTGGCCGCCGCGCGCGAGCTGGGGCCGGTGCACGCGGTGAAGTGCGGCATGGTGCCCGCGCGCGCGCAGCTCCTGGCCGCGCAGCGGGCCTTGGAGGGCACTGGCGCGTGGTGGGTGGTGGACCCGGTGGTGCGCACCTCCCGGGGCGAGCCGCTGACGCGCCTGTCCGCGCGGGCCTACCTGGCCCTGGCCGGGCCGCGCGTGGTGCTCACGCCGAACCTGGATGAAGCGGGCTGGCTGCTGGGGCGCCCCGTCGCGCGCACGGTGGCCGACGCCGCCGACGCGGCAGCGGCCCTGGCCCGGCACGGCTTTGGCGCGGTGCTGGTGAAGGGCGGGCACCTGCCGGACACGCAGGGGCTGGCGGACGTGCTGGCGACGCCAGGCCGTGTGCGGGTGCTGGAAGGCCGGAGGCTGGCGCGCGCGCCCGAGCGCCGGGGCACCGGGTGCCGGCTGGCCTCCGCGCTGGCCACGGAGCTGGGCCGGGGACGCACGCTGGAGACGGCGGTGCGGTCGGCCCGCGCGCTGGTGGTGCGCTACCTCAGGACGGGCACGGAGTAGGGCGGCGCCGCGCTACTCGCTCCGCGACCGGCTCTCGAAGCGGGTGTACTCGGCCAGGAACACCAGGTCGATGGAGCCGATGGGGCCGTTGCGCTGCTTGGCGACGATGAGCTCCACGGGGATGACGGTGTTCGACTGCTGCGCCGGCTGCGCGTCGGGGCCTTCGTCATCAGCCACCTCGCGGTGGATGAACATCACCACGTCGGCGTCCTGCTCGATGGAGCCGGACTCACGCAGGTCGGACAGCATGGGCTTGCCGCCCTTGCGGTCCTCCACCTTTCGGCTGAGCTGGCTGAGCGCGATGATGGGCACCTCCAGCTCCTTGGCGAGCTGCTTCAGCGCGCGGGAGATTTCGGCGACCTCCAACTGGCGGCTCTCCACCTTGCCCTTCTGATGCATGAGCTGGAGGTAGTCGATGACGATGAGCGACAGGCGCGGGTCGCGCTGCTTCACGCGGCGGGCCTTGGCGCGCAGGTCGAACGGGGACAGGCCGCCCGAGTCGTCGATGTAGATGGGCGCGTTGTAGAGCGCGCCCGCCATCTCCTGGAACTTCTCCTCGTCGTGCGGCGACAGCCGGCCGCCACGCAGCTTCTTCATGTCCACGCGCGCGGTGGAGGCCAGCAGACGCATCAGCAGCTGGTCGGCGGGCATTTCCAGGCTGAAGATGCCGACGGCCTTGTTCTCCTTCAGCGCCGCGTGCACCGCGATGTTCATCGCGAAGGACGTCTTGCCGATGCCGGGACGCGCCGCGAGGATGATGAGCTCGCCGGCGTGCAGGCCGGTGAGCTGGTTGTCCAGGTCGATGTAGCCGGTGGACAGGCCGGTGATGCCCGTGGCCGCCGCCTTCATCTTGTCGAGCAGGTCGAGCGTATGCTCCATCAGCTCGCTGACCGGGCGCAGGTCGCCCTCGCGCTTCTTCTCCGCGAGGAGGAACACCTTGCGCTCGGCCTCGTCGAGCAGCACCTCCAGCTCGCCCGTCTCCTGGCTGGCGAGGTCTTGAATCTCCCGGCCCGCCTGGGCCAGGCGGCGCCGGATGGCCTGGTCCTTGACGATCTGCGCGTACTGGACCGCGTTGGACGCGATGGGCACCACCTGGTCCAACCGCATCAGGTAGGCCGGGCCGCCCACCGACACCAGGTGGCCCAGCACCTTCAGCTCCTCGGCCAGCGTCAGGTGGTCCACCTGTCTCGACTGGCCGTCGAGCTTCAGCATCGCCTCGAAGATCTGGGCGTGTGCGGGGCTGGAGAAATCCTCTGGGTGGACGACCTCGCCTACCGACGCGATGAGCGTGTTGTCCGCCAGCACGGCGCCCAGCACGGCGCGCTCCGCGGCGAGGTCCTCGTGGACCTTCCGACCCTCTCTGAACTCGTGGACGTTCTCCATGGCGGCCCGCCCACTCTACAGGCAGGGCTGACACATCCAAATTCGCCGCCACAGCCCTGTAGCAGCCCTGCTTACCCCTCCAGTCCCCACTTCTGGAGGAAGGCTTCACGCCAGGTGCGGCTGAGCACGACGGAGCTCCCATCCTTGAGGACGAGGATTCCATCTCCGTGGCTCCACGGCTCCAGGCGGGCCACCGCGTCCAGGTTGACGATGTCGCCCCGGTGCACCCGGACGAAGCGCGAGGAGTCCAGCCGTTCCTCCAGGGCCCGGAGGGTCTGTCGCACCAGGTGTTCACCCTGGCCGGTGTAGAGCCGCACGTACTTGTCCTCGGACGACAGGCGCCAGACGTCCGCCAGCGGCAGGGGCACCCAGGCCTCGCCCACCTTCACCACCAGCCGCGCCAACGGGCGGCCCGCGGGGGCCCGCCCCAGCTCGGACAGCAGGGCCAGGAGCCGCGCGGTGTCTGGCCTCCCGCTGCGCAGCACCGCGTGCGCCTTGTCGAGCGCCCGGCCGAAGCGCTCCGCGTCGTAGGGCTTCAGCAGGTAATCCACCGCCTGGGCTTCGAAGGCCGCCAACGCGAAGGCGTCGTACGCGGTGGAGAAGATGACGGCCGGGCAATGCTCCGGGCCCAGCGCCTCCAGCACCTCGAAGCCGGTGAGGCCGGGCATCTGCACGTCGAGCACCAGCAGGTCCGGACGCAGGGCGCCCACCTGTCGCAGCGTCTGGGGCCCATCCGCCGCCTCGCCCGCGAGCGCGAAGCGCGAGTCCTCCGCCAGCAGGCGCTTCACCTTCGCCCGCGCGGGGGCTTCGTCGTCGGCCACCAGCACCTGGAAGCGCGTCATGCCGTGGCCTCCCGGGGCAGCCACAGCGACACGCGCGCGCCGCCCTCGGGGCCGTGGCTCCGCTCCAGCCGCGCACGGCCCGCGTGCAGCAGCGCCAGGATGCGCTCCAGGTGGGCCAGCCCCACGCCGGGGCCTGACGCGGGCGAGGGCGTGCCGAAGCCGCGCCCCGTGTCCTCCACCTCCAGCCGCCACCCGGCGCCGTCCTCCCGGGCCCGGATGCGCACCTCCAGGGGCTCGGTCCGGTCCTGGTTGTGCTTCACCGCGTTCTCCACCAGCGCTTGCAGCGCGAAGCAGGGCACCTGGGCGCCGTCCATGCCGGGCGCCACCTCCCAGCGCACCGTCACCCGTTCACCGAAGCGCGCGGCCAGCAGGGCCACGAAACGCGCGGCCTGGGTGCGCTCCTCGGCCAGCGTCCACGTGGCCTCGCGCCGCTCCAGGCTGGCGCGCAGCAGCCCGCCCAGGTCGCTGAGCAGCCGGTCCGTGCGCGCGAGGTCCTCGTACATCACCGCGCTGACGGTGTTCAGTGCGTTGAAGAGGAAGTGCGGGTGGAGCTGGCCGGTGAGGGACTGGAGCTGGGCCGCGCGCAGCTCGGCCTCCAGCGCGGCCTCCCGTAGCGCCCGCGCATGGCGCTTCTTCCAGGCCTGGAGGAAGCTCCAGAGCGTGGCGGAGACGGTGTACGAGATGAGGTCCTTCTGCGCCTCCATGGGGATGCGAAAGGCGAGCTCGCCGGAGTCGTAGGCGCCCCAGCCGAGCAGCGCGTACAGCAGGTGCCGCGACCCCACCATCAGCGCGGTGTGCAGGCCGGTGAAGAGCACGAAGGCCCCGGCATGGATGCCCAGGAAGCGCCCCCAGCCCACCACGCGAGGGCCCGGGGCGTTGAGGACCGCCGTATAGAGGATGGGCAGGACCGCCCAGATGCCGAGCGCCCCGGTGACTTCCCAGACGAAGGGCCGGGCCCCCGGCACCTCGCCGCCCTCCGTGAGGATGGTGAGGCACAGCGTGAGCCCCATCCACAGGCCCAGCAGCAGGCAGAAGCCGAACAACGCCAGCGCCGGCCGCGCGCGGAGGTGGGGCCACTTCCAGGTAGGGCGGACCAGGGG
>NZ_JAAIYB010000543.1 GCF_010894475.1 Myxococcus vastator
CCCTGGAACCCGCCCCCGGCGCCGCCGAAGCCCTCGAAGGGGTTGCCCGCGTGCCCGAAGCGGTCGTACTTCGCCCGCCGCTCGGGGTCGCTCAGCACCTCATAGGCCTCCGAGGCCTCCTTGAACTTCTCCTCGGCGTCCAAGTTCCCCGGATTCCGGTCCGGGTGGTACTGCAGCGCCACCTTGCGGAACGCGCTCTTGAGCTCCTGCGCGGAGACAGACTTCTGGACGCCCAGGACCTCGTAGTAGTCGCGCTTCTGACCCGCCGCCGCTGGCATTGATTACAACCCCTGGAAATTGCTGTGCTTTTCTGCGCTGCGTGAAAACTCGAGTCACTATAACGCAGCGAACCGCACCAGCAATCCAGCGGGGACACGCGCCGCCCGCGCCCACCCGGTGCCAGGCGGGCATCCGGGCGGGTGGCGTGGCGGGAAGAGAGGAAGCCGTCAGACGGTCCACACGCGGTTGGCCGTCAGCTCCATCCGGGCCAGCCTGCGTTTGAGGCCCGGGTCCACCGCGCCGGTGGAGGCCCACTTGGGCACCACGAAGTGGAGCTCCGCGTTGTACAGCTTCGCGGCGCTGGCCAGCAGGCTCCAGCGGTTCTCCGCCGTGGGGTCTTCCACCATGTTCGGGGTGACGATTTCCAGGATGATGGGCGTGCGTGCCGAATCCGACTGCCGGCAGGTGAAGTCGGGGCGGTGGTCCTCGATGGTCCCCGACAGGATGGGAGGCGGCATGAAGCCGGGAAGGCGCGCCTTGATGTCCGTGTACCCGATGGTCCGGAAGTACTCGGCCATCAGCCACAGGAGCCGCCGGCGCTCCTCGTCCTCCACGACCGGCTCACAGCCCGGATTGAGCAGGGCCTCTTTTTCGTTATTGGTTTCCATGGCTCCCCTGAACCTGTCCGCAGGGGTGAAGGTGGGCAATGGAACTGGCCCGGGCGCTGCAAGCGCCCGGTGGCAGGGCAGCCGACAAGGCATCAGACTCCAGGGCCCGGTAGCCTTGGACGTTCTGGCGACTCAGTGACAGAGTCCGCCGCCGAACAGTGGCTCCCCGTCCTTCGCCTCACGTCTACCGCCGGCTCCTCGGCTACCTCCGCCCGTACCGCCTGCTGCTCGCCGCGGGGGTGAGCGCGTCGGTGGCCGCGGCCATCGCCACGTCCGCCTACGCCTGGGTGGTGGGCCCCCTGCTGCGCGCGCTGCTCACCCACGAGCCCGTCACCGTCGCCGGGGTGTCCCTGCCAGGAGACGCCCTGCTCAAGCGGTTGCCACTGCTCGTCGTGGCCGTGGCCATGGTGAAGGCCACCGCGCAGTTCTTCCAGGGCGGGCTGATGCAGCGGCTGGGCCAGCGCGTGATGGCGGACCTGCGCGGGTTCCTCTACGGACGGCTGCTCGGCCAGCCCCCCGCGTTCTTCGAGCGGCGGCACTCCGGCGAGCTGCTGTCGCGCTTCACCGCGGACGTGCCCCTGGTCGAGTTCTCCGTGACGCAGGCGCTCACGTCCTACGTGAAGGACGGGCTGCAAATCATCGCGCTGCTCGTCACCTGCTTCCTCATCGACAAGACGCTGTTCCTCTTCACCTTCGTGGTGGTGCCGGTGACGGTGTTGCCCATCAACCGCTTCGCGCGCTCGCTGAAGAAGGTGGCCGCGCGCTCGCAGGAGCGGCTGGGCTCGCTGACGGCGCTCACCGCCGAGCAGCTCCAGAACCTGCCCGTGGTGCAGGCCTTCCGCGGACAGCCGCGGGCGCTGGAGGCCTTCGAGGTGGAGGCGGACAAGTACCTGGGGGAGATGCGCCGCTCGCTCTTCCTGCGCGGCGCGGTGAGCCCCACGGTGGAGCTGCTGGGCATCGCCGGCGTGGCCATGGCGGTCGCCTGGGGCGCGCGCGCGGTGGCGGCGGACCCGGCGCTGGCGGGGCGGCTGCTCTCCTTCATGGCCGCCGCGTTGCTGCTGTACCAGCCCGTGAAGTCGCTCAGCGGTACGCTGTCGCAGGTGCTGACGGGCCTGGCCGCCGCGGAGCGCCTCTTCGTCATGGCGGATGCGCCGTCCGCGCCGGACGTGGGCGACGCCGCCGGGCCGCTGGCGCGCGAGCTGAAGCTGGAGGGCGTGCGGGCCACCTACGCGGACGGGCGCGAGGCGCTGCGCGGGGTGGACCTGGTGGTGCCCGCGGGCGCGCGCGTGGCGCTGGTGGGCCCCTCCGGCGCGGGCAAGACGACGCTGTTCTCCGTGCTGCTGGGCTTCTTGCCCACGTCGGGCGGGCAGGTGCTGTGGGACGGGGCGCCGCTGACGGCGCTCCAGCCTTCCAGCGTGCGCGGCCAGGTGGCGTGGGTGCCCCAGGAGCCGGTGCTCTTCTCCGGCACCGTGCGGCACAACCTGCGACTGGGCCGGCCCGAGGCGACGGACGAGGCGCTGTGGGAGGCGCTGCGGCTGGCGCACGCGGACGACTTCGTCCGCGCCCTGCCCGGCGGCCTGGATGAGCGGGTGGGCGAGCGCGGCGGCCGGCTGTCGGGCGGACAGCGGCAGCGGCTGGTGCTGGCGCGGGCCTTCCTGTGCCGCCCGTCGGTGCTGCTGCTGGACGAGCCCACCAGCGCGCTCGACGCGGCGAGCGAGGCCGCGGTGGGTGAAGGCCTGGTGGCCCTGATGAAGGGGCGCACGGTGCTCGTCATCGCGCACCGGCTGTCCACGGTGCGGGACGCGGACCTCATTGCCGTGGTGGAGGGCGGCCGCGTGGTGGAGGCGGGCACCCACGCGCAGCTGCTGGCCTTGCGGGGGCGGTACACGCAGCTCCTGGGCGAAGGCGCCGTCGCGGCGTGAGGCGGCGCGCGTCCCTGGCCGCTGCCGGACACCCCGCCCGCTTCCGCCTTGCACCCCCACTGTCGCTCTGCCAGCGTCCCAGGCTGACTTCGATGCGTCCCCGGGAGCCGCTGTCCCTCAACGCCCTGCTGCTCGTCCCCGCTCTGGCGCTCGCGGCCCTGGCGTGTGTGGCGGTGTCGGCTCGGCAGGGCACCCTGGCCACCGCGGCCACGCTGACGCTGCTGCTGCTCCCCGTCGTCTTCCGGTTGTGGACACGTCCCTGGTACCGCGGGCTGGTGCTGCGCGGCGCCGGCGTCTTCCTCATGGGCATGCACGTGCCCTTGCTGCTGACCGGTGTCCTCGCCCATGGCCGCATCGGCTGCGGCGACGGCGGGTGTCCCAGGCTCTACCTGCTGGGTGTGCTCGTCTCTCCCGTCGCGGGAGCGCTGGCGAGCGTCATCTACTGGCTCGTGGGTCGTCCTCCGGTCTAATTTCACAGGCTTAACCGGAGAGACTACTCTCTCCTGAAATGCTCGTTCCGCTCCGGCTTCGTCTCGCGCCCGGCTTGGCCGTGGCGCTGGCCGTGCCCATCACCGTGATTGTGTGGTGCTTCACCTTGGCGCCCCTGCTGAAGGGGGTGGCCGGGGTGTCGCAAGCGCTCCAGGCGGCCGGGCCATTCGCCGCGCTGGTGGCGATGGCGCTGGCGCTGGAGGTGCCGCTGCTGTCCCTGGCGCTGGTGGGCTCGGGCGTGGAGCGGCGGGTGCCCTTGTCCGCGATGCTGGGACTGGCCACCTTGCCGTGGATGCTGGGGTTGATGGGCACCGAGGTCCTGATGGACCGGGTGCTGGTGTCCCTGCCCCGGCTGGACACGGTGGAGGCGGGCCTGGCGCTGGCGACCCGCACGGGAGAGGCCATGGCGCCGCGGCTGCTGGGCGCCTGGACGAGCACCGCGCTGCTGCTGGGGCTGGCGCTGGGGCTGGCGCTGGCGCACTTCGACCCCTCGGGCTTCCGGGAGGCCGCGGGCCCCCGCAACCGCAGACTGCTGCTGGCCAGCGGCGTCTCCGCGTCCCTGGCCTCGGTGGCCCTGGTGGGCGCGCTCGAGGCCCGCCACCTGCTGGGCTTCCTCACCAGCCTGGCGCGGATGCCGGACGCGGAGCGCTCGGAGCTGATCGCCACGGGGCTCGCCGCGACGGCGAACCTGCGCGCGCTGCGGTGGACGTGCACCGGGGTGCTGACGGTGCTGGGGCTGACGCTGATGGCCCGGCGGCGCGCCGGAGAAGCGTCTCACACGCCGCTGGGCTGGTCGGCGCGGCTGGTGCCCGCCGCCGCGGTGGCCGTGCTGCTGGTGCTGGATGCGAACCCGGTGAGCTCCGCCACGGAGCACGCGCCGGTGGCCATCCCCGCCGAACACGGCGAGAGCCCCACCGGGAGCATGCCGCGGCCACCCTCTGGAGACGTGAGCCCCGCTCAGCCCATCAAGATGAACGCCAGCATCCCCAACCCCACCAGCAACCCCAAGGCAAGCACCAGCACCATCGTCAAACCCTCCCCGGGCCGCACCACCGGAGGCGTCACCTCCTCCACCACCGCCACCGCGGCGGGCGGCACGTCGAAGACGGCGGCCTGAGCCGTCGTCACGATGGGCGCCTCCACGGCGGGCAGCGTGGGCTCTGAGGGACGCGTCAGGCCGCCCTTCATCTCCAGGCCCTCGCGCGCCAGCGCCAGCACCCGCTGCATGTGGAGCAGGTAGCGGTCCTGTCCCGTGTACGTGCCCATGGCGAGCGCGGCGCGCATCAGCCGCTGCGGCACGAGCTCCGGGTCCGTCTGGACCACCGCCGCGGCCGTGGGCTTGCCGCCGCGCTCCAGACAACCGGTGCGCACGCCCTCGCCGCTGGCCCACACGTAGTGGTCCTCCAGCAGCGTGAGCTCCTGCCGGCGCACGCGCCCCTCTGAGTCCACCAGGGACATCAGCTCCGCGCCATCCGGGCACAGGTGCCAGACGGTGCGCAGTCCATTCTCGCCGGGCGGGCCTTCCACCGCGTGGACGCGGTAGAGCGCCTGCACCGCGGTCTTCAACGTCTCCACGGAGGTTTCTGCCATGTGTGAACAGAGACTAGGTGCGAAGGTCCTGAAACGGAAGACGACCCACCGCTCGTCTGGCTGGCGGCCCCGCTCCTCTCGCACCTGGAGCCTCCCTACTGTTCACACCAGGAGGATTGAGCCATGGCCATCACGTCTCCGGAGGTCATGAAGCCGCGTGCGCCCGCCCGCCCGCTGTGCTTAGCGTGCC
>NZ_JAAIYB010000544.1 GCF_010894475.1 Myxococcus vastator
TGCGCCACCCACAACCTCCTCAAGCTCTTCCGCATGACGGCAGCGTAGCGGCCTGCCGTACCCAGCGGCGGACCGGCGTCACTCGTCCCGTCTCGCTTCCAACCCCATTACCGCTACACACTCCTAGGAGATGACACTCGTGCTGAGGTTCGGACTGTGGTTGACGGTGGGACTAGGGATCGGCGTCCTGGTGGTGCCACGTGTGCTGCTGGCAATCAATGCTCTGTTCTTGCGCCTTGAGGGGGCGCATTTGTCTGCGGCCGAAGCGCAGGCCCGACTCGATGAGAAGATACTTCAGCGCGCTTGGCTCCGACGGCTACTCAGGCTGAGTGTTTGGTCCGTGAGCGCGCTCATCTGTGCCTTGCTCCCTTTGGTCCTTGCGATCTCCGTTGGCGTAGTGCTGTACGAGGCGACACGAGTGTCGTCAGCTTCTGTCAATGTTCTCCTGGCTGCGTCGGCGACTGGGGCTGTCTCGCTGCTTTCAATGCTCCGGGGTCGCAACCTCTTCCCTCCGGATCGATTTCTTGGGCGGCCTGTTACAAAAGGAGACGAGCCTCGGCTGTTTGCGACGCTCGCCGAGGTCGCGGATGCGATGGGAATGCGGATGGTGGATAGGGTGATAATGCTGGCAGCCCCAAGTATTGGCGTCACCGAGGACGGACCGCTGTGGGAGGTACTCGCCGGGCGCGGTGAACGAACCCTTTTGCTTGGATTCCCCCTCGTGAAGGAGTTGTCGAGCAGCGAGCTGAAGGCGCTGGTCGCTCAGTCATATTGCCGGTTTCGTCACGGGGACTTTCGATTGCTGGCCATCAAGAGTCGTGGAGAGTCCTTGCTGATGGGGGCGATGGCGCTCATTAAGTATCCAATTTTGAATCCACTGTTCTGGGTCGCGCGGCCCTGTGCCCGAATGCAGATTGAACTTGCAGGTCATGAGTTGCGTCTAAGCAGGTTGCAGGTGGACCAGACTGCTGCGCGATTGTATGGCGGAGAAGTGCTTGCTTCGGCCCTTGTGGGGCTTGCACGCAGTTCGGAACGATACAGCCGCGTTGTGGAGCCGTTGTTAACCTATATGCGTGGGTTGGACGTCCCGTGTCGTGATGTCTATCGGTGCGTGGATGCAATGGAGGAGCAGTCCCCGCGTCTTCTCCGGGAACTCAGATTTCATTCGTTCTGGAATCGCGACACGGCGGAGGAGTACAAACAAATTCCGGCATCTCGTGTACGTGTCGCTCGAATAAGGGGCATCGCGCCCCAATTAACTCAGGACGACTCCCCCGCGCTCAGTCTCATTGCTCGGCCTGGTGAAATGGCCGAAGAACTCACAAGCGTGATTGGGCACGAGAACGACGCCCGGCTGACGGCCAAAGGGCATGTCTTGCATCCGGTGTCGGATGAGATGGACGTGGCTTTTCAGGAGAGGACGGCTTGTGCCATCGCAGCTTGTTGGGATGCATGTGAGATGGGAGAGGAGGGCTTTCCGACTGCGCCGGATGCGCTCCTTTTTGCAGCGCGAGAGTTGGAGAGCGTAATTGAGTATCCAAATGTTCTAGCGCTGCTTCTCAAGAGAATTGCCAAAGTGCAGCACGAGATGGGGCGTATCTCTGATGCTCGGGCGACTTACCTGCGCGTCATCGAGATCCTTGAAGCTGGGCCCGAGGATGGGGAGGGAGAGATTCAGCAGCTTCAGGGTTTGGTTCAGCAGTTGGTGACGGTAGATGCAGTTCGTGCGCAACAGATGGAGGAGTGGCTTCCTGTTGAGGCTGCCTCAAACTGTGATGTCGAGGATGCCGCAGGCGTCGTCGAGCACTATTCGCTTCTTGCGGAATACCTGGTTGCGTTGCTGCATGTGCCGGTTCCGTCCGTCTTTGAATCTACCCCCAAGTCGCTTGCGGATATTGATGCGCACTTCTGGGAGGAGAACTTTCCGGAGTCATTCGAACGCTGGAAAATTGATGAGTCGACGGTGCCACTTGTTGGGGCGTTCTTGGGGGAGGTGCTGGTGCGTAGGTTGGGTGGACAGTGGGTGCCTCGAGCGAGGCTTGAAGAGTCTCAGGTGCGAGTCGGGGATTCAGTGTGCCTGCCCTTTGTTCGAGCATATCGCTACATGCGCTCGCGCCAGGCGCTTCGAGAGCATTCGCTTTCCCAATTCTACGTGGAGGCGGAGCTTCGCTGCAGCGGCATGCGGTCGATTAATTGAGATGGGCCGAACGGTTGGCTTCGTGGTGTTCGCGAGCGCCCGGTGAAGTGGCGCGGCGGCGGTTGACACGAAGGCCCGTCATGGCAGAGTTGGAGAAGTTGCAGGTTCGCGTCGGCACGTACGCCTAGATGCTTGCTGGAACATGTAGTCGAGCGAGTCGTCGCTCCTGATGTTCGCCGACCTCAGTACGATCAGCTTGCTTTATCGTGGTGCGAAGTATTTGAAAAGTGCTCCTTTGTCTCGATGGTCTTCGAATCCTGTCACGTTCATGACGGCATCTGCCACTCTGTCCTTGCTGTGGCGTCCTCCGTTGAGGGCACGCCGCCTCATTCCTGATGCGATGATGTCGGCACATTCCAGGAGAACCTCGCGCCCCTTCGGGAGCGGGATTATCTCTTTGAGATATGCCTTGCCTGGAAACTCTCGTGCGAAGTGAGTGTTTAGTGAGGTTTTGAGTTCTTGGAGGAATAGATTGTCAAACCCGTCCTCGCGCTCTTTTATGACTGTGACGGCTCTGCATGTGTTGAGGCAGCCGAGTTGCTCGGCGTGTCGTATTGAGTCGGTGAGAAGTTGGCTTATGAG
The DNA here is from genome assembly GCF_010894475.1 of Myxococcus vastator. GTDB lineage: Bacteria > Myxococcota > Myxococcia > Myxococcales > Myxococcaceae > Myxococcus > Myxococcus vastator. The sequence goes on from NZ_JAAIYB010000544.1 coordinate 2,780, forward strand.
GGAGAAGACCATCTCCTGCTTGTTGCGCCTCGCCGGGAGTGCGTATCCTGAGAATAGGATGCCCGCACGTCGGCGTTGGAGTTGGCTGAGGAGAGCCAAGTATGGGGCCGGATCTTCAGTGAGTTTGTTGAAGTGTAGTGTTTCGGGCCAGCCTTGCTTCTCACGCCATCGAGTTAATGCGATGTGTTGCATCTCGAACTGTCGCCAGTCGAGAACGCAAATGCCTGCGACGCCAGTGAATCGGTCCTGGGGTTCGTTGCCCGTTTCGTCGAGATAGAATCGAATCTCAGGATCGCCTTCACGTCTGGTTGCCAGGTACTGATTAAACTCCATCTGGAGGTCTCCGCGGAGAGCCAGTATGCGCGGAGTTGCTTGAAAAAGATTGAGGTCGTTCTGAATGTGCCGGCGAGCGCGAGATATGGATTCGACCTTCTCTAGTTCGAATAGTGCTTCCAGTTGAAGTGGTGACCAGTCGAGCAACGTGTCCGCTTGGAATTTTCGCCAATATCGAATGAGGAGAGCGGTGTCGCTATCTCGTGTTTCCGGATAGTCGCGGAGCATGCGGCAAACTTTCTGCTCGATTGTTGCGAGCCTTGAGTCCGCTAACGCATGGAGCAATGCTTCGCGCTCAGTTCTGCGCTTTTCTGCGAGTTGGCCGTCAAGCGGTCTCGTGCTTATCCACGGTTGAAGATCCGAGAGCGCAAGCTGCTCCGGAAAGTGCTTGTTGGTCACGCGCCCTCGTTCCTTTGGGTTGGTTCGGGAAAATTGTTGCTCGTGCTTTGACTGGGGATGGGGTGCGATGGCGCCTACGCTGCTTCCCAGAAGATGATGGCGTGGAGATGCACGAGGACCTCGTTGCCCGGCCATCCGAGTAGAAGGTCAAACGGACCCACGGCGAGCAGAGGCAGGTGAATTACCATTCCGTCACGCAGCACGAGGACGAGTGGCTTGCCGATGGATGGAAGGAATGGGCGCGGATCCGCGACGGGCCTGCGTGCAGGTGCGGCCTTCGCCCGATGTCCTCCCTTGGCGAGTTCAGGGAGATGAACGTGAGCCATCTCCATGGTGCGCCAGGCCGAATGCTTCGCGAGCAGCAGCAGCTCCAGCTTTTCGATTCGCCCGTTGAGTCCGAAGCGGAACGCCAGCGGGCGACACTCCTGGAGGTTGTCGACGAGTGTCCGGTCCCGCATGAGGCCGACCACGGACGCCTGAGAGTCGATGAGGTGCTGAATGAAGGTGTCGATGGCCGCAGGCGAGACCTCCTCTCGGGCCGTCCGGATGTCGAGCCGGCGGCGCTCCTTCCAGACAGCGGTCGCCGTCTGCTTCTGGAAGTTTCGCATCAGCGGCAGCAACCGGAACGCGTCAGGTGGCCACGTCGCGGCAGGCTCGCGCGTCTGTCCCCAGCGACGGCGCCGACGCAGAGGCAGAAGGTCCTCCGGAGGAGGCTGCCGCTCTGGCTGAATCGCATGCGTCACCTTGAAGCTCTCTGGAACGTGGCCATGACGCCAGTCCATGGGACGTGGGGTTCCGCGAACGTCACCGAGTCCTTGGGCTCGAGCGAATGCCACCACATGCTTGAGGAGCAGCGGCCCGTGGTCTGGCTGGCAGCGCTTTTCGTTGCAGACGATTTCGTTCAACGTCACAGCGTCATCGCCGAATGCGCCGACGAAGGAGAGCACTGGCTTCTCAGAGCGTCCGGCGTCTGCTTCGTACAGGTAATGGTCCACCGCGCCGCGCCGCTGAAGACGCGTCACGAAGACCTGCCTGTCGGCGAGCTGGGCAATCTCCACCAGGACTTCGCCCGCAGCGAGGCGCCTCGCAATTCGAGCGAGCAGCTCCGCCTGGCCTTGTGATTCGCGTTCGAGGGCGCGAAGCGCGCTGCTCGCTCCCTTCGCCCGGGTGGCCGCTGCCTCATACCGACCGGCGAAGCCGAAGGTGATGAGGTTCAGCAGGCTTCCTTCCGCCATGGATGTCCCCTCCGTGTGCTGCGATAAAACGGCGAAGGTAGCAGTCCGCGATTCGCTCGAAAACTGGGCGGAAACCCATGCCGTCTTGCCCAGACAGCCGGTGCTTGGTCACGCGCAGCTCCTCGTGGGCGGAAAGGCAGGTTCACCTCCGCGGATCAGCGGGCCGTCGTAGGGAGGTCGCGGCGGGCTTCTGGACGGCTCCGCACAGGAGAGGGCGAACGCGGGCGCATCCTCGGTCCGTCCGTCCTTGCCCAGCCGGAGCCACTACGGCGCGCGGGCAAGAGCAGAGAGGCGGGG
>NZ_JAAIYB010000545.1 GCF_010894475.1 Myxococcus vastator
CCGCCGAGCCACCCCACCAGCGGCTTCCGCGCCTCACCTGCCGCGCGGGCTACTTGGACTTCGAACAACTTCACGGACTGCCCACGGTGCGCGCCGCCATCCAGCAGGCCCTGGCGCAGAACGACCCTGCCGCCCTCGCCTTCCTCACCGAGCGGATTCCGGAAGTCCTGGGTGGAGACGCCCAGGCCGCGCTCCAGGTGCTCGACTGGGCTGACACCTCACCCGCGCCCGAATCCGCCGTGCTGCTGGCCGGCCTGCGTGAAGCCTCCGCGGTGAGGGATGCTCGCGTGGCCGAGCGGCTCCTCACGATGGTGGAGCGACACGCCTCCATCGACCACCGCGCGCAGGCCCTGCAGACCCTGGAGACACAGGCGCGCTTCGGCGCCCCTGCGCAGGACCGGCTGATGGTGTTGGCCAGGAGCGGCACGGCGCCGCGGGGCATGCCCCTGCTCGCGGTGAGAACCCTGGGCTGGGTGATGAAGAACGACTTCCAGGCAGGGGGCTCGGTGGAGCCGTACCTCACGCGGCTCCTGACACTGGCGCGGGAGTCCGAGGACCCGCACGTCCGCGCCTTGGCGGTGGAGCTGGCCGCGTCCCTGTCCGTGCGACTGGATGAGCGGACCGTGAAGCAACTGGCCTGGGTGCTCGAGAATGACGCGGACGCCAACGTCCGGGAGCTGGCGGGCCTGGCCCTGTCCGATGGCCGCGACACACGCGCGGTGCTGAACCACTTCCGCGCCGCGTTTCCTGGAGAGCAGCGCCTGTGCGTGCGCTGGGCAATCCTGCGGTACACGCTCCGGGCCGGTGGCGCCGCTGCCCTGCACCAGGCGCGGGATTACGCGAGGCAGGACCGCCGCTTCGCGCGAGACGTCGCCGACTTCCAGGCGCTCTACGACGCGGGACATGTGGACTTCGACCGGCTGTGGCTGAACAAGCGCGTGTATCACCGCTGCCCTGAGGACGCGGAGGCTCGGACGCCATGAGGAATCCACGCGGAAGGCTCGGCTGGGTTCTCGTCGCCGGGGCGCTGGGCGCAGCCGTGGTGGGCACACGCCTCTGGAGTGCTCCGGACAGGAACACCGCCACTGTCCTCGACGCCTCGACGCCGCAAGCCGCTGACGCTGGCCGTCCGGCGCTCCCGCCCCTGCCCGCGCATGCGCAGCCGCTGAAGGCGGTACCATGTGAGCTCACCGAGCTCCTCGCGGAGTATCGCCAGGGGCACGCCTCACCGGCGTACCGGCGCTACGTGCGAGAACAGCTTCGCGGGCTCGTGGAGTCACTGTCCGAGGACGTGCATTGGCGGCACCTCAGCCAGGAGCAGGACGCTGACGTGCTGGCCTTGCTCTCCGACACCTGGGTGCTGCGCTACGCGCTGGAGGGACAGGCCCGCATCCTGGAGCGGCTGGTGGACCGCGTGAGGGAGACACCCGACGCGCGCCTGCGTGCCGTGTTGATTCGCTCACTGCAACAGACGGGGGAGCCCTCCACGCAGTTGTTGGGCATCCAGGTCCTCAAGGGCCGCGACGTCTACCGCGACTGGGTGACGGACGCGGCGCCCGAGGTCCGCGCCGCCGCGGTGGAGAACTTCCGGGAGGAGGCCGCTCGCGACGCCGGCCGCTACCGCATGGTGGCGGAGCGCGCGGTGTCGCTGGCCACCGTCGCGGACGATTCGGCCACGGCGGCGGGACTCCTGGGCGCGTCTTCCATCGAAGCGGTGAGAGGCCCGGCGGTGGCGCAGGTCCGCACCCTGCTCCAGTCAGCGCAGTCCCCCGACGTGCGCGCCGCGGCGGCACGGGCCCTGGCGACCTCGCCCGTGGCGGAGCTCTCCGCGAGCCTCGATGCGCTTGCCGCCCGCTACAGCGCCGAGCCCGATGCGAGCGTGCGCGAGGCGCTGCTGGAGTCCATCTCCCGGCTGGGCCTGAGCCGCGCCGTGCCCGTCCTCGAGCGGCTCCGTGACACGAGCGCCGCGGCCCAAGACGAAGTGGCTCCCTGGCTCGCGTTGCTCGCGGAGCAACCGCAGCGCTGGGAAGTGCTCGATACCGCACGACGTTCGCTCCGATGAGCGGGGCATTTTGACCTGCGCCCTGCTTCGGGACGCATTAGCTACGCCGGCCACGAAACCCATCGAGGGAGAGACAGGCAATGCCCCAGACGAAGCTCGAAGCACGCAAGGCGCTCGGAACCACGGGCCTCCAGGTCTCTCCTCTGTGCCTGGGTGGAAACGTCTTCGGTTGGACAGCCGACGAGGCGACCTCGTTCGCGGTGCTCGATGCATTCGTCGACAACGGCGGCAACTTCATCGACACGGCGGACGTCTATTCGAGCTGGGTCCCAGGCAACCGCGGCGGCGAGTCGGAGACGCTCATCGGCAAGTGGATGAAGTCGCGCGGCGCCCGGGAGCGCGTCGTCATCGCCACGAAGGTGGGCTCGCAGACAGAGCTGGGGAAGGGTCTGAGCCGCGAACACATCCAGCGCAGCGTGGAGGCCTCGCTGCGCCGGTTGCAGGTGGACGTCATCGACCTCTACTACGCGCACTACGAGGACCTGGGCACGCCGGTGGAGGAGACGATGGCGGCCTTCGACGCGCTGGTGCGCGCCGGCAAGGTCCGCGCGCTGGGCACCAGCAACCACTCCCCGCAGCGGCTCACCGAGTCAATGGAGGTGTCCCGCCGAGAACACCTCGCCCGGTACGCGGTGCTGCAACCGCACTACAACCTCGTCGAGCGCAAGGGCTTCGAGTCCTCGCTCCGCGACCTCTGCGAACGAGAAGGGCTCGTGGTGGCGCCCTACTTCGCGTTGGCCTCGGGCTTCCTGACGGGCAAGTACCGCAAGGACCAGCCGCCTCCGAAGTCGGCCCGCGCCGAAGGCGTGCTGAAGCGGCATGGAAACGCGCGCGGCTGGGCGGTGATTGATGCCCTGGACGCCGTGACGCGTCGGCATCCAGGAGCGACCTTCGCCCAGGTCGCGCTCGCGTGGCTCGCCGCCCAGCCCACCATCGTCGCGCCCATCGCGAGCGCGACGTCCGCCAGTCAGACGCAGGAATTGCTTGGGGCGTTCACGTTGCAACTGACGGAGGAGGACATGCGCGCCCTGGACGTTGCGTCGTCCCGCGAGGCCTGAGAAGGCTCGGAGCCCATGAGCGCATTCACCGACTTCAAGACGGCCGACCTCTGCGATGCCCACGCGGGCACGCCGCGGTTCCAGATCGCCGAGCCCGGGTTCCAGGACTACGGCGGCGTCCGGACCTTCGCGGGCCCCATCAGCACGGTGCGAGCGCCCGAGGACAACTCCCTCGTGCGCAAGGCCCTGGAGGAGCCCGGCCAGGGCCGGGTGCTGGTGGTGGACGGCGGAGGCAGCCGCCGCTGCGCGCTCGTGGGAGACCAGCTCGCGTTGCTCGCCCAGCAGAATGGCTGGGCGGGCGTGGTGGTGAATGGCTGCATCCGCGACGCCGAGGACGTGGGCCGCATGCGCATCGGAGTCAAGGCGATGGGCACCCACCCGCTCAAGAGTCTCAAGCGCAACGAGGGACAACGTGACGTGGAGGTCCGCTTCGCCGGAGTCACCTTCCGCCCCGGCCACTACGTCTACGCGGACCTGGACGGCATCGTCATCTCCGAGTCGCCCCTGGGCTGACGCCAGAGGCCCCAGGCGGAGGTGCTGGCACTACCCGCGCCGCCACCACTTCCGCCGCGCGGCCCGCACGTCGGACCAGTCCACCAGGCAGTCCTGCACGTTCTCCTGGCCGCGCTGGTCGTCAGGCATGTCCCCTGACTCCACGCGCGAAATCAGCTCCGGCAGTCGCTCGTAGAACGTGGGCGAGCGGTACTGGGGATGCAACGTCCACAGGCCCGGCGCGGCGCCCAGGAAGTCCAGCCGCCACAAGCCACGGCGTGTGAGCCTCCGGGTGACGAGGTTCTCCGGCTCGCGGTACGGCGGATTGCCCGCGCGCAAGGCACGCAGCACGTGAATGGGCGGCGCCAGCTTCGCCTGCAGCGGGCCCACCCGGCGAACCAGGGCGTCGCGGTCCACGAAGAAGGCCCGGCTGCTGAAGCGCCGGAATCGGAACGCGTGGGAGGCCTTTGCATCGGGCTCGTACCAGCGCGTGTCTCCCGCAATCGTCCCGTCCGCGCGCGGCGGGCCCGACAAGGGACTGCAGCTCACCAACTCCTCGCGTGACGCGAGCTGCGCGGCCGCCTCCGCCATCCAGGTGCGCGACGCTCCGCCGATGAGCATGTCCGCGTCCAGGTGCAGCACGTGCGGGTGCTTCGCCGCCGCGAGCCCGAAGAAGTAGGAATGGAAGGGCCCGCCGCGCGAGTCCTTCATGGGCAGCCGGGTGCCTCCGAAGAACTGCTCGGAGAGCGCCTTCGTGACGGCGGGGGCGTAGTCCACCTCCGCCACCCGGATGCGCGCGTCCGCCGAGGACAGCTCCGCCAGCAGCGCGTCCATCTTCGGCTTGCGCTCCAGCCACGCCCCCGCGAAGCGGCTGCCCTGGCTGCGGTGCAGGTCCAGCACGAGCAGCACCTCCTGCACGGAGGGCCCGAGCTGGCGAAGCTGATGCGGAAGGATGAGGCGCGCGTGAGGATAATCCGTGGGCGCGAGGTTGATTTGCAGGGTGACCGGGCTCACGGGGTGTCCAGCAAGAGGGACCTCTCACTTGCCACACGCCGGGGACACCGCACAACTGAAGGAGCGCGGGGGCGCCCCAGCCACGGGGCGCGGTGTCAGAAGGAAGCGATGCCGTCGAACAGGTCTTCCGGCTCGGAATCGCTGGGGAGGGGATTCACCCGGTTCGTCAGGTTCACCGTCGTCATGGCCACCGCGCCTTTCTCGGGGGAACGGACGCGCGGGCCACTCAGGGACTGACGTTCCGGCGCCACACCCAGTGGTGTAAGCAGGGACGCGATGGCGGAGGACGCACAGCAGCAGGGCTACACCCAGTGGGCACCGCCTATCGAGCTGGCGGATGCGGTGGACGCGTTCTGGCAGTTCTGGGTGCCCCGGAAGCCCCACGACAG
>NZ_JAAIYB010000546.1 GCF_010894475.1 Myxococcus vastator
GCCATGGCCACCACCCGCCCCTCCTGCTGGAGCTTCCGGACGGCGTCGCCCTTCGCCTCCGGCAGCACCCCGGCGATGACCTCCGTGATGCCCAGCCGCCGCGCCACCGCGTCCGCCGTCGTCTGGCTGTCGCCCGTGAGCATGACCACGCGAAGGCCTTCCTCGCGCAGCAACGCCAGGGCCTCCGGCGTGGAGGACTTCACCGGGTCCTCGACGCCGAGCAACCCCGCGGCCTGCCCCTCCACCGCCACCAGCACCACCGTCTGCCCCTCGGCCCGCAGCGCCTCGGCGCGGGCGGTCAGCGCGCCTCCGTGGACCTGGAGCGCATCCGTCAGGGCGACGTTGCCCAGGGCCACCTCGGCGCCCTCCACCTTGCCCACGACGCCCTTGCCCGTGAGCGAGCGGAAGTCCTCCACGGGCGCCAGCGTCACGCCGCGCTCCCTCGCGCCCGCGACGATGGCCGCGGCCAACGGGTGCTCACTGCCGCGCTCCAGGCTCGCGGCCAGCCGCAGCAACCGCGCCTCCTCGAAGCCCGGCGCGGGCACCACCGTCACGAGGCGCGGCTTGCCCTCGGTGAGCGTGCCCGTCTTGTCCACCACCAGCGTGTCCACCGCCTCCAGTCGCTCCAGCGCCGCCGCGTCGCGGATGAGGACGCCCGCCTGGGCGCCGCGCCCGGTGCCCACCATGACGGACATGGGCGTGGCCAGCCCCAGCGCACAGGGGCAGGCGATGATGAGCACCGCCACCGCGTTGACCACCGCGTGCGCCAATCGAGGCTCGGGGCCCCAGAGGGCCCACACACCCGCCGTCACCACCGCCACCACGATGACCACCGGCACGAAGACGGCCGCCACCTTGTCGGCGAGCCGTTGAATCGGCGCGCGGGTGCGCTGCGCTTCACTCACCCGTTGGACGATGCGGGCGAGCAGCGTGTCCTGGCCCACGCGCTCGGCGCGCATCACCAGGGAGCCCGTGCCATTCACCGTGCCGCCCGTCACCTGCGCGTCCGGGCCCTTCTCCACGGGCAGCGACTCGCCCGTCACCATGGACTCGTCCACCGCGCTGGTGCCCTGGAGCACCACGCCGTCCACGGGCACCTTCTCTCCGGGACGCACGCGCAACGTGTCCCCAGACTGGACGCTCGCGAGCGGCACGTCCTCCTCGTGCCCGCCCGCTCCGATTCGCCGCGCCACCGGCGGCGCGAGGCTCAGCAGCGCCCGCAGCGCCCCGGAGGTCGCATGCCGGGCGCGCAGCTCCAACACCTGGCCCAGCGCGACCAGGGTGACGATGACGGCGGCGGCCTCGAAGTAGAGGGGCGCGGAGCCGCCATGCCCCGTGCGCAGCCCCTGTGGCAGGGCCCGCGGCAGCAGCGTGGCGAAGACGCTGAACAGATACGCCGCGCCCGTCCCCAGGGCGATGAGGGTGAACATGTTGAGGTGCCGGTTGCGCACCGACGCCCAGCCGCGCTGGAAGAAGGGCCAGCCCACCCAGAGCACCACGGGCGTGGCCAGAACGAGCTGCGCCCAGGCCAGCACGCCCGCGGACACCGCGTGTTGCACCGGCTGTCCCGGAAGCATGTCCGACATGGCCAGCACCAGCAGCGGCACCGTGAACGCCAGTCCCACGCGGAAGCGCAGCCGCATGGACTGCAGCTCGGGGTCCGGCGGCTCCTCCGCCAGCACCGTGCGCGGCTCCAGCGCCATGCCGCACTTGGGGCAGCTCCCCGGACCGTCCTTCACCACCTCCGGATGCATGGGGCACACGTACTCCACGCGGGACGCCTGGACGGGAAGCGACTCGGGCTCCAACGCCATGCCGCACTTGGGGCAGGCGCCGGGATGCGACTGACGGACCTCCGGGTCCATGGGGCAGACGTACAGGGCGCCCGGCGCCGGTGTCGGCTCCGGAGCGGTCTCCGCGGGCAAGAGGTAGCGCTCCGGGTCCGCGCGGAACCGCTCCCGGCACCGGGGATTGCAGAAGGCGTAGGTCAGCCCGGCGTGCTCCAGGTGGCCGCCCTTCGCGGCGCTCGGGTCGACCTTCATGCCGCAGACGGGGTCGATGGCGGGCGGCTCCCCGTCCGGAGAGGGAGGAGGCGTGTGGGAATGTGGCGCGTGCGGGTGCGAATGAGATTGGGACATGGCGCGTCGAGGCTCCTTTTGCCCAGGCCAACGAAGCACCCGGCCGGCTCTTACAGGGTGTCCCTCCAGAGGTAAGCGCTCCTCCGCCCACGGACATTTACTTTGGTCTCAAACAACGTAGCCTCCCGCCCATGGCAGGTCGTCGCGAACCCCTGGATGAGGAGCAGCGAGCCCTTCACGACTCCTGGGACACGGTGCTCCGCACGGTGGGCCGGGTGGTGCTGAGCACGGTGCTCATCTGGGGGGTGTGCTCGGCGCTGCGGTATGGCGTCCACGCCACCAGTGACACGCTGCTGGCGTTCGCGTCGGGGCGGAGCCTCTGGTGGGCGCCGCTGGTGCTCGCGGGCGTGCTGCTGCTAGGCGGACTGCTGCGAGGGCTGCTCAACCGCCGGCCCGGCTGGAGCGACGTGGCCTCGGACGGGGTGAACGTCGCGCTCCACAACTACCACATCACCTACGAGGACCCGGCGGACGACCCGCGCCCGCGCTACTCGCTGCCCGCCATCCGGCTGGCCCTGCGCAAGGCGGTGGCCACGCTGCTGACGCTGGGCAGCGGCGCGTCGGGCGGGCTGGAGGGTCCGGTGGTGCTGGTGGGCGAGTCCCTGGGCGCGGGCGTGGCCCGCCTCACCCGCGCCCGCTCCGAGCACACGCTGCGCACCTGTCAGTTGGCGGGTATCGCCGCGGCGGTGGGGACGCTGCTCAACGCGCCGTTCGCCGCCGCGCTCTTCGCGCTGGAGGTCGTCTACGGCAACCGCATCGTCTACCGGAAGCTGGCGTACTGCCTGCTGGCGGGAATCATCGCGTACGCGCTCAACAACCGCTTCCTCGGCTTCAAGCCCATCTTCGTGGCGCCGCCGCACGCGCATACGTACACGCTGGGGGAGTACGGACTCACCGCGCTGGTGGCCGTGGCGGTGTCCGCGCCCATCGCGCTGCTGTTCGGCCTGACAATGAAACACACGCGCCAGGTGGTGGAGCGCGCCAGCCCCGTGCTGCGCGGCGCCATGGGCGCGCTGTGCACCGTCCTGGTCGCCGGAGGGCTCTACTACGGCGTGGGCATGGACTTCCGGCACGTGCTGGGCATGGGCGAGTACACCATCGCCCAGCTGTTCGCGGGCACGCCGGGGCCCCTGTCGCTGTGGTGGTACCTGCTGCTCGTCGTGGGTGGAAAGCTGCTCACGACCAGCTTCACGGTGCAGTCGGGTGGCTCGGCGGGCATGCTCATTCCGTCCATGGTGCTGGGCGGGGTGTCCGGCGCGGCCACGGCGCAGCTCCTCGCGTCGGTGACGGGCACGGGGCCCGCGGACGTGACGGTGTTCGTGGTGGTGGGCATCGCCTCCGCGCTGGTGGCGGTGGTCGGCGTGCCGCTGGCGGCCATCGCGCTGGTGCTGGAGGTGTTCGGCTCCGCGTACGGACCGCCCGCCGTCCTCGCCTGCTGCGTCACGTATGTGCTGACGCTGCGGCTGTCCGTCTACAACGAGCAGCGCCGGGTGCAGGCGGTGACGGAGCCCGTCGCGGAAGCTTGAGCGGGTGCACGACAGGGGCGCACGGCCCCTGCTGACATGTTGCCGCGCGACAAAACGCCGCAGCTCCGCCTGGTCGTGCTCCGGGCACAGTGCCGTGCCATGAAAAAGCACGCCTTCCTTTCGCTTCCCACCCTGGGCCGGATGCTGGCCCTGACCACCGTGGCACTCCTGGCGCTGCCCGCTTGCGGCGATGACGGCGCGACTGACGAGCAGCTCCAGGCCTCGGAGGACCAACGCCGCCAGCTCGAGCAGCAGGTCGCGGAGCTCGAGGCAGAGGTCACCCGGCTCGAAGCCCAGGTGGCACAGCAGCAGCAAGACTCGGAAGCCGCCCAGGCGGAGCTGGCCGACATCACCCTGCAGCTCGACGAGGCACGGGAGCTGCTGGCATCGCAGGACTGGGAGGGCGTCTATCAACAGCTCACCCAGGTGCGCGCGGAGCTCGCGGCGCTGCGGGCGCAATTGGCCGCCACGGACGGCAGCCTGGAGCTGAACGCCGCCTTCGTCTTCGGCACCTCGCCGTTCGCCCTGGGCCAGACGTACACCACCGCGGGCGGAGACACCGTCACCTTCTCCCAGGTGCGTTACTGGCTCTCCAACGTGACGCTGCTCAAGCAGGACGGCACCACGACGGCGCTGGCCGACAGCTACCACCTCATGGAGGTCATCAACGCGCAGGAGCTGGAAGGTACCTCGAACCCCGTGACGCTTCCCGCCAACCGCCGCGAGCGCGTCCAGGCCCGAGCGGTCCCCGCGGGCAGCTACACGGGCATCCGGTTCAGCATCGGCGTGGACCCTTCCTACAACGATGACCTGAGCCGTCAGGCGGGCGAACTGCACGTCCTCCAGAACATGGCCTCCGTGAGCTGGATGTGGTTCACCAGCTACATCTTCACCAAGACGCACGGCACCTACGTGACGGCCGAGGGCACGCAGGGTGACTTCACCTGGGACACCGGCACCAACGCCAACTACCGCACGGTGGAGCTCCCGTTCCCCGCCGCCGTCACCGTCAACTCCCAGCAGCACGTGGCGGTGAACGTGCAAGCCAACGTGGCGGCGCTGTTCACGGCGCTCAGCCCGCGCACCACGCTCAGCATTGGCGCCACGCAGAGCGCCGAGAGCGCCACGCTGTCCGACAACTTCGCTGGCATGTTCTCCGTGGTGTCGGTGGAGAATTCCGACCGATGAACCCCGCAGCGCCTTGGGGCAAGGCCGCGCCGTTGCTGGCCCTGCTCTTTCTGGGCGCGTGCGGAGAAGGCCCCTCCTCGCCAGTCGAGGAGGGCCCCTTCCCGCGGCACCTCCCCATGGGGATGACCGCCATCCCCCTGTCTCTTATACACAGC
>NZ_JAAIYB010000547.1 GCF_010894475.1 Myxococcus vastator
ATAAGAGACAGCGCCCATCCCGCGCCACCACCCAGAAGGTGACGCGCTGGGGCGTCGCGGGGGTGTCGTAGGCGGACGTCGGGTCACCCGGACGGCCCTCCACGGGCGCCTGGGAGCGGAACTCCTTCACCTCGCCGTCGCCCGTGGCGAACCAGCTGAAGAAGACCTGCTCGGGGCGCGGGCCTTCGTCCGTCTCCTGGATTTCGACGCTGCCCTCGGCCAGCACCGGCGTGAAGGTGACTTCGCGCGACACGGGCAAGGGGCCGGTGAGCGGCGCGCCGTCCCACAGGACGTCCGACACCACCGGGTTCTGGTTGGGCGTGGGGGTGGCCCGCAGCGTCACCCGGCGCACGCCGCGCTCCGTGCCTTCCGGCGTGCCGCTGCCGTCCGTGGCCTCGTAACCGATGAAGAGGGGAATGCCCCGGGCCAGCGCCTCGCGCAGCGCCGGGTCCTCCGGGTCCAGCGTTCCACCGCCGCCCGGGTCGCCGGCGGCCAGCGCCTCCAGCAACACCGCCTGCACATCCGCATCCGACAGCGACAGCTCGCCGTCCGGCAACGGCACGCTGTCGTCCCCCGGGCACCGCCCGTCATAGGGATTGCCGGTGAAGCGGCACAGCGCATAGCGGACGGTGACGGGGCGCGCGTCCGGCGTCACCGCCAGCGCGCTGAACGTCATGGGCCCGGGCAGCGCGGAGGCGTCCGGGTCCACCACCAGCTCGGCGGGCTCCGCCTGGATGGCCAGCACGCGCACGCGCCGGATTTCACTCTGCAGCTCGAAGTCGGGACCGCAGCCGGCCAGCAGCAGCGCTCCGAGCGCGGGGAGGATGGAACGCATGCTCAGAAGCTCCCCCGGGCGCCGATGATGGGAAGGATGGGCAGTCCTTCGAAGAAGGCGCTTTGGGTGTAGTTGTAGTTGTAGGCGATGCCTTCCACCGCCGGGTTGTTGTAGGCGTTCGTGAGGTCCAGGTAGACGTTGAGCGCCCACTTCTCGAAGACGAAGTTCTTGTCCACGCGGATGTCCAGCTGGTTGAAGGACGGCAGCCGGCGCGAGTTCACCGCCGCGTAGAGCGGGATGAACACGTCCGACCCGTCGTCGCGCACCGAGCCCACCACCGGCGTCGTGGGGTTGCCCGAAGCGAAGCGCATGCGCGCGCCCACCTCCCAGCCCGCCGGCAGCTTGTAGGACGCAATCGCGGTCAGCACGTGCGTCTGGTCATTGTCGAAGAGGCGCCAGCCCACGCCCGGCGCGTCCCGGCGCTCGCTGCGGCTGAGCGTGTAGGAGACCCAGCCGAAGAGCCGGTCCGTCAGCGCGCGGCGCACCAGCACCTCCAGGCCGTAGATGCGGCCCACGCCGCCGTTGCTCAGGCGCTCGGGCACCTGCTGGCCGTCGCGCACCACCGTGGCGTTGGAGCGGACGATGAGCCCATCCAAATCGTTGTAGAAGACCTCGCCGCCCACGAACCACTCCGGCCGCGCCTGCCACTCCGCGCCCACGCTGTACTGGAGCGACCGCTTCGCGCGCAGGTCCGGGTTGCCGAAGGCCACGCTCGGCTCGTCCTGCACGGGAGGCCCGTGGTAGACGCCCGCGCCGCCCTTGAGCGTCAGCGTGTCCGTCAGCCCATAGCGGACCGCCAGCCGCGGGTTGAAGGTGCGGCGGGCCTGGGTCTGGTCGGTGAAGACGTAGCTCTCCGCGCGCAGGCCCGGCACCAGCAGCAGGCGCGGCGCGGGGCGCCAGCGCGCCTCCACCCAGGTGGAGGGGAAGTACTGGAGGAAGTCGCCGTCCGCGGTGAGCACGTCGTCGGTGACGGTGGGCGTGGGCGGCTCCCCCTCGCGGGAGAGGCCCTGGATGCGCGCGGTGACGCGGGCGAAGTTGCTCACCACGTCGATGCCGCCCGCCAGCGTGAGCGCCTCACCGAAGGCGTACTCCACCGTGGAGCGCAGGTTCAGGTCCGTGGAGGCGATGCGCAGGCCCCGGTCGCCAATGCCGAACTGGACCAGCGTGTTGCCCACCAGGCCGTGCGTGTCCAGGGTGAGCGCGTCCGCGCGGTACTGGTGCCGCAGGCGCAGTTGGTTGAAGCCGGTGGTGACATTCAAGCCGCCGGTGACGGTGGGGTCGTCATCCGCCGGCCGGTCGAAGACGAGCCCCAGCCTGTCGCGCGAGGTGAGGCCCTGCAGCGTGAAGGTGTGGCGCGACCTCGGCTTCCACACCAGCTTGAGCTGCGCGTCGTAGTAGCGCGGCGCCACCTGGAGGCTGGGGCCGTTGTCGCCCTGCGGCACCAGGCCCAGCACCAGGTCGATGTACGAGCGCCGCCCCGCCACCGCGAAGCTCAGCGTGTCGGTGATGGGCCCCTCCACCACCGCGTTGGATTCAATGAGGCTGACGCCCACCGTGGCGTGGAGCCGGTCCGTGCGCGGCTCGCGGCTGCGCACGTTGATGACGCCGCCGGTGATGTCGCCGTAGTACGCGGAGAAGTTGCCGGGCAGGTAGTCCACCGCCTCCAGCAGCTCCGAGTTGTAGACGGAGGTGAGCCCGCCGAAGTGGTAGAGCAGCGGGATTCGCTGCCCGTCGAGGAAGACGCCGGACTCCTGCGGGCCCGTGCCGCGGATGACGAGCTGGCCCCCGTTGAAGGCGGGGCGCGCCACGCCGGGCAGGTTCTGCACCACCTTCAGCGTGTCACCCTGGGTGCCGGGGACGCGCTGCACCTCCGCCAGCTGGAGCGTGGTCTGCGTCACCTCCTTGCGCTCGCGCTCGCTGCGCACCACCGTCTCGAACGCGCCGAAGATGCGCTTTCGCACGTAGTACGTGGCGCGCGTCTCCTGGCCTTCCGTGAAGGTCTCCTCGGTGCGGAAGCGCTCGTAGCCGCTCTGCACCACCAGCACCTCGTGCGTCCCCAGGGGGATGCCGCGGAAGGAGAAGCGACCCTCCTCGTCGGTGACGGTGGAGCGCTCCAGCGCGGGCAGCACCACCTCCGCGCCCAGGAGCGCGTCCCGCGTGCCCCGCTCCAGCGCCCGGCCGCTGAAGTTCACCGGGGCCTCGGGCTCCACGGCGGCGGCCTCACCCTCTGGCGGCGGCGGCGGACGGAAGACGAACTGGTAGGCGTATTCGATGCGCACCGGCGCGGGGACGCCGTCCACCTCTGCGGGCTCGAACTGGAACTGGCGGACCGCCGCCACCGCGGCCTCGTCGAAGCCGTGGCCGGCGGGCTGGGACACCTCGACATTGGAGACGGCGCCCGTCTCCGAGATGTCGACCCACATCACCACCGTGCCCTCCAACTGCTGGGCAGCGGCTTGAGGCGGATAGGCGGCCTCCACCTGGCGCATCAGCGCGGGAGGCTTCGTCAACACACCCTGCGGCGCGCCGGCGTCAGCATCGGTGACGCCCGCGTCCTGCTGGGCGGAGGCGCCAGTGGCGGCGAGGAGACAGAGGAGGGCGAGGAGGATTTTCATGAGGGGCGCGGGACTCCCGCGCCCCTCCTAATGCGGCGCCTACTTCGGCGCGAGCACGATTTCGATGCGGCGGTTCAGACTGCGATTCTCCGCCGAGTCATTGGCCGCGATGGGCTGGTACTGCCCGTAACCCGCGGCGGAGAGGAACGTCGGGTCCACGCCAGCGTTCTGGAGTGAGCGGACCACCGCCATGGCGCGCGCCAGGCTCAGCTCCCAGTTGGACGGGAACTGCCCGCCGCCGGTGGGGACGTCGTCCGTGTGGCCTTCCACGCGGATGATCTTCCCCTGCACCGTCTTGAGCGCGTCGGCGATCTTCTTCAGCGCCTCCTCGCCTTCCTTGCCGACCCGGGCGGAGCCTGAGGCGAAGAGAATCTTGTCCTTGAGCTGGACGGTCATCTTCCCCTTGAGCTCGGACAGCTGAATCTTGCCGTCGGAAATCTCCTGCTTGAGGCTCTGGGCCAGGTTCTCGTACTCGGAGCTGCGCTTCTCCAGCTCCTCCTTCGCCTGGGCCAGCTTCTTCGTGTTGCGCGCCAGCTCGTCGTTGAGGGCGGCAAGCTGCGCGTTCTTCTCCTCCAGCGCGCGGCGCTCCGCGGTGCCCGCGGTGAGGCGGGACTCAGCGGTGCTCAGGCGGGTGTTCAGCGCCTCCCGCTCCTGCTCCAGCTCCGCGATTTTCTCTTCCAGGGCCTTCACCTTGGCTTCGGCGGCCTCGCGAGCACCCTTCTCGTCGTTGAGGCCCTTGGCGAAGCTCTCCGCCTCGAGCGCCTTGGCGTCGAACTTCCCCTGCGAAACACAGCCCGTGGTGGTGGAGAGCGCGACGAGAGCAGCCAGAGCCAACGGTTTCCGCATATGTACGTGTCCTCCTGACACCTGTGAATGAAGCGCCAGCCTATCGCTGGTGGTGCTCCGGGTCAGGAAGAACCTCGCACTTATTTTGAGCTGAAACGACTGAACGGCTGACACACAGCCAAGCGTGTCAGTCAGCGCGGAAAAATAGGATGAGAGTCGAGCCAGACGGAGAAGAGGGCGTCCGCGAAGTGCTTGCCGGGGATGAAGACGCCACCGGAGGCGTCTCCACCGACTTCGAGTCCGACGCCCGGCGTGTAGGTGATGACGAGGTCCTCGCCCTTCTGCACGTCCTTGAGCGACGCGAGCATGATGCGCAGGTGGTTCGCCAGCGGCCCGCCGTGACGCAGGGCGGGGCTGTGCTCCAACCCGTCCCGGAAGCTGCCCACGAGCTGATCCTTGGAGATGCTGCGCAGGAAGCGGAAGTGGAGCCGCTTCACGGAGTTGGAGTGGATGGCCTCGCGCGTGGAGCGTGGCCGGTCCTCCATGTAGAGGCTCCAGACGTAGACCTTGAAGAAGAGCTGCTTGTGCAGCTCCATGTGGGCGAGCTCGACGGTGCGCCCCTTGAGGTTCAGCGACACCGGCATGAGCACGCCGCCGACCTGCTTCTGTCCCGCCTGCGCGGCCCCCGCGACGAGCAGCATGCCCACCACGAGACACCGCAGCTTCCCACCCCACGCCTGAGTACGCATGCGCCCGACC
>NZ_JAAIYB010000548.1 GCF_010894475.1 Myxococcus vastator
GGCTGGTGGAGGTGGGCGCCGTCTACGTGGCGGGCAAGCGGAGCCGGGATGCGAACGCGCGGCTGACGGCCGGGCAGGTGGTGACGGTGGTGCTGGAGGAGGGCGGGCAGAGCCCCTTGTCCGAGGCGCCCCCCGCGCCCGAGCTGCGCGTGCTGTACGAGGACTCGGACGTCATCGCCGTGGACAAGCCGGCCGGCGTGTCCGCGCAGCCCACCGAGGGGCGCGTGGGGGACAGCCTGGTGGACCTGGTGGGGGCGAAGCTGGGATGCCCCGCGGGGTTGGTGCACCGCCTGGACCGGGAGACCTCCGGTGTGACGGTGTTCGGGAAGACGGCGGAGGCCACGTCGGCGCTGGCGGCCGAGTTCCGGGAGGGACGGGCGAGAAAGCGCTACGTCGCGGCCACCGGGCCGGGTTTGCCCCCGTCGGGCACGGTGGACCTGCCGTTGTCCAAGGACCCGTCGCGCCCCGGGCGCTGGCGGGCGACCCGGGCGGCCAACGGCGTGCCCGCGCTGACGGACTTCCACACGCTGTCTTCGGGGCCGGCGTTCTGTGTCGTCGAGCTGCTGCCTCACACGGGCCGCACGCATCAGCTCCGCGCGCACCTGACGGCGCTGGGCGCTCCGATTCTGGGGGACGCGCGTTACGGCGGCGCGGCCCGGGCGGAAGGCGTGGAGGCCGCGCGGTGCTTGTTGCATGCCCAGGCGCTGGAGCTGGGACATCCGCGCACGGGCAAGCTGCTGCGCATCGAAGCGTCGGTGCCGGAGGACTTGATGCGGTTCTTCCTGGCCGCCGGCGTCCCGGCCCCCTCGGGGGCCATTCGCGGCGCGGGCTCCGGGGCGGCGTGAGTCCTCACGCGGCGCAGGTGAAGTCGCGGCCCTCCACCCAGCCCCAGCCGATGAGGTCCTCGCGAATCTCCGCGCGGGCCCAGCGGACGCCCACGCAAATCAGCAGGTGTCCGTCCCCGGGGGCGCCGAGCTCCTGGGGGGAGATGACGGGGATGCCATGGATGTGCGTGCCCACCTTGCGAGGGTGGACCTCCACGTAGCGCCGCACGCGGGCGCCTTCCTGGTGGAGGAAGTACGTCAGCGTCTTGCCGCTCGGGCCCGCGCCCCACACGGTGCACGGGCGGCCGTCCGCCAGGGGGCCACGGCCTCGCGTCAGGTAGCGCGCCTTCATCCACATGAAGCGCTTGAGGGCATAGCGCGGGTCGGTGCGCGTCATCCGTCCGTCGCTGTCTCGCCAGCGGAGCAATACCTGGGGCAGGTTGCGCAGGGCGAAGCCCCGGTCCAGCAGCTCCAGCCACAGCGCGTAGTCTTCCGGGAAGTCGCCGTCCTGCCAGCCTCCCGCCGCCACCAGGGCGTCCCGGCGCAGGCAGACGGAGGGGTGGCACAGGGGGCTTTCGATGAAGCGCTCCCGGTCGAGTCGCTCGGCGGAGGTCAGGCCGTTGATCCACGTGGCATAGGCCTGGAGCGAAGGGCTCACGGGCTGGTCATCCCGGAACAGCTCCACGGCCGTGCCCACGCCCGCCAGCCTGGGCTCCGCCTCCAGTGCGGTGAGGCTCGCCTCCAGGCGCTGGGGGAGGGCTTCGTCATCCGCGTCCATCCGGGCCACATAGGGGGAGGTGGCTTCACGCAGCGCCAGGTTCAGCGCCGCCACCAGGCCTCGGCCCCGGCCGTCAAGGACTTCCACGCGTGAGTCGCTCGCCGCCAGGTCGGTCAGCACGTCGCGCGTACCGTCCGTGGAGCCGTCATCGACCGTGAGCACACGGAGGTCGCGGACGGTGCCCGTCAAGAGGCTGCGGACAGCGCGGGCCACGGTGGCTTCGGCGTTTCGCGCGGGGAGGAGGACAGTAACAGCCGGAACGGGCATCGTTGTGTGTAGACTGCCGCACCCATGGGTGGCGTGAGAAACGGCAAGAACGCCGGCACGCCGGAGCCCGCAGCGGTCCGACAGGAGGCGCTGCAGCCCGGCGCGTCCGATGTCAATCCCGCGGAGGATGTCAGCGACGTGGTGGACCGGCTCTTCCGGTCCGCGGCCCGGCAGTTGCGCGAGGGCTCCGCCGCGCGCGCGTTTGGAGAGCTTGCGCGCGCCAGCCGGACCCTGCCGATGACGCCGCGCCTGGCCGCCGGGATTGTGCGGATGGCGCTGCTGGCGGGCACCGAGCCGGCGGCCATCACCTTGCTGGAGGTGGCGCCCACGGTGGGCTCCAGTCGGCGCGCGGTCCGGCGTCAGCTCGCGCGGGTGTTGCGACGGGTGGACCAACTGCCGCGTGCCGCCGCCGCGCTCGAGGCCCTCCTGGTGGATTGGCCCGACGACGGGCGTGCCCAGCGCGTGCTCCAGGTGCTGCGCACGCGTATCGAGGGCAAGGGGGTGTTCGACGCGGGTGTGAGCGCGCCGAAGGTTGAAGGGGACGAGCAGGGGGTGCTGGCGAAGCTCCCAGCGCGGAAGGAAGGCGCGCCGGTCGCGACCTCTTGGGAGAACGACGAGGGGGTCTACCTCATCGAGACTGTGGTGGGGCCGCCGCTCTCCGCGAGGCCGGCCTCGGCGTCGCGGCTTCCGGAGGCGGGTGGCGTGGTTCCTTCCAGCGGACCTGTTGCCACGTCCCACGAGGGTGGACCGGGAGGTCCGCCGGTGCAGGTGTCGCCCGTTTCGGAACAGCCGGGGACCGCGCCTGCCTCGGTCGAGAGCGTGCCGGCAACGTCTGTGGCGGCAGAAGTGGCTCCGCCTGCTCCTGCCACTGAAGCGCTCAAGACGGTGTTGGAGATGCCAGCGGTGGAGTTGCCCGCGGTGACTCCTCGCGATGCCGCTGCTCCCGACGCACCCAGGACCGTCGTGGAGATGCCGGCGGTGGTCGTGCCACCGCCGGCAGTTGACTTCGAGGCGCGCAAGACAGAAGTGGAGCTGCCCGCGCTGGGGGACGTCGCCGTGCCCCCGGCTTCAGGTGTGGCCAAGACGTTCGTTCCGGCGCGCGCGCCCCTATCCGTGCCGTGGGTCGATTCCCCAGACGACGACGCGGTCGAGCCCGCGCCGGTCGCCCGCGAAGTACCGCCGGCGCCGCGTCCCGCCCGCGCCACCTTCGACGATGCCGGCGAAAGTGAAGTCACCTCAGAGGCACAGCCCTTCCTCGTCGGCGCTGACACATCGAGTCCCACACCGCGCCAGCAGACACCTGTTTCCTCGAAGGGCGAGCGGCGGAAGACCCCGCCCCCGTCCGAGGCGTCACCACCTCCAGCCACGTCCCGCGCCGCACCCGAGCCGGATGCTCGCGCGGGCACCATGGAGGTTTCGTTGGCGGAGCTGGAGGCCGCACTCGCCGCGGCTTCCGGTGATGCACCGAACGAGAAGGGCCGCGCTTCCGAGGCGAGCGTGGGCCCTCGTGAAGACGACACCGAGGAGCTGACCCGCTCGCAGAAGGTCGAGGCCCAGCTCATCGCTCGACGGGCCTGGGCCGAGCTGGCCCAGCTCTACCTCAAGCGGGCGGACCGGGCGAAGGACGCGTCCCTGCGCGCCGATGCGTTGGCGCGTCTCGCGGAGGTGATGGAGAACGAACTCCACGACCCCGCGGGCGCCGCGCGCATGTACCGGGAAATCGTGGAGCTGACAGGGGACCGCGCCGCGCTTCGAGACCAGGTGCGGTTGCTCGCCTCGAGGGGGGACGCGTCCCTCGTGCGCCGTGCGCTGGACGAGGCCATCCGACGCGCGCCCGCTGGCCGCGCACGCGCGGGGGCGCTGCTCACGCGGGGCGAGCGCTGGCTCCACATGGGCGAGCTGAAGAAGGCTCGCGCGGACTTCGAGGCGGCGGAGTCCTCCGCGCCGGGACTGCTCCCCGTGCTCGCGGGGCTGCTTCGCTGCGTGTCGGACGCGGCACGTCCCGCCATCGCGGAGCGGCTCCGGGTGGCGCTGGCGGCGGCACCGCGCCGCGCGCCGGACCGCGTGGAAGCGCTGCGCGTCCTGGCCCAGGTCGCGGAGGAGTCGCTGAGCGATTTGCGGCTCGCGCAGTGGGCCTGGAGCGAGGTGCTCACGGAGAGTCCCGACAGTGAGCAGGCTCGCGTGCAGCTCACGACGCTGACGCGAAAGCTCGGTGACACGACGGTGCTCAGCCGGCTTCTGCGTGCGCAGCTCGCCCGCGAATCCCGAGGGCCCGCCGCGCGTGAGGCCCGGCTGGAGCTGGTCGCCACGTTGGAGGCCCAGGGCGACGCCGATGCCGCGCTCAATGAGTTGCGTCAGGCCGTGCGCTACGAGCCGGGCCACAAGGAAGCGTGGCTGTTGCTCGTGGAGCGTCTCCTCGCGCGCGACCACCTGGGCGAGGCGGCCTGGGCTCTGGAGCACGCGGCCACCGCCATGGAGGACGATGCGGAGCGGGAGCGCACCTGGGACCGGCTCGCGCGTCTGTGGCGCGAGGTGATGGGCAATCCCGAGCGCGCGCAGGTGTACGCCCGCCGGGCGGAGGGAATCCGGCAGGCACGCGCCGCGCGTGAAGTGCCACCGCCCGAGCCGCCGCGCTCCGCGGTCCCTCGCCGTGAGTCGAGCGGCCCCCGTGCGCCGCTCGTCGCGGCGCCCCCGGTGCTGACGCAGGCGTCCGCGAACCTCGCGAGTCTGGCCAACGAGGAGACGTCCACCACGGACATGGGGGTTGCTCCACCCGCGTCCGAAAGCGTGGAGCCGGCTCGCGCTGAAGTCGGGAGCGCGTCCCCGGGCTCCGCCGCGGTGGAGCAGGGCCGCAAGGCCTCGCCGGAGCCCGGCCCTTCGGGGCGGAAGGGGAAGCGAGAGGCTCGTTCCAACGCTGCCGCTGCGGCCCAGTCCAAGGCGGCGGCCCGCGCCGCCGCTGCGGCCCAGCCCAGGGGCGAGGCACGCGACACCGCCTCGCCAGCGCAAGGCGCGCCGCGCGTCCCAGTGGAGGGCTTCGCCGCAGCGCCACCCAGGGGCGGAGGCCGCAACCCGCCCTCATCACCGGGCAACACCGCGGCCCCGCCGCCCCGCGCTCCCGC
>NZ_JAAIYB010000549.1 GCF_010894475.1 Myxococcus vastator
GGTAGGGCGTCTTCCAACCCCGGCCCACGTTGCTGACGTGTCCCAGCGTGCCCTCGTTGGCGTTCACCGCGCCGGGCGCACCCACGCCCACCCCCAGGAGCTGACGGGACGTCAGGCCCGCCGCGTGCGCCGCGCCCTCCAGCGTGTCGTGGATGGCGCGCACCACGTCGCCGGGCTCACCGTCGGCGGGCGTGGGCTGGCGCAGCGTCCCCAGGACGGCGCCAGCGCGGTCCACCACCACGGCCTCGATTTTCGTCCCGCCCAGGTCGACGCCGCCCCAGCACTCCCGGGCGTCGCGCTCCGCCGTCTTCCTTCGCGAGCCCACCGCGTTCGCTTCCCGCATGGCACGCCTCCCCAGCGAAGATGCGCAGTCCGCCAGGGACCGGATGAAGGCGGCGGGACGGCAAGGGAGCGGCCGGCGCGCTAGAAAGGCGCTCCACACGGACGCTGAACTTCCTCAAGTCGCGCCTGGACCCCGCGCTCGTGGGCCGCATCCTCTCCGTGGCGCCGCTGCTGGGCGGCGCGGGCGGTGGTGGCGACACGCCCGGCGGTGGCGGCGGCCTTGGAGGCCTGCTGGGCGGGGGACGCTAACGCCACTGCCGGTCAGCCCACACCACCGCGCCAGGGGCCCGAGGAGTGAACGGGGAGGCGCGGTGGTGCCTCGTGCGGTGGCAGGTGAGGCAGCAAGGCAACCCGGTGGCATTCACCCGCGCCATCGCGAGCCGTGCGGCCCGTCGAGGGTACAGGCCCCTAAACTTCTGTAAACGTCGTTCCCGTCGTTCCGATGCGCTCCAAGGCATCCTTGATTTCGTCGGACACAATGAGAGCGACCGTCCATCCCCAAGTGCGGAATACCTTGGCGGCGCCTGCTTTCGCGCTGTCGATGCGCAGCCCGTAGACGTCGCGATACTCACCCACCTTCTCGGGTTGCCCATCTTCCGGCATCCAGCGCTCCACCTCCTTGCATGCCGCGTCGTCGATGCATTGAATGGTCTTGGTGGCGACAAGGATGCGGAACTGCTCAGGCTGCCCTTGAATCTCAACCGGGAAGCTCTGCACACCATCAGGCGCGAGCTCCATGAGGAGTGACGCGACCCTGACGTGAACTACCGGAACGGCGAGCCCAGTCAGGGTGAAGTCGAGCGCCTTGCCAGCGCGTGCAATCGGAATCCTCAAACGCCCCGGCTCGGGGATGGGAACGCCATTCGTGAAGACCCATGGGTCCACCTCCTCCCCTTGGGAATCGGTGGGGCTGCGGAGGTGCCAACGCCCTGGCACATAAGCGTTGTCTGTCAGTCTGAAGTACCGGCCAGGCATGTTGATGAATCCTGACTCATTCATGCCGAGTCACCAACTTGTTCAACCCGGTGCCTTCCGTGCTGATTTGCCGCGCCAGCCTCTGGAGTTCTGCGGTCAGAGCACTGCGGCATTGCTGCATCGTGCGACACCCCTTTGCGGCTCCATTCAGTCGGTCAAGGATCCGTTGATGGTATTCCATGGGGTGTGGGCCCTTGTGGCCCTTCACATGGACGATGTTGGCTGGGTCGTTCAGCGACATACCCGCCTTGTCGAAGACTTCTTGGAACTTGGGTGACCACGGGCCGTCGCTGTTGGTGGAGTCCCACCACTTGTCCGTAGAGATATGGTGATTGTGCCCCTTCGCGTCCACCGGGCCGACTGCCGCGCCGCCTCGCGCCGTATTGGCAATCGCACCCGTGGCGAGCGTCATGGTGACCGCTCCGCCCGTCACCGCCACCGCCTGCACTTCGCCCACGGCGGCCAGCGTGATGCCCGCCTGGGAACCGGCCTGCATGGACGCTTGCGCCGAGCCGGGCAGCGTCGGCACCTTGCCCGCGAACCCCGCTGCCGTGTTCCCGATGGCCACCGTGGCGAGCAGGGCGAAGGCACGTGCCGCGTTGCGCCCCATCACCGTCCCGTATCGCGCTCCAGCGTCGCGCAGTTCGTCGAAGGTACGGGCCCGGTCCGCCTCTTCCACCAACTGGCGGAAGCCCGTAATCAAGCCCCAGAACGTGTCCACGCCCAGGTAGACAATCAGCGTCGCCGTCATGACAGCGGCCAGGCCCTTGCTCACCGGCTCGGGCACCGTCCAGAGGACCAGGTACATCGTCCCTGTCCATAGCGCCGCCGCCAGCATGACGTGCGGGTCGGCCATGTCCTTGAATGCTTCCAGCATCTCTTCATTGACTGCGCGATGAGCGAGCGCCATGGCCAGTGCGTAGCGGCCATCTCCGTTGAGCGTGGGGCCCTCCACCAGCAACCGGAGACAGTCCCCCTTCCTCCCGGTGCGCTCACACCAGCGCAGATAGGCGCGCGTCAGCTCCACGTCCGTTTCCGAGGGCTCGCCCTCCAAGTGTTCACCGGGCCCAAGCGGCGTGACGCGGCGGGTGCGCGAATCGAAGAGGTACGCTCCTCCGCGCGCATCCATGTCGAACAGTCGCCGGGCAGCCTCCTGGGGATGAACAGGGGGCCTCACGCGTCGGGGCACGGAGGCCACCGCCGCCATGAATGCATCCGCGTCCAACGCAACGGGCTCGACTTCATCGGTGCGCGGGGTGAAGGTGATGACCTCCCCCCGGTCGGTCTCCAGGCGCACCACGCGCGCCGTGGCACAGCCGGACAGCAGGGGCAAGAGCAACAACGCCACGGCGTGATGCAGTCTCATGGAGCACCCGCTTCTACGCTAGCAGTCGGCATTGACGCTAAAGCCCGCGCCGTCAGCGGCCCGACACGCGCTGGCGCACGGTGGTGGCCAGCGCCCACGGCGGGAAGCCCAGCATGTAGCGCCAGCGCGGCGCCGCCAGGTGGAGCGGCAGTCCGCGCCGGTACAAGTCCAGCGCCAGGTCCACGCGGCGATGGGACAACAACCAGTGCGTCACGTGGCGCAGGCTGTAGAGCAGCATCTCCAGCCGCTCGCGCCGGCGGGCCGTGCCGCCCGGGTAGCGCCCCAGGCGCTCCTGCTCCAATTGGTACCGCGTGCCCTGGTAGCCGGACTCCAGTGACGTGGACGTGGAGCCCGCGTGCTGGCGGTAGCCCACCACCGCGGGCGCGCGCACCCAGGCGAAGCCCGGCTCCGTGCCCAGCCGGTACAGCAAGTCGTAGTCCTCGCCGCTGATGCGCAGCGAGGTGAAGCCACCCACGCGCCGCAGCGCCTCCGCGCGCACCGCCAGCACGCACGCGGTGCGCGGCGTCCGGTCCTCCGCGCTGGCCAGATAGTCCGCGAAGCGCAGCACCTGGAGCGGCTCGTGGGCCACGGACGCCAGGGACTCGGCCCGGGAGAACGGCACCGCCGTGCCCAGCACCAGCGACGTCTCCGCTTCCGCTTCGAGCACCCGCCGGTACGTGGCCAGCGTCCAGGGGAACCACAGGTCGTCACTGTCCAGGAAGGCCACGTAGGTGCCTCGGGCCTCCTGGATGCCCAGGTTGCGCGCGGCGCCAGGGCCCGCGTTGCGCTGGCGCAAGACGCGCACCCGTTCGCCGTGGCGGGCCAGCGTCTCCAGCGTGTCGTCGGTGGAGCCGTCATCCACGACGAGCACCTCGAAGTCACGCTCCTCCTGCGCGAACACGGACGCGAGCGCCGCCTCCAGGAGCCGCGCCCGGTTGTACGTGGGGATGATGACGGAGAAGCGCGGCATGTCACACGCGGGCGCGCAGGCCCATCTCGGAGATGCCCAGGAAGGTGGCCAACTGCTTGCGGTACTCCGGCAGGCTCATGCGCCCGCGCAGCAGCGTCTGCGTCAGCACCGCCGAGTTGTACGGCAACGTCCCCACCAGGATGGCCCGCATGGCCGTCTCGTGCAGCCGGCCGTGGTGCTTGCGGAAGTACGCCAGCCGCGTGCGCCACAGCTCGATGCGCACCTTGTCCGCCCCGGTGTCGGACGGCCGGAACGAGCGGCTCGTCAGGTGCGTAATCACCGCCTCCGGGCAGAAGGCCACCTCCCAGCCCGCCTTCCAGGCCCGCACGCACCAGTCGGTGTCCTCGGTGTTGCCCAGCGGGGACATCTGCTCGTCGAGCAGGCCCACCTCCGCGAGCGCCTCCTCGCGCACCACGATGCAGGCCCCCAGCACCCAGCTCACGCGGGCCTCGTCGTGGCCGTACTGCGCCGGGTCGATGGCCATCGCCTTGAGGAAGTGGAGGGGACGCGGCAGGAAGACGAGGTCGAAGAGCTGCCCGGCCAGCGACATGGGCCGGAAGGTGCAGTTCTGGACGGTGCCATCCGCGTTCAACAGCCGCGCGCCCGCCATGCCCACGCGCGGGTTCTCATCCATGAAGCGCACCAGCGCGTCGAAGGCGCCCTCGTGGACGATGGTGTCGTCATTGAAGATACAGAAGTAGCGGCCCCGGGCCTGACGCAGCACCTGGTTGTGGTTGGCGGAGAAGCCCTTGCGCTCCGTGTTGAAGAGCCAGCGCACCTGGGGAAAGTCGCGCCGCATGGCGTCCACGCCGCGCCCGCCCGTGGCGTTGTCGACAATCCAGACCTCGAAGGAGCTGTCGCGCGTCGTCGCATGCAGCGTGCGCAGACAGTCGTGCAGCAGCTCCGGGTTGCTGTGATTGACGATGGAGATGACCAGGTCGGGCTTCTTCATCGGGACCCCCGCTTTCCGCTCACGTCGACGCCGGGCTCACCGGAGCCGGCCTCGCGGCCCTCCGTGCCCGGACGAACTCGAGAATCTGCCTCAGCTCGCCCAGGAGTGGCAGCATTCCCGGCAGCCGTTCACGGACCCACACCAGGATGGCGAACAGCACCGCGCCCACCAGCGCCTGCGCCACCACACCCTCCTCCACCAGCCGCGGCGCCGCCAGACACGCGCCCAGCAGCAGCACTCCCAGGGTGACGAAGGGCTCCACCACCTGCCGCGCCAGCCCTCGCATCGACGGGTTGAGCCGCGCCACCAGCCACGCCGTCACCCACACCTCGGCCAGTCCCACCCCCACGCCCATGGGCCC
>NZ_JAAIYB010000054.1 GCF_010894475.1 Myxococcus vastator
GGTATGCCACGCGAGGCGTCCGCAGGCGGTGTCGTCATCCGGGAGAGTGCCGGCCACTGGGAGGTGGCCGTCATCCGTCCCCATGGCCGCACCTTGTGGGCGCTCCCCAAGGGGCACGTGGACCCAGGTGAGTCGCCGGAGCAGACGGCGAGCCGCGAGGTGCGTGAGGAGACGGGGCTGTCCGTGTCGCTCATGGCCCCGCTGGGCGAGATTCGCTACGTGTACCAGTTCCGCGGACAGCGCATCTTCAAGCGCGTGCACTTCTTCCTGTTCCGCTATCAGGAGGGAGAGCTGGGGCCGCTGCCGGGGCCGCGCATCGAAGTGGACGAGGTGCGCTGGGTGCCGGTGGTCCAGCTGGTGCCGCTGCTGGGCTACAAAGGAGAGAAGGCCGTCGCCTCGCGGGCGGTGCGCTGGTTGCGCTCCCAGGGCCTGCTCCCCGAAGCCCCCTCCCCGGCGAGCGTTGCCGGGAAGGAAGGGGCCTGAAGGAAGCCGCGGGGACCTACTTGGGCTCGTCGCCCTGGTACTTGCCGGACAGCGCCTCGCGCACGTCACGGTCGAACTTCACGCGGCCGGTGGCCACCTCGCGCAGGGACAGCACGGGGGGCTTGTTCTTGGACTGATCAAGGATGGGGCGGGCACCCGCCATCAGCTGCCGCGCGCGCTTGGCGCCGAGCAGCACCAGCGCGAACCGGTTGTCGACGAGGGGGAGGCAGTCTTCGACGGTAACGCGAGCCATGGAACGTCCTTCGGATTTCGGTGGGGCTACTGGAAGCCTCCCAACCTAAAGAGCACCCCCCCGGCGAGTCAAGGAAGGACGCACCGGAGGGCGGACGGGCGGACAGGCGCTCTCAGCTCAGGTGTACCACCAGGCCCAGAGGATGAGGATCGCCTGCAGGGGCAGCCGCAGCCAGAGCAGGGCCGGGGGGATTTTCCGGAACCGCTCCGGGTGCCGCACCATGTGGAGGTTGGCCGGAAAAACCACGATGAACAGGGCGATGAGGCCCCAGGCGGCCAGCTGGCTCGTCTGGGGGATGACCAGGCCCACGCCCAGCAGCACCTCCGCCACGCCGCTCCAGAACACCAGCGGCCCGTGAAACGGCAGGTACGGGGGCATGATGCGCTGGTACATGCGCGGGTTGCGGAAGTGGTTCAGCCCCGCGCCCACCATCAGCAGGGCGAGCACGTACTGGAGGACGAGCTTCACGCCGCTCAAGTGGACGCGAACGCCTCGCCGACGATGGCGCGCGCCTCCTGGAGGATGGCCTGGAGGTGGGCTTCGTCTCGGAAGCTCTCCGCGTAGATTTTGTAGACGTCCTCGGTGCCGGAGGGCCGCGCGGCGAACCAGCCGTTCTCCGCCACCACCTTGAGCCCGCCGATGTCCGCGTTGTTGCCGGGGGCGCGCGTGAGGCGCTGGAGGATGGGCTCACCGGCCAGCGTGGTGGCCTTCACCGCCTCCGGGGACAGCTTCTTCAGCGCGGCCTTCTGCGCGGCGGTGGCCGGCTGGTCGATGCGCGTGTAGTGCGGCGCGCCGAACCTCGCCGCCAGGGCCTGATAGTGCTCGCCAGGGTCCTTCCCGGTGCGCGCGAGAATCTCCACCGCCAGCAGGTCCAGGATGATGCCGTCCTTGTCCGTGGTCCACACCGTGCCGTCCTTGCGGAGGAAGGACGCGCCGGCGCTCTCCTCGCCGCCGAAGCCGAGCGAGCCGTCCAGCAGCCCGTTCACGAACCACTTGAAGCCCACCGGCACCTCGACGACGCGGCGGCCCAAATCCTTCGCCACGCGGTCGATGAGGCTGCTGCTCACCAGCGTCTTGCCCACCGCGGTGCCGGGCTTCCAGCCGGGCCGGTTGCGATAGAGGTAGTCGATGGCGACCGCCAGGTAGTGGTTCGGGTTCATCAGCCCCAGGCTGCGGGTGACGATGCCGTGCCGGTCCGAGTCCGCGTCGTTGCCGAACGCGATGTCATACGCGTCCTTGAGCCGCACCAGGTTCGCCATGGCATACGGGGACGAGCAGTCCATGCGAATCTTCCCGTCGTGGTCCAGCGGCATGAACCGGAACGTCGGGTCCACCGTGGGGTTCACCACTTGCAGGTTCAGCCCGTAGCGCGCGGCGATGGGCTCCCAGTACGCGACGTTGGAGCCGCCCAGCGGGTCCGCGCCGATGCGTAGCTTCGCGCCGCGCAGGGCCTCCATGTCGATGACGCTGCCCAGGTCCTCCACGTACGGGGTGATGAAGTCATACGGCTTCACCGTGGGCGCGGCGCGCGCGCGCTCGAAAGGGATGCGCTGCACGCCCGCGTTGCCCGCGCCCAGCAGCGCGTTGGCGCGCTTCTCGATGACGGAGGTGACGTTCGTGTCCGCGGGGCCGCCGTTGGGCGGGTTGTACTTGATGCCGCCGTCTTCCGGTGGGTTGTGGGACGGGGTGATGACGATGCCGTCCGCGAGCCCCGCCGCGCGGCCGCGGTTGTACGTGAGGATGGCGTGGGAGATGACGGGCGTGGGCGTGGCGCCGTCCGTGAAGCGCACCTGCACGCCGTTCGCCGCCAGCACCTCCAGCGCCGTCCGCTGCGCGGGGGCGGAGAGGGCGTGGGTGTCCATGCCCAGGAAGAGCGGCCCGTCGATGCCCTGCTGCTGGCGGTACTCACAGAGGGCCTGCGTCACCGCGACGATGTGGCCTTCGTTGAAGCTGTTTCGCGCGGAGGAGCCACGGTGCCCGGAGGTGCCGAAGGCGACGCGCTGCTCCGCCACGCTCACGTCGGGCCGGCCGGAGAAGTATTCGGCGCGCAGCTTCTCGGGGTCGATGAGGAAGTCTTCCGGTGGGGGCTTGCCAGCGAGCGGGTGTGCCATGGCCGCGGAACATAGCCATGCCGCGCGGAGGAAGGCGCGACGATTCTGGCGAGCGTGCACCGCGTTACACCCGGGCCGTGCCGGCCCCGGGACTCAGCGGGCCGCGGCCACCGCGCTGGACGAGGACTCGCCCTGGGGCTCGGGCTCCGGGGCCTCGTCGGCCGGGGCGGCGGCGTTCTCCGGGAGGAACGCGAGCAGCACCAGCGCGGGCACGGCGAGCAGCACGGTGCCCGCGAAGAAGGTGGGCCAGCCGAGCCACTCGGCCAGGTAGCCGGAGGAGGCGGAGATGAGGCGGTTGGCCACCGTGCCCAGCGCGGACAGGAGCGCGTACTGCGTGGCGCTGAAGCTCTTGTGGCACAGCGACATCAGGTAGGCGGCGAAGGCCGTCACCGCCAGGCCGCCGCAGAGGTTGTCCACGGTGATGGTGGCCGCCAGCATCAGGTCGTTCTTCCCCACCAGCGCCAGCCCCATGAACATCAGGTTGGTGAGGGCCTGCGCCGCGCCGAAGATGAAGAGGCTGCGCCGCGTGCCCAGCTTCACCATCACCACGCCGGCCAGCAGTCCACCCGCGATGGTGGACACCATGCCCAGGCCCTTGCTGAGCGCGCCAATCTCCGTGTTGGAGAAGCCCAGCTCCTTGTAGAAGGGCGTCACCATGCCAGCGGCGATGGCGTCTCCCAGCTTGTAGAGCACCAGGAAGAGGATGACGGCGACGGCGCCCTTGCGCGTGAAGTACTCCACGAAGGGCTTCACCACCGCGTCCGTCAAATTGCGCGGCGGCTTCGAGCCCTGGGGCTCCGAGGCCAGGAGCGTGGCCACCACGCCCACGGACATCAGCAGGCCCATGATGAAGTACGTCTGGGACCAGCCGGTGAGGTCCGACAGCGTCAGGGCCAGGGCGCCCGCGGTGAGCATGCCCAGGCGGTAGCCGGTGATGTACGTGGAGTTGCCGAGCCCGCGCTCCTCCACGGGGAGGATGTCCGTGCGCCACGCGTCCGCGACGATGTCCTGGCTGGCGGACAGGAACGTCACCAGCACCGCCAGGGCGGCCATGCTCACCGGCGCGTCCTTGGGATTCACCAGGCCCATGGCGGCAATGGCCCCCATGAGCAGCACCTGCGTCACCAGCATCCACCCGCGCCGCCGGCCCAGGAAGGGCAGGGTGTAGCGGTCCATCAACGGCGCCCAGAGCACCTTGAAGGTGTACGGCATGCTCACGAGGCCGAAGACGCCAATCGTCTTCAAGTTGACGCCTTCGTCCTTCATCCACGCCGACAGCGTGACGCCTGTCAGCCACAGGGGCAGGCCGGAGGCGAAACCAACGGCGACGAGCAGCCAGATGCGCCGGCTCTTGAGCACTTCAAGGATGGAGGGCTTGGACATGGAGGACTGCGGCCAGCATAGAGAATCCACCCCGCGCGTCACCATTCATGCGCGGGAATGTCCGCTCGGCTGCCTAGCCGTCCAGCGCGGAGAAGTCCGGGCAGGTGGCGCGCTCGCCCTCGGTGGGATTGAAGAAGTCCCAGCTGCGCGCCGTGAAGGTGACGCGGCCCTGTCCGTCCCAGCACTCGGTGTACTTCGCGCCCCGGATGTCGCCGCTCAGCACGTCCAGCACCGCCATGCCCCGGCCGTCCGGGGACCAGCGCGTCGTCAGGCTCAGGTCCTCCAGCAGCCCGCCCGGCACCAGGTCCTGCCCGGGCATCAGGAACTGCATCTCCCCCAGGCTGTCCTGGGCCTCGCGGTACGTGTACCGCGCCACGGGGAAGGCGCCGTCCCTGGGCGTGAAGGCCAGCTCCACCCGGGTGGGCAGCGCCTTCGTCTGATAGTGGATGTCCAGCCGCCGGAGCGCCGCCACGTCGTTGGCGGGCAGGCCCTCCTGCTGCGCCCGCTCCACGTCCAGGTGGAGGCTCCCCACGCCCTTGCGGATGCCGGCGTCCGCTTCGAAGGTGCCGCTCAGGAAGGCCCACCACCCGGCCTCGTCCGCGCCCGTCTTCCGGTACTCGAGCCGGTAGTCGAAGTTCAGCGCCGCGCGTGTCATCACGAAGCGGACGTCGTGGCCCGCGTGGCGTGGGTCCCGGTAGGGCCCCCACACCCGACGGTCCGGCTCGCGCGTCGTCGGGGGCTGGCTCCGGATGTCCTCCAACAGGGAGAGGAGGGCGTCCACGCTCGCGTTGAAGGCGCGCCCTGTCTCCTCCGTGTCACCCATCAGCTTGGAGGGCTCGCCCAGGCGCACCACCAGCGCGGAGGGACGCGTCACCTGCCCTCCGCCCGAGCGCCCCGCGCTCTTCGCGGGCAGCTTCGCGGCCAGGTCCTCGCGCCGCGGCAGCGCGTTGAGGAACTCCAGGTCGTCGTTGGAGAAGTCGCCGCCGCACGCGGCCAGCGCCAGGCACAGACCGGCCACCATGACGTTTCGCATCGCGTGCTCCTTCATGGCTGGTACGTCACCAGCGCGCCCAGCTCCCAGAAGCCCAAGGAGCGTTGCGCATCGACGTTGTAGAGCAGGTAGTGGGTCCGGGCTCGCGCCGTGAGGTGCAGCCGGGACAGGGGATTCCAGCGGATGCCCGCCACCAGGCCGGGAGAGAACATGGCGAACCGCTGGTCCGGGAGGGCTTCGTCCTCGAAGTCGCGGCGCATGAGGAGCCACGCCATCCGCGCGCCCAGGAAGGGCGCCACGCGGCCCATGGGCCACTCGGACGTCAGGGACGTGCCCACGCTCGTCATCGCGTAGCGGTACCCCGGGCCCGTCAGCGTCGGGAGCATCAGCACCGCCCGCCGGCTGCCCAGGGCCACGTCCAGCCCCCAGACCCAGTCTCGGCGGAAGTAGTCATGGAGCTGGGCCTCCGCGCCCACCATCCCCACCGACAGGAACAGCGAGTCGCGCGTGGGCGCGTCGAAGTAGGACTGCACGCCGCCCGCCAGCCCCAGCGTCCACCACGCGCCATCCGCGCGCAGTCCGCCCTTCACCGGGTCGTCGGAGAAGGGCGCGTCCTGGAGCCGCGCCTCGTGCAACACCGCCGGATGGCCGCGTCGCACCTCCACCTCGCCGATGCGCAGCCGGTCCGGGAGCCGGCGCTTCACGCGGTAGGTGCCCGGCGCCAGCGCCACGCGCCGCTCCACGTCCGCCGCCTTGTCCAGCTCCGCCACGACGAGGCCCCCCGGGTCCACGAAGTAGTAGGTGCCCACCGGCGCCGCGCCCGGGACGATGAGCCCTCCGCCGCTGGCGCGCAGGTCCGTGAGGACCAGGTCTCCGTTGCCCGCCAGGTCGTAGCTGAACGTCGGATGCTGTGGCCCCGCGCTGCTGGCCGCCGTGTCCGCCACCGTGCGGGCATAGGCGTGGGAGTACGCCTCGAAGAGCGTCACCCGGCCGTCGCCGCTGCGGTCCGCGTCTCCCAGCAGCCCGCTGGCCAGGTGGTGGGAGAAGTAGCTGCCCGCCAGCGCGTCCGACTCCTGCGAGTCCTCGTCCGCCGCGCTGGAGGTGAGGATGACCAGCCCGCGCGCGTCGCGGCTCGCCCCTGACTCGATGTCGAACGCCGGGGCCCGCCGCGCGCCCTTGGTGCGCGTCATCGCGCCGGAGCGGCATGAATCCAGGACGGCGATGCGGATGTCCGAGGAGGCCTCCGCGAGCCGGCGCTTGAGGTCGTCGAACCCCAGCCGCGTGTCGCCCAGCCGCAGCGCGCCGTCCTTGGCGTGGCCGGAGTAGTAGACGAACAGCGCGGTGCGTTCGCCCCGAGCCCGGGCCGCGCGGGCGCGCTGCTCCAGCTCCGCCAGGGCCGCCAGGAAGTCCCGCGCGTCTTCGTTCAGCAGCAGCTTCGCGTCCACGGGCGCCACGCCGCCCAGGCGGAGCAGCAGCGCGTGCATCTTCCGGGCGTCGTCCCGGGCGAAGCGCAGCGGACGCGTGTCGGCGCCGCCCTGGTCGTTGCCGGCCACCAGCGCGAAGCGGCGCAGCGTGTCCGCGTCCGCGGCGGAGGCCGCCAGGGCGAGCACCAGCGCCAGGGCGCGCGTGAGACAGGGCAGACGGCTCATGGCTTCCGCAGCACCCAGTGTGTCTGCGCTCCGGGGACTTCCAGCTCGTCCATCCGTTCGACGTCGCCATCCGCCTGGGCAAAGGCGCGCCGGGCGGCTTCCACCAGCGTCTCCTGGGGCAGGGGCTCATCGCTCAGCACGACGATGACGCGCTCCGCTCCGGAGCCGGTGAACTCCCATCCTCCGGGCAGCCAGTGCTGCCGGCCGCCGGAGGCCACGGGCGCGCTGGCCCCGTCCTCCGGATGCAGCGGCGTCACCTCTCCAATGGCGTCCACCGACAGCGCGGCCACGTAGCGGTGCGTTCCCGCCTTGTAGCCCAGCATCACCCGCTCACCCGGCTCTATCGCTTCGGGCCTGCCTGGAATGGCCTCCCGCTGCGGGCCCAGCCCCCCGCCGATGCGCAGCTCCGCCGTCGCGCCGCCCTTGAGGCGGTTGAGCCCCCCGGTGTCTCCGGACTCGGCGCTGGAGCCCAGGAGCGGGCGCACCAGCACCACGACCAGCAGGGACGCGGCGATGGCCACCGTCGTCGCCACCCAGCGGCGCGGCGGCGGACGGGCGGCGTCCCGCTGCCGCCGCAGGGCCTGCTCCACGCCGGCCTCGAAGCGCTCGAAGGGGACGTCCGCTTCGAACCGCGCCTGGGCTTCATGGATGCCGCGCAGGGCCTGGGCGCAGGCCTCGCACGAGGCCGCATGGGCCTGGACGCGGGCGGCCTCGGTGGCGGCCAGCTCTCCGGCGCTCAGCCTGCGCAGCGTCCATTCCGATTCGTGCGCGCTCATGGGACCTTCAGCTCCTCTCCGCCCAGCGCCGCGAAGTGCTCCAGCCGCTTGCGGATGGTGGGCACCGAGCGGCCCAGCAGCGCGGCCACTTCTTCCAGCGTCATTCCATCGACGTGGTAGTGGATGGCGGCCGCCTGCGTCTCCACGTCCACGCGCGCCAGCAGCCGGCGCACCAGGTCCCGCGTCTCCATGGCCTCCTGTCCGCCATGGCCTTCGGGACGGGCGGCGGCGTCCCGTTCGAACCACTGCCGCCAGCCGGCGCGCTCGCCGCGGAGCTGGTTGAGGCAGTGGTGGGTGGCAATCTTCATCAGCCACGTCAGCGGCGAGGACTCCGCGCGGAAGTCCTCGCCGTGCGTGAGGGCGCGGGCGAACACGTCGTGCATCGCATCCTCCGCCTTCGTCGCGTCCTTCAACAGGTAGCGGCAGCGCCCCAGCACGCTGCCGCCATGTTTCATATACAACTCCCGCAGGAAGGCCCGCCGGTCCTGTCGAGGACCGCCTGGAATCACCTGGAGGAGTGGCCGGCTCGTTCCCGTCACACGGCGCAGACTACCGCGTGCGTCACAGCGTGGAGTAGACGGCGGTGCTGAAGTTTCCGCAGGCGCTCAGCTCGCCATAACCCAGGACCGGATTGACGCTGATGGCGAAGTAGGCGCTCAGGAAGCGGCTGTCCCAGCATTCACTCAGCGTGGCCTCACCGAACAGGTCCCCGCCCGACAGCTTGATGTCCGCGCGGCCCGCGCCCGTCGCCTCCCAGCGGCTCTTGATGGCCAGGTTCTCCAGCGCCGCGCGGCGCGGGTCCGTGTCGATGTCCTTGCGGATGACGAAATCCAGCTCGCCGCCCACGCCGTCACCCTGCTTGAAGCGATAGACGGCGTCCACGCGGGCGTCCGGGCGCTCCTCGTCGCGAATCTGGTGGAGGTCCGCCTCCACGGAGGACTCGCCCGCTCCGGCGACGCGCGCGTAGCGAATCTCCGCGGTGCCCACGTCGTCGCCCGTGGCGCCGGGCAGCGTGCTCGCCCGGTCCCAGTCGATGAGGAACTCACCGGAGCCGTGGCCCGCGACGCGCTCACCGTCAGCGTCCACCGAGGCGGTGTGCGCGCCGGAGAGGAAGGCCACGAAGGCGCTGTCCGCCTCGTTCTTGTCCTGGCCCTCCAGGACCCAGGTGTAGCTGTGGTCGCCCGTGCGGGTGACGGTCAGCCTCCACGCCACCGCGTCGAGCGGGCCGGCATGGGGGCCCCACACGGCCACGTCTCCATCGATGGAGGTGGGGACGTGCTGGACGATGTCCTCGATGAGGTTGAGCACGCCCACCGTGCCGAGGTTGACGGTGGCCGCCGCCGCCACCGTCGCCCGGTAGTACTCCGCCTGTTCGCCTTCACCGTAGAAGGCCGTCAGCCCCTGCCCGTTGTTCCGGGAGGGCGAGCGCATCTCCACCATCTCCTTGGAGGGCAGCCCTTCCCGGAAGGCGTCTTCGTCGCTCGTCGCGTTGTCACAACCCGTCATCAGCAGGGCGGCACACAGCAGGCTCTTGCGCAGCATGGTTCACGTTCCCTTCGAACGGCCCCCGGCGGGCCGTGCAGCAGCGTGTCTGCCTTCATGGACACAGCCCGGCCGGAAAACGGAAAAGGCGCCCGCACGGTGCGCGAAACGTCCGGAATCACGATGTTTGTAGGTTGGTTGCCCGCTCCCCAGGCATCTATTCCGCGCCGGCGGACGGCCGAATTTCTCAGTTCCTACCTTTCGGCCATGGAAAAGAGACACCCCAACCATCCCGGCGAGATGGGTACGGACGCGCAGCTGGCCGAGCATGAGCGGGCCCCGGACGAAATCAACGCCCGGGCCAGGGCCGTCGGGCTGCTCAAAGACGCAGGGGTGCCCTTCGTCGTGGGCGGTGCCTACGCCTATGCGACGTACACCGGCATCTACCGCGACACGAAAGATTTGGACCTCTTCCCCCGGAAGGCGGACGCGCTGCGGGCGCTGCAAGTCCTGGAGAAGGACGGCTGGCGCACCGAGCGCGCGGACGAGGTCTGGCTCTACAAGGCCTTCAAGGGCGACTACTTCGTCGACTTCATCTTCTCCTCCGGCAACGGCGTGGCGGTGGTGGACGACGCGTGGTTCGAACACGCTCCGAGCGCCACCATCTTCGGGCATGAGTGTCTGGTGGCCCCCGCGGAGGAGATGATCTGGTCCAAGGCGTTCGTGAACGAGCGCGAGCGCTATGACGGCGCGGACGTGAACCACCTGCTGCTGAAGGCGGGCCGGAACATGGACTGGGAGCGGATGTTGCGCCGCTTCGACCGGTATTGGGAGGTCCTGCTCAGCCACCTGATGATGTTCCGCTTCGCCTATCCGTCCGAGCGGGACGCCATTCCCGAATGGGTGATGGCGGAGCTGATGAGTCGCACGCTGCACACCCTGCGCGAGGGGCGCTGGGAAGAGAAGCTGTGCCGCGGCAACCTGATTTCCCGCGTGAACTATCACGTGGACATCCACCACTGGGGCTTTGGTGACGGGAGGTCCTGGGACGAAAACGAACGACAGCGGGAGGACGAGAGTGGCGCGCGATCCGGGCTCGAAAATTCGGTTGGCGGCGGTCGGTGACCTGCACTGCCGGGAGGACCACCACGGCCGCTTCCGGCACCTGGTCAAGCAGGTGAACGCCACGGCGGACCTGCTCGTGTTGTGCGGCGACCTCACGGACCGCGGAATGATTGAAGAGGGCAAGGTGCTGGCGGAGGAGCTGTCCGCGCTCCGCGTCCCCTGCGCGGCGGTGCTGGGCAACCACGACTACGAGCACAACCAGGTGAAGGAGATTTGCGGCGAGCTGGCCAAGGTCGGCGTCCACATCCTGGACGGGGACCACTTCATCTTCGAGAAGGTGCTGGGCGTGGCGGGCGTGAAGGGCTTTGGCGGCGGCTTCGGCAACGCGACGCTCCAGGCCTTTGGCGAGGGCCAGACGAAGGGCTTCGTGCAGGAGGCCGTCACGGAGTCGCTCAAGCTGGAGGCCGCGCTGAGCCACCTCGACATGGAGAAGAAGGTGGTCATCATGCACTACGCCCCGGTGCCGGAGACGCTGGAGGGGGAGAACATCGAGATTCGCCCCTTCCTGGGCACCAGCCGCCTGTCCATGCCCATTGACCACTATGGCGCGGAGGCGGTGTTCCACGGCCACGCGCACCACGGCGCCCGCAGCGGGAAGACGAAGAGCGGCATCCCCGTCTACAACGTGGCCATGCCCCTGCTGGCGAAGCACACCCCGGACCAGCGGTATGTGTTGCTGGAGGTGTAGGCCCCCCCGCGGCGCAGCGCGGGGGCGTCACTCAGTCACTCAATGGAGGGCGCTCAGGGCGCCTGCTCCGTCTTCGCGGGCGGCTTCGGCGCGTCGGGGGTCGGCGCTGTTTCCATCAAGTCCTCGGGTCGGGTGGGCAACGTCAGGCGTGACTCGGGCACCTTGAGGACGTCGGGGCCAGCGCCGCGAGCGTAGCGCGTGCCGGGCTCGTCGGGCACGTCAGTGCCCAGCCAGAGCCGCGCCAGCTCACGTCCATCCGCGTCCAACAGCACGGCACCGGGCGAGTCCGCCGTCACGCCATACCGGGCCCAGTCCTTGGGGTTCGTCTCGCCAGCGCCCGTCGCCTTCAGACCTTCCAGCGCGCGCAGCAGCGAGGCGAGCTTGAAGTGCTGTGCCTTGCCCCGCCGCGGGGACTCCATGTCCCAGTGTCCGGCGCCTTCGGTGGCATCCGACGTGTTCACCACGGTGATGGCGGGCGCGCCACCTCCCGGGTGGAACACGATGCGGCGGACGTCCTGGCGCCGGAACTCCAGCACGCGCCGGTCCTTCAACTCCCGGGCGCTCACGTCCAGCACGCCGAGGGCGTCCTCGGGCACCTCGCCCAGCACCGCTTGCGTCCCCTGTTCGCGCAACGCATAGGCGCGCACGGCGCCGTCGTCCGTCACGCGGGACATCCGCACTCGCACCGGCTCGCCCGGGCCGCCGGTGAAGCGGGCTTCCACCACCGGCGTCTCCAGCCCCAACCGCTTCCGTGTCTCCGGTGTGTCTTCGGGGAAGGAGAGTGCCCGCTGCTCCACCAAGGCCTTCACCAGGTCCGCGACACGCGTCGCGTTCGCGTTGGCGGCCAGCGGGGAGACCAGCCGCCAGCCCGCGCCGTCCGCGTCCCGCGTCAGTTGATACGCACCCTGCGGCGCCTTCACGTCGATGCCCTTCAGCGCACGCGCGTCCAGGGGCGCCAGGAGGTCCTTGGCGCGCAGGGCGAAGGTGTCCCGGTCCAGGGCCCAGCGCACCGTGCCCGCGGCGGAGTGGACCGCCGGCTCCGCGTCACGGCGCACGTAGACGGAGCCGTCGTAGGTGTTCTCCTTGCCACCATGCAGCGTCACCGTGCGCTGGCGGGCGGGGTCCTTCGCCCCTTGGCCCTGCGCGTCTGGCACATAGGCCCGGGCCGTGACGGTGAAGAGGGGCGGCTTCAGGCCATACGCGTCCAGGTCGGCGTCGGTGGGCGCCTCCTTCACGGTGGCGCTGAAGCTCGAAGACGCCAGCGTGCCGAGGATGGACTCCACCACGGCCGCCTCAGCGCGCGCGGCCACGGGCGCCGTCAACTTCCACGTACCGTCCTGCGCGCGAACCAGCTCCGTGGTGGCGCCCCGAGCCCTCACCGTCAGGTGGGTGAAGACGGGCTCCGCGGGCGCTCCTTCGTCCTGACCGCGCGTCTCCTCCGTCCCCGTGACGAAGAGGCGCTGCTGGGCGTCGGCGCTCCGCCGGGCCTCGCTCGCGTCGGACGCCTTCTCCCCGGGACAGGCCGCGAGCCCCAGGCCCGCCGTGACGACGGTGAGGGTGCTCCACCGCCACCTTCCTCCACGCGGCGTCACTTGTTGCGCCTCGACAGCCAGATGGCCAGGCCCACGCCCAGCAGCGTCAAGGGCATGAGGTCGGTGGCGAAGAAGCGGATGCGGCTGAGCGTCGCCGCGTCCAGCTCCAGCGTGGACACCTCGCGGTCCGGCGGGCGGATGGTGACCTTCGTGAGCTGGTTGGACGCCCAGCCCAGCGCGTTCATCACCAGATTGCGGTTGGGCTCATGGCCCCAGTTCGGGTCCAGGAGCAGCTCCGAGTCCCCCATCACCACCAGGCGCGCTTCCTCAAAGCGCTTGCCCGGCGAGGCCTGGGTATCCCGCGTCACGGCGGCTACCAGCACCAACTGGCCCGTCTTCTCGCCATCCGAAGGCACCGCGTTCTCCTCCGGCGTGCTCTCCACCCATCCATGCTGCGACGTGAGGACCACCGGCTGTACCTGGACGCCCGGCGCCATCCCCATGCGCAGCAGGCTCAGGCTGCGCGGGGTGGGGAACTCCACGTTGAGTCCCCGCTGGTGCAGCGGCTTGCCAATCTCGTGGTCGCTGTAGAAGAGCGACAGCACCACGAAGGGATTGCCGCTGTTGTACTGCGCGTCCGCGACGATGCCCTCGTCCACCTGCACGCCGTGCTCGGCCAGCAGCCCGTCCAGGCCGTCACGCAGGCCGGCGTCAGCGAAGTAGAGCATGCGTCCACCGGAGGCCAGGTAGCGCTGGAGTGCCTCCTTCTCCGGCGCGGTATAGGGCGCCCGGGCCCCCGCGATGATGACCAGCGCGGCGTCCCGTGGCACGTCCTGGGCACCCGCGAGGTTCAGCGGCTCCGCGGTGTAGCCCTCCTGGAGCAGCTGCCGCCGGAGCTCGGACAGGCTGGCGCCCGGGTCATTGGGCGGCGCCTGCTCCTTGTCCAGTGGCCACTCCCCGTGGCCGGTGACGAAATAGACCTTCTGGGTGCCCACCGCGTTCAGCTTGAGGACCGCGTGCGTCACCTCCTGCTCGGACACGGTGGCGAGCAGCGTGTGCGTGGCGTGCTCGCCCTCGCCGCGTACCAGCACCACCGCCGTCTGGCCCTCCCGCACCTGGTACTTCGCGGCCAGGTCCGGGGCGCGGCGCGGGTCCTTGAAGGTGTAGTCGAACTTCCCCGGCGCTTCGGCATGGTAGAGCGCGAAGAGCGCTTCCAGCTGGCCGTACTGGGCATGTGCCGGGGTGATGAACGCGATGGCGCGCACCGGGTCGGCAATGGCGGCCAGCGTGGACACTGTCTGTGGCGCCAGCGTGTGGATGCGCGCCTGCGTCAAATCCCAGCGCCGGTTCTGCTTGAAGGCCAGGTAGTTCACCGCCACCAGCCCGGCGAACACGCCCAGGGTGGTGAGCACCGTGGTGGCGAAGAAGCCGCTGGCGCGGCGGGTGGCGAACTGGCCGAACTGCCGGTAGTTCGTCGCGCCGTAGAGGCCCACCAGCACCAGGCCCGCGCCCGCCTTCACGGCGGCGGTGACGGCGCTGTCCGAGGTGACGAGCAGGGTGAACGGACTCGACAGCAACAGCAGCAGTCCGAACGCGCCCAGGACCTTGCCGACGTTGGCGGCCTTCATGTCAGGCCCACCGCTGCGCATCCACCGCGCGGTGGGTGAGGAAGAGGGAGAAGCCGATGACGGAGGCGAAGAACACCAGCGACTGTGCGTCCAGCACGCCCTTGATCATCCCCTGCAACTGGAGGTCACAGGCGACGTAGGACAGCGCGGAGCGCAGCGGCTCCTCCGCGCGCCGGGCCACCTGGCCCAGCAGCATCCACGCCAGCAGGACACAGAAGGTGAGGAAGGCCGCCAGCATCTGGCTCTCCGTCAGCGCGGAGATGAACAGGCCCACGGCCATGCAGGTGGCGCCCCAGAGCAGCAGCGCGCCGTAGCCCAGCAGGACGGTGGACCACTCCAGCGCCGGCCCGGACTCGCTGTGGCCCAGCACGGAGAGCAGCAATGGGAAGACGAGCGTGAGCGCCAGCGTGGCGGAGATGACGCCCAGGCCGCCCAGGTACTTGCCCAGCACGATTTCAATGGGCCGCACCGGGGCCGTCATCAGCAGCTCGAAGGTGCGGTTGCGCTTCTCCTCCGCGAACAGCCGCATGGACAGGAACGGCGTGACGACCAGGGTGATGACCAGGACGCTGCCCCACAGCTCCACCACCACCCCGTCCGTGAGGTTGCGGTACATGTTGAAGTCCGGGGACATCTGCGCCCAGCCCACCCGGCGCGCCACGCCCTGGACGTCGTTGAACGCCCGCAGCAGGTCCGTGAAGTAGAAGGCCGTCAGCGCCGCCATCGCCGTGAAGACGGCGTAGGCCCACGGCGTGGTGAAGGCGACGGACAGTTCCTTGCGGGCAATCGCCAGGGCGGTGCGCATGGAGGCAGGGTCCTTGAAAGGGGGCCGCGCTCAGGCGGCGGTCAGCTTGATGAAGACTTCTTCCAGCGACGCGTTCTCCGCCTGCCCGTGGAGGCGGGCCAGCTGGGAGATGTCGTCGTACGCGGCCATCTTCCCCTGGTGGATGATGAGCACCTTCTGGCACGTCATCGTGACCTCCGGGAGGATGTGCGTGGAGAGGATGACGGTGTGCTGGCCGGCCAGGCCCTTGATGAGGGCGCGAAGCTCGGCGCGCTGCGCGGGGTCCAGGCCCTCCGTGGGCTCGTCCAGGATGAGCACCGGCGGTGAGCCGAGCAGCGCCTGGGCGATTCCCACGCGCTGCTTGTAGCCCTTGGACAGGTTCTGGATGACGCGGTCCATGACGTGCGTCACCCCCATGAGGGTGGCCACCCGCTCCAGCTCGGCCTTGAGGGCGCTCCCCGACAGCCCCTTCAGCGAGGCCACGAAGCGCAGGTAGCCCCGCACCGTCATCTCCACGTAGAGCGGCGGCAGCTCCGGCAGGTAGCCGATGCGGCGCTTCACCTCGAGCGGCTGCGCCTCGACGTCATAACCCCCGACGCGGACCACCCCCTCCGACGGCGGGAGGAAGCCGGTGAGGATTTTCATGGTGGTGGACTTGCCCGCCCCGTTGGGGCCGAGGAACCCGAGAATCTCACCCGCCTCGACCTGGAAGGTGAGGTCGTCCACGGCCACCCGCTCTCGGTATCGCTTGGTGAGGTGCTGGACCTCGATCATCGGCATGGGCGCGGTATTAAACCCGACATTGGCGTGTCAAGGCGACACCGACTGCGTGTGTGGGCGTCGTCCAGCGGCTGGCCAGACTTCTGCAGGGAGGCCCACGCGTGTGGTTTTCCGGACACACCGAACAGGGGTAGTGAGTCGAATCATGCCAATCGTGGTCCAGAAGTACGGCGGCTCGTCGGTCGCCGGCGTGGAGAAGCTCCGCAAGGTCGCCCAGCGGGTGAAGGACAAGCGCGAGGCGGGCTATCAGGTGGTGGTGGTGGTGAGCGCCATGGGCGACACCACGGACGAGCTGCTGGCGCTGGCCAAGGGCGTCTCGGCGGACCCGCCGCGCCGCGAGCTGGACATGCTGCTCACGTGTGGCGAGCGCATCTCCATGGCGCTGCTCTCCATGGCGCTCCAGGAGCTGGACGTGCCGGCCATCAGCTTCACCGGCAGCCAGAGCGGCATCATCACCACGGACGCGCACGCGCAGGCCCGCATCGTGGAGGTGCGCCCGTACCGCATCCACGACGAGCTGGCGCGGGGCAAGGTCGTCATCGTCGCGGGCTACCAGGGCGTCTCCTTCAAGAAGGAAGTGACGACGCTGGGGCGCGGCGGCTCGGACACGACGGCGGTGGCGCTGGCGGCGGCGCTGGACGCGGAGGCGTGTGAAATCTACTCGGACGTGGACGGCGTGTTCAGCGCGGACCCCCGCG
This sequence comes from Myxococcus vastator, assembly GCF_010894475.1. Taxonomy (GTDB): domain Bacteria; phylum Myxococcota; class Myxococcia; order Myxococcales; family Myxococcaceae; genus Myxococcus; species Myxococcus vastator. The sequence goes on from NZ_JAAIYB010000054.1 coordinate 16,364, forward strand.
TGGTGCCGGACGCGCGCAAGCTGGAGTCGCTGAGCTACGACGAGATGCAGGAGCTGGCGAGCGCGGGCGCCAAGGTGCTCAACGCGCAGGCGGTGGAGTGGGCCAAGGCCCGGGGCATCACCATCCTCGCGCGCACCGCGCACGGCCAGGGAACGGGCACGGCGGTCCAGGAGCTGGCCGTCCCCACCGACAGCCGGCTCAAGGGCGTCACCGCCGACGCGGAGATGGCCGTGCTGTCCGCCGCGGAGCCTGTCCGCCTGCCCGAGCTGCTGGAGTTCCTGGACGCGCGCGCCGTCCGCGGTCGGACGCTGGACTTCGAGGGCCCGGCGGGCGGGCCTCGCCGGACGGCCATCACCGTGCCCCTGGCGGACATCCATGGTGCGGAGGCGCTGCGCCGGGAGCTGGCCACGCGCTTCGGTGACGCGGTGTCCTGGCGCGAGGACCTGGGCACCGTCACCTGCGTGGGCGTGGGGTTGAACGCGGACTGGGCGCCGCTGCGCCGCGCGCTGGCCGCCGCCGAGGAGCTGGGGGCGCACGTCCACGCGGCCCATACGTCGCCTTTGCAACTGACGCTGCTGGTGGACAAAGCCCACCTGAAGGCGCTGACGGCCCGGCTGCACCGGGAGCTCCTGGGAGGGTAGGCCGTTTCCCACCCTGGGCGTTTGTCCGGGTGATCCATCCCAATTCATTGCTCCAGGAGGGCACCCGCTTCCCTCCCGGGTGTTCGTGCCTACCCTCCGGTCCAATAGCCGTGGCGTGGAGGAACGGGATGGCTCAAGCAGGCCGTTGGGCGGGCTGGGTGTGCGGGCTTGCGCTCGTGTTCGGTGGCAGTGGCTGTGAGGAGGCGGCCGTGCGCCCGGTGATTCCGGGTGACAAACACGACACGCCTCCGCTGAACGACGGCTACGACGGCGGGGAGGGTGCGCCGCATCCGGGGCTCATTGACGCGGGTGTGCCGGACGCCGGCCCCGAAGAGCCCGAGCCTCCCGACGCGGGCCCGGTGGAGCCGCCGCCGCGAGACGCGGACGCCGTGCGCGAGGAGAACCGCCGCCCGGGCACCACGGCGTGGCGCATCACCCGCAACGCCCACAGCCGCGAAATCGAAGGCTACGCGCTGAAGGCCACGCTGACGCAGGGCGAGACGCTGCGCGTCGCGGTGTCGGTGTCCGAGGCCCGGAGCTTCCGCTGGTACGTGTACCGGATGGGGCACTACGGCGGCGCGGGCGCTCGCGAGCTGGCACGCGGTGGCCCGGTGCCCGGCGTGCGCCAGGGCGACTGTCCCGCGGACCGCGCCACGGGCGTGGTCGCCTGCCGCTGGGCGCCCACGCTGGAGATTCCCGTCGGTGAAGACTGGGTGCGCGGCGTGTACGTGGTGAAGCTGGTGCGCGAGGACAACCACCAGCGCTACGTGCCCTTCTTCGTGCGGGACGCGAACCCGCGCGCCGAGGTGGCCGTCCTCATCCCCACCGCCACCTGGGCCGCCTACAACACCTGGGGCGGCACCAGCCTCTATGACGACCGCGACCGGGTGATGCGCGAGCACGGCGTCAGCCGCGCCTTCCGGGTGTCCTATGACCGGCCCAACTACCGGGGCCATGGCAGCGGCCACCTGCTGACGGACGACCTGAGCCTGGTGCAGTGGTTGGAGTCGCAGGACCTGGACGTGGGCTACTTCACCGACGAGGACCTGGACGCCAGCTACGACTTCCTGGCCGGCGCCAAGGCCTTCTTCATGTCGGGCCACGACGAGTACTGGAGCCCGCGCATCCGCGCGCACGCGGACCGGGCGGTGGCGGAGGGCCGGTCGCTGCTCAACCTGGGCGCGAACAATGCGTACTGGCAGGTGCAGATGGAGCCGTCCCAGGACGGCCGTCCGCGGCGCATCATCGCCTGCTACAAGGGCCACGCGAACGACCCGTACACGGGCGCCCAGCGCACGGTGAAGTTCCGCGAGCGCGTCGTGGGCCGTCCGGAGAACGCGCTCCTGGGCGTGCAGTTCACCGCCCGCTGGCACCAGTTCGGCTTCCCCGCCGTCATCACCAACCCGGGGCACTGGGCGCTGGCGGGCTCGGGGCTGAAGGCCGGTGACACGCTGTGGATGGCCAACGGCTACGAAGTGGACCAGCTGGTGAGCAATGGCAGCTCGCCGGAGGGCCTGGAGGTGCTCGCCGAGTCCCCGCTGCTGTCGCTCCAGGGCGCCTTCGGCTTCGGCCACATGGTGCTGCGCAAGCAGGGTAGCGCCTACATCTTCTCCTCCGGAGGCATCGACTTCGTGCGCACGCTGGCCTCCGAGGACATGGCGGACCCGCGCGCGGCCCGCATCGTCGCGAACGTGCTCTACAAGGCGCTGGGCCGGCCGGTGCCCGACACGCTGGTGCGCTTCGAGCGGCAGAACGTGTCAGGCCCCCAGGGGCCCGCCGCGGCCGAGGTCCGCACGGTGGCGGGCGTCCCCGGGCAGCGTGTCCGCGCCGGTGTCCCCGTGGCGGGCAGCTCGCTGGGGGCGCCCACGGCGGTGGCCCTGCTGCCGGATGGGAGCCTGGTGGTGGCGGACGGCCTGGGCAACGCGGTGAAGCGCGTGACGCCGGCGGGCGAGGTGAAGACGGTGGCCTCTGGCCTCAATGGCCCCCTGGGCATCGCCGCGGACGCCGCGGGCAACGTGTACGTGGCCGATACCGACCACTACGTCATCCGCCGCATCGACCCGGAAGGGAAGGTGGAGGTGTTCGCGGGCGGGACGCCGGGGCTGATGGACGGCCCCGCGAAGCAGGCGGCCTTCAACCAGCCCACGGGCCTGGCGGTGACGCCGGATGGCACCGCGCTGCTGGTGGCGGACATGAACAACGGCGTGATTCGCCGCATCGACCTGGTGGCGGAGGGCCACCCGGTGACGACGCTGCAGGGTGACTGGCTCTACCGGCCCTCGGGCGTGGCGGTGAGCGCGGATGGGGACACGCTGTTCGTCGTCGAGTCCGGCATGTCCCGGGTGGTGCGCGTCCGCGACGGCCTCACGTCGGTGGTGGCGGGCACGACGCCGGGCTTCCGTGACGGCGCGCCGGAGTCGTCCCAGTTCCTGCCGTACCTGGGCATCGCGGTGCTGAAGGATGGCTCGCTCGCGGTGGCGGACCCGGGCAACTACCGCGTGCGCCGCGTCGTCCTGAACGCGGACGGCAGCGCGCGCAAGGTGACGACGCTTGCCGGCAGCGGGCGCCATGGCCACGCGGACGGGCCGGGGGACAAGGCGGAGCTCGTCCTCCCGGCCGGCCTGACGGTGGGGCCGGACGGCCGCCTCTACGTGGCGGACGCCGGCAATTCGCTGGTGCGCGCGATTACTCCATGAGCGCGGCGGTGGCGGCCTCGGGGCAGTCCGACTCCACCGCGCCGATGTCCGGCGCGGCGCCGCAGTAGGGCAGCCCCAGGTCCATGCCCCGGTCCACCGCGCGCTCGCCGGGCATCAGCAGGTCCAGGTCCACCAGCGGCTCGCCGCTCTCATCCGAGTCCAGCTCCACGCCGTTCGACAGCCAGTGGGCCAGCGTGCTGCCCTCCCAGTCGCTCTGCGGGGCGACGAAGATGCCCGTGTTGAACGCGGCGCCGGCCAGGTAGAGGTTGGACGTCATGCTGAGGCCGGGGGCGGCCAGGCCCATGCTGACGGCGTTGCGCGTGGCGAACACGTTGTTGCGCACCGCGATGTTGGTGGACGGCCCACCGGTGCCGTGGCCCACCACGAAGGCGAAGCCGTCCGTCCCCACCACCGTGTTGTGCAGCACGCGCACGTCGCTGCCGTTCTCGATGCGGATGCCGGAGCCTTCGGGCGTCTTCAGGTCGTGGATGCGGTTGCGGCGGATGGAGACGTTGGTGGGCGGCGCGCCCACGCGGTTGCCACCCACGGCGATGCCCAGCGACGCGTCCGAGATGTCGTTGTCCTCGATGACGACGTTGCGCGCCGAGTAGTGCACCACCACGGCCTCGCCACGGGACGAGGTGGACTTCTCGAAGCCGTACATGCGGTTGCCGCGCACGACGATGTCGTGGCACGTCTTGAGGTCCACCGCGTTCTCCCGGTTGTCGTACATGTCGTTGTCCTCGATGAGGACGCCGCGCGCCGGGGCGTTGTTGCTGAAGCCCTCGGGGCCCAGGCACTGCACCGAGTCACCCGAGTTGTCGTGGATGTCGTTGCCCCGCACGGTGATGTCCACCGACGTGGGCGCGATGACGACGCCGTGCGAGTCGTCGTCGCCCCGCGCGAAGTGGTGGATGTGGTTGTTCTCGATGGTGATGCCGTTGGCGCCCGCGTCGGTGCTGATGCCGCTGCCGAACGCGCCGTGGTGCAGCTCGTTGTCCGCGAGCACGGTGCCGGTGGTGTTTCCAGAGAACGTCACGGCGACCTGGCGCTGACCTCGGACGTCGAACTCGAAGCCCTCGATGCGCCAGTGGGGCCGCTGCACGTGGGCCATGAACCAGCCGCTGCCGGTGGGAACGACCTTGGGCGAGTCCTCGCCGCGCAGGGTGATGGGGGCCTCGGCGGTGCCGGCCTTGGCGCTGGCGTTGATGACGAGCTTCTCTGCGTAGGTGCCCTTCTGGACGCGGATGATTTCCCCCGGGCCCACCAGCGTCAGGGCCTTGGAGATGGTGCGCAGCGGGTCTTCACGTGAGCCCTTCGCCGAGTCATCCCCGGACGGGCTGACGTACCACTCCTTCACGTAGGCGGGCGGCTCCGGGGTCTGCGGCCCGGGGACGGGAGGCGGCTGCTCCGCGACGGGCGGGTCGTCCTCGTCGTCGCTGTCGTGGCCGGAGACGCCGTCGTCGTCGTTCTGCGGCGTGGGCGTCGGCACAGGGGGGGCCGAGGGCTGCCGCGAGCCCGGATAGCTGGGCAGGCGGCTCGAATCGGAGGCCGGAGCGGGGGCCTGCGCGCCGTTGGAGCAGGCGACGCCACCCACGGACATGAGTCCGAGGAGGCACAAACTGCGCAGTCGGGACATGGGGGTCGGCTCCTGGGGGAAGAGGGCGAGCCCACAACGCTCCTTTCGCCGCGCCGTATTTCACTGCTCCAGCCACGGGCGGAGCGCTGGCTGTGTCCGTCAGTAGAGCAGGGGAGCGGGCGCTCAGTCCGGGGCGCGGGTGCTGCCCAGAATCCAGGAGAGGTACGGCGCGTGCCCCTCCGCGATGTCCACGCGCAGCACCTCCGGAACGTCGTAGGGGTGCAGCTCGACGATGCGCGCGCGCAGCGGCTCGAAGAGGGCCGCGCGCGTCTTGAGGATGAGCAGGACCTCGGGCTCGTCGTGCACCTTCCCCTCCCACCGGTAGATGGAGCGCAGGCCGGGGACGATGTTGCCGCACGCGGCGAGCTGCGCTTCCACCAGCGCGCGAGCCAGCTCGGCGGCCTGGTCCGAGGTGGGGGCGGTGACGAGGACGAGGATGGCGTCAGTCATGGACACAGGATGCGTGAAGCCTCCGCCGGCCGTCGAGCGGGACGGCGGAGGCGGACGCCCGGCGCGGCGTGACTACCGTCCCGGTGTGCGCCCGCCGCCCAGCGAATGGTGCATGGGCGCGTCCATCTCCTGCCGGGTGCGGCGCCGGTCCGGCGTGTCCTTCGGCAGCTCCACGAAGGTGCACAGCTCGCACAGCCGGCTGTAGATGCGCTCGCCCACGCGCTCTCGCAGCAGCTCCGCCTCGCGAGCCGCGCCGCGCGAGTCCTCGGTGGTGCGGTAGCCCGACGGCGCCGCGCTGCGCGTAGCGCGCTTCTCCGGCTCCAGGGAGTAGTTCGTCGCGAAGAGCGTGGTGCGGCCCGCGTTGTAGCGGCGGGCAATCAGCTCATCGAGCGTCTCCATCTCGAAGGGGCTCCCGCGGCCCTTGCCCAGCTCGTCGATGGCCAGCACCTCCACCTCCGACAGGGGCCCGATGATTTCTCCGCCGCTCTTGCCCTCCTGGAAGCCGCGCCGGATGGTGGCGTAGAGCAGGGAGATTTCGACGTAGCGCCCGCGCACGCCCAGCTCCAGCACCAGGTGCGCCAGGGTGGCCGCCATCAGGTGCGTCTTCCCCGTGCCCACCGGCCCGCTGAGGATGAAGCCCTTGGACGGGCCGCCCTTCACGTACTGGTGGGCGAAGTGCAGCGCCACGCCGCGGCCCCGGTCCTGCGCCTCGTTGAAGGCCCGGTAGTTGTCGAAGCTCGCGTGGGACACGACGGCGGGCAGGCCCACCTCGTTGAAGCGCGCGACCCGCTTCCGCCGCTGCGTGCACACGCACGTCTCCATCACCTCGTAGCGGCGAGGGCCCATCTTCTGGCTGAACTCCCCCTCACGCTCGACCAGCACGTGCCCGCGCCCGCCGCACACCGAGCAGTGCTCGGAGCACGCGCAGATGCGCGCATGGGCCTGCTCCCCACGGCGCTCGATGACATAGGTCCGCCCGCCGCACACACCACACGCCTCGCCATTCGCCTTTGGAGCCATCTCACGCTCCGCCATACCAGAGCCTCCCCTTGGCCGTTAGTTCACTGAACGGGCGGCCAGGCGTTTCGTCCCACCTACAGCTCCTTCACGCCCAGCCGCCGCCGCACCGTCGCCAGCACCCGGAAGCGCCGGGACACCTTGCGGGCGCGCGGGGACATCACCTGTTGCTCCGCGGACGCCGCCAGGGCCTCACGCCACAGGGCGCACCTGTCCAGGAAGGGCAGGGTGCGCAGCACCAGCAGGAACGCCAGCACTTCCTGGGCGTCCATGGCCGCCGGCTCTTCCGGGACATGCGCCAGGACGGTGATGCGCAGGTTTCGCACACGGTGCGACAGGGCTTCGTTCCGCCCCGCCAGGTCCTCGAGCGCCGCGCACAGCCGCGCGTGCCGCGTCTCCTCCCAGGAGCGGGCCCGCTTGCGCCTGGGGGCGGAGGAGGAGGGTTCCTCACCCGCGCCCGCCGCCAACTCCCGGTACTTCTTGATCTCCGACTCCACCTGCCGCCGGCACGCGCGCAGCGAGCGCAGCACCGGCTCTCCGGGCCGCGCGTCCCAGAGGGCCTTCTCCGCCGAGCGGGAGATGCCGCGCGCCACCACCTCGAAGGGAACGCCTTCCCGGGCCCAGGTCGTCAAAAGCTCGGTGTCCAGCGCGGAGAGCATCAGCCCCGCGCCACGCACCGCGAGGAAGTAGTCCTGCACCAGCTCTTCGAAGCTGGCGCTTTCGGGGAGGAGACTCATGATCCGACGCGTACTCCAGTGCGGGGAGGCCGGGCAACCGACCGTCCGTTCCCCCATACCTGGCAGGTCCGACACGGCAACGCCACGGCGCCGATTCTCACAGCGGATCTGGAAGATTTTGAACCGACGCTCCCCGAGGAAAGCAGGCGGCCAGTCAGTGTTGACCCGCCGCGCGGAAACCGCGCATAGTGAGGGTCCCCGAATGGAAATTCCCGAAGATTCCCGGACACTTGCCTACCAGGCAGGCAACCGGGGACGCCGGTGCCCCTCTCCTAGGAAGACCATGCGCCGTTCGCTTCTCGTCTGCCTCGTCCTCCTGGCCACGGCCTCCGCCGCCCAGGAGAAGAAAGCCCCGCGCGATGCCGATCTCGGCCGGAAGTCCGCCACCGCGGTGGACAAGTCCCTGGCTGGCGACATCACCCGTGAAAAGAAGAAAGAAGAGGTCGCTCCCGCGCTCCAGTACGACCAGTTCCGGCTGGGCGTCGAGCTGCAGGTGGCCTCCAAGCGGCGCGAGCAGATCCAGTCGCTGAAGAAGATCATCTCCCTGTCGCCGGATCCGAAGGAGGCCCCCAGCCTCCTGTTCCGCCTGGGCGAGTTCTACTGGGAGGAGTCCAAGTTCTTCTTCTTCGAGGCCAACCGGAAGGATGACGACCTCATCCAGGCCATGAACCGCAACGACGCCGCGGGCCAGAAGCGGGCCAAGGCGGAGAAGGCGGAGTTCATCGCGAAGCAGAAGGAGTACGGCAAGCTCGCGGTGGAGCAGTACACGAAGATCGTCCAGGAGTACCCGGCCTTCGAGCGCACCGACGAGGTGCTCTTCTTCCTGGGCCAGTACCTCATGGAGGACGGCCAGGACCGCAAGGCGCTGGTGGCCTTCAAGCGCCTGGTGGAGAAGCACCCGAAGTCCAAGTTCATCCCGGACGCCTACTTCGCCTTCGGCGAGTACTACTTCAACAACTCCAAGGGGAAGCGCCCGGAGCTGGAGAAGGCGCTGGCGGCGTACAAGAAGGCCTCCGAGTTCCCCGAGAACCAGGTGTACGCCTTCGCCCTCTACAAGCAGGGCTGGTGCCACTACAACATGGGCGACTTCGAGTCGGCCAAGGACAAGTTCAAGACGGTGGTGCTCTACGGCGAGCTGGCCGGGGCCAACGCCGTGGAGAAGGACGGCGGCAAGAGCGGCCGCGGCTCGCTGCTGCGCGAGGCGCGCACCGACTACGTGCGGGCGTTCGCGCACGAGGGGGACGTGGGGCAGGCCCGGGCGGAGTTCGGCAAGGTGGCCACCAACCCGGAAGACCGCTTCACGATGCTGAAGCAGCTGGCCAACCTGTACTACGGCGATGGCAAGGACCGCGAGGCGGCCATCACCTACAACGGCCTCATCAAGGAGAAGCCGCTGTCCCCCGAGGCGCCTGGCTTCCAGGGCCGCATCGTCGACTGCATCCTCCGCATGGGCAACAAGGAGCGCACCGTGGTCCAGGTGCGCCGGCTCGTGAAGATCATGAAGGAGGTCGAGGGCTCCGGCGTCATCAAGGAGGACAAGGACAAGAAGCTGCTGGCGGAGGCGAAGGAGCTGTCCGAGCGCACGCTGTCCAACCTCGCCGTCACCTGGCACAACGAGGGCAAGAAGACGCGCAACGAGGAGACGTTCCGCTACGCGGACGCGGTGTACAGCGACTACCTCACGCTCTTCCCGGAGAACCCCAAGGCGTATGACCTGCGCTTCTTCTGGGCCGAGCTGCTCAACGACAACCTGCAGAAGTTCGACAAGGCCGCCGCCAACTACACGCTCGTCGTGCTCCAGGACGCCAAGGTGCTGGAGGCCAAGGACGACAAGGGCAAGCCCAAGCCGGGCAAGCCGGGCAAGTGGCTGCAGAACGCCGCCTACAACGCGGTGCTGGCCTACGACGAGGTCGTCAAGGCGGGCGAGGCGCGGGGCGAGGGCAAGGGCGAGGCGGTGGGCTCGGACATCACCAAGAAGGCCGCCATCCCCACGCTGAAGAAGGCGCTGCTCGACGCGTGCGAGCGCTACCTCAAGTACGTGCCCAAGGGGGAGAAGCGGGTGGAGATCGCCTTCAAGGCGGCCAACATCTACTACCGCCACAACCACTTCGACGAGGCGGTGCTGCGCTTCAGCGAGATCGCGCTCGGCTACCCCGAGTACAAGTTCGAGAACGGCGAGCGCGCGGCGGAGATCTCCGCCAACCTCATCCTGGACTCGTACCACCTGCTCCAGGACTACGCGAAGGTGAACGAGTGGGCGCGCCGCTTCTATGCCAACGACAAGCTGGCGGTGGGCAAGTTCCGTGACGACCTGGCGAAGCTCATCGAGCAGTCGTCCTTCAAGCTCGTCAGCCAGCTGGAGGAGAAGAAGGAGTTCGAGAAGGCCGCCGAGGCGTACCTCGCCTTCGTGAAGGACTTCCCGCAGACGGAGATCGCCGACCTGGCGCTCTACAACGCGTCGGTCGACTACTACAAGGCCAAGCGCCTGGACAAGGCCATCGAGGTGCGCAAGCGCCTGTTCGCCGAGTACCCGCGCTCCAAGCACGTGCCGGACTCCATCTACGCGAACGCGGAGGCGCTGGAGGCCATTGGCGACTTCGAGGACGCGGCGACGACGTACGAGGCCTACGTGCGCGGCTACGAGCGCAGCCTGGGGGAGAAGGGCAACGCCCGGGCACGCCGAGGCAAGAAGCGCAGGGGCGCGGCGGACGACAAGCCCGCGGTGGTGCAGAAGTGGGACGAGTCCAAGGCGCAGGTGGCGCTCTTCAACGCCGCCACCTACCGCGAGGGCCTGGGCCAGGTGAAGGCCGCGCTGCGCAACCGCGAGCACTACCTGACGCTGTGGCCGCGCGCCAAGGACGCGGACGAAATCCGCCTGTCCATCATCGACCTGACGGGCAAGAGCGGCGCGGCGTTCAAGGCCATCAAGATGCTGGAGCAGTACGAGCGCGACAACATGCGCTCCCCCAGCCGGTATCTGGCCGCAGAGGGCCGCATCGTCGCCCTGTACAAGAAGATGGGCAGGTCGCGGGACGTGTCCCGCATGTACAAGCGCATCTACGAGCACTTCGACCAGCTGCCCCGCCGCGTGCAGGGCTCGCTGGAGAAGCCGGCGCTCGCCACGGCCGCGCAGGCGCAGTTCCTGTCGGTGGACCTGGACTGGAACGAGTACCGGCGCCTGAAGCTGTACTGGGGCGTGCCGCCGTCACCCAACCGCTTCAAGGCGAGCATCCAGGACAAGAGCCGCGCGCTCCAGGTGGTGGAGAAGAAGTACGTGCAGACGGTGACGCTGGGCGCGCCCGAGCCCGCCATCTGCGCGCTGCACCGCATTGGTCTGGCGTATGACCACTTCGCCGACCGCCTCACCAACGCGCCCATGCCGCGCGGCCTGGACGAGGAGTCGGAGCAGGCGCTGCGCGACGAGTTCGCCAACCAGGCGCAGCCGCTCAAGGACAAGGCGACCGAGGCGTTCTCCGCCACGGTGGCCAAGAGCCGCGAGCTGGACGTCTACAACGACTGCGCCGCGGAGAGCCTGAAGCTGCTGCGCACCACGTACCAGCCGGACCGCTACCCCGACATGCCCGAGGAGAAGGTGGCGCTGAAGGGCCGCGTGCAGCTCATTGGCGGCGACCTGCTGGCCCACATCCAGGACGTGCCGCCGCCGGCGCCCAAGGCCGCGGACGCGCAGCAGGCCCGGGCGGAGACGCTGCAGGAGGACCTGACGGACCTCACCGCGCAGCTGCGCTCGCAGACCGAGACTCAGGTGGACGCCCGCCCGGCGGACACCACCAACGGCGCCACTCCCGCGAAGCAGGGCGGGAATGACGAGGAGCCGGAGGATTTCCTCTAATGAACCGGACGACCCGCACCATGCGCCTGTTCCCCCTGTTGGCGGCTGTCTCGCTGGCCGCCGCTGGTTGTACTTCCTCCAAGGCCACCGGCCCCGCCTCGGCCAAGACGGGGGCTCCGAACGCCGGCAAGTCGGACGCCCCGCCGCCCATCTCCAACACGGCCAAGGCCCGCTTCGAGGACGCGCTCAAGGCGTTCGACACGCAGAAGAAGGCCAATGCCATCGACTATCCGTCGCTGGAGCGGAAGTTCCAGTCCGCGCTGGAGGCGGACGGGAACCTCGCCGAGGCCGACTACAACCTGGGGGTGCTCGCCGAGCGTCAGGGCAAGCTCACCGAGGCGCGCAACCACTACAAGACGGCGCTCACGAAGAAGCCCTCGCTGCGGCAGGCGTCGGAGAACCTGGCGGTGATGGAGCAGAACGCGGGCAACGTCGCCGGCGCGGTGGCGCTGTACCAGGAGGTGCTCCAGCGCTACCCGGATGACGCGCAGTCCCGCGCGCGGCTGGCGGAGATCTACCGGCAGCAGGGGGACCACACCAAGGCCATGGACCTGACGCGCGCCGCGCTGATGCGCGACCCGCAGTCCACCACCGCGCTGAAGGTGATGATCCGCAGCTACCTGGACCGCAAGCAGCTTGCCATGGCAAAGCTGGTGGCCCTGCGCGGCGTGAAGCTGGACGCTGCGGACCCGGAGCTCCACCATTCGGTGGGCCTCATCCTCCTGCAGGAGCGGGATGTGGACGAGGCGCGCCTGTCCTTCAAGAAGGCGCTGGAGGTGCGCGAGGACTACGTGCCGGCGCACGTGGAGCTGGCGCAGCTGGCGCTGTCCTCGGAGAACTTCCCGGCGGCCGAGCAGCACCTGCGCCGCATCCTCCAGGCGGACGGGAAGAATGCCGCCGCGCACCTGAACCTGGGCGTCACCTACAAGGGCATGGGCCAGTTCGACAAGGCCATGCAGGAGTACGACGAGGCGGAGAAGCTCGACCCCGAGCTGGCGGCGGTGAACCTCAACCGCGCCATCATCCTCCACAAGGTGAAGGACGCGCCCGAGCGCGCCTCGGAGCTGTACCGCAAGTACATCGCCATGGCCGGCGGTGAGGTGGCGCTGCCCGCAGAGGCCCCCGTGTTCGCCCTGCTGCGCGAGGTGGAGGTCATCGTCAACGCCAAGCGCGAGGCCGCGTTCGCCGAGGAGCAGGCGAAGCAGATGGAGGAGCTGCAGAAGCAGCAGCAGGCCCAGATGCAGGCCGCGGAGAAGGCGGCCGGGACGGCGAACCCGCCCGCCACCGCCGCGACGCCGGCGTCCGGCACGAGCGCCGAGCCCCAGGTCACCCC
>NZ_JAAIYB010000550.1 GCF_010894475.1 Myxococcus vastator
GGGTGGTTGCGACATGGTGTGGACTCCTGAGGCCCCTGCACGCGATTTTCCGCTGGGGTGAGCGGGCGCCGCGGCGGGACTGACCCAGGCACTTAATGACGGGGGGCCGAGGGAGCAAGTTTCCGCATCCCTGTCCAGCCCTTCAATGCAAAGGCGCCGCCGGTTTCCCGACAGCGCCAGCGCTGACCCCAGAACGGTGGACGGCTCAGGAGAGCTTCGCGAGCTCCGCCTTCACGGCGTCGGAGATGGCGCGGCCTTCCGCCTTGCCGTGAATCCTGGCGTTGAGGTTCTTCATCACCGTGCCCATGTCCTTGGGTCCCTTGGCGCCGGTTTCGGCGATGGCGGTGCGGACCTCGGCGGCCAGCTCGTCGGCGGTCAGCTGCTTGGGCAGGTAGTTCTGGAGGATGCTGATTTCAGCCTCTTCCTTCTCCGCCAGCTCCGGGCGGCCGCCCGTCTTGAACTGCTCCACGGAGTCGCGGCGCTGCTTGATGAGGCCGGCGATGACGGTGAGGATTCCCGCGTCATCCAGGACGGCGGCGCCGGGCTCCACTTCCTTGTACTTCACCGCGCTCTTGAGCATCCGCAGCACGCTGAGCGTCAGCTCGTTCTTGGACCGCATCGCGTCCTTCAGGTCCGCGTCGATCCGCTCCTTCAGGGTGGCCATGGTCGCAACTCCGGAGGGTGAGACGTTGTTCAGGGGGACTTCGACGGCGGGAGCCAGGGCACCTGACAGCGGTGGGGCCCCGGCTCCTCGCGCGAGGCACGCGCCTAGAACGACTTGCGGGCCTTCTTCACAGCGCGCTTCTTGGCGGCGAGGGCCTTCTTCTTCCGCTTCACGGAAGGCTTCTCGTAGTGCTCGCGCTTACGGATCTCGGAAAGGATTCCAGCCTTCTCGGTGGCCTTCTTGAAACGCTTGAGAGCGCTCTCGATGGACTCTCCTTCCTTCACTCGGATACCGGGCATGCAGTCACCTCCTTCCGCCGTACGTAGATGTGGGTGTAGATCAAAAGGGGCAGCGGGTATGACCCACTGAGCCGGAAAACGCAAGGCCGCTGGACGAAAACGCCAGGTGGGATGGACTACACTGTCCGCCTCGTGAGCCCAGCCCTCCTCCTGGTGGTACTCCTGATGACTGGCCAGCAGCAGGGGGGGACGCCAACCCGTGAATGCTGGATGTCCTGCCAGCGGCACGTAACGGACGCGGCCTTGCGCGCTCGGACCTGTGGCAGCTGCCTGCCGGGCGGTCAGGTGGACTCCTGGGTGCAGGGCCTGGCGGGGCAGCGGCCCATTCCCCGCGCGCCGCTCGTCTCCGCCATGAAGGATCCGGACTGGCGGGTACGGTGGGCGGCGGTGCGCGCGGAGGCCAAACGTCAGGGTGTCACGGAGCGCCGGGCGCTGGTGGACTGGGTCCTGGCGGAGCCGGTGTCGTCCAACCTGAATGCATGTCTGACGGCGGCTCGCGCCGCGGCGGCGGCCGGGGCTTCCTCCGCGAGGTTCCTGCGGGAGGCGGGGCCTCGGGGCGCCAACGCCGCGGCGCGCGTGTGGGGGCGCCGGGCGGCCATTCGCGAGGAGCTGGAGTTGGAGCTGTACGCGGAGGACCTGGCGGTCCGGAGCTCGGCGCTGGCCCATCTGGCCGGGTTCCTGGGCCGCAAGCCCGCGCGCGTCGTCCTGGACGCCATGGCGACGCGGCCGGAGAGCGTGGATGCGGTCAGCGCCAGCGCGCTCAAGGCGGTGGCCGGGCGCAGCCGGACGTCGGTGGGGCGGATGCTGCTGGATGAAGCGAAGCCCGCGGAAGAGGCGCGCATCAACCGGCTCTTCGCCGTGTATTCGAAGGAGCTGGAGGCGATGCAGCCGGCGCTGACCGTGGCGGACCCCCTCCAGCGTCGGCGCGCGGTGGAGTCGCTGCGGGTGTACGGGCCGCTGGCGATGCGGGAGCTGGAGCGGGCGCTCGGCGATCCGGACCGGTGGGTGCGCCGGGACGCCGCGCGGGCGCTGGCCGAGGCGGAAGGCGCCCCGCTGCGAACGGTGGCGGAGCGGCACATCGAGTCGAGTAACGCGACCCACGCGCGGCCGTGGCTGGAGGCCATGGCGCGGGAGAAGGGGTGTGCGGCCTTCTTCCTGGGGACGGCCCGGGACCAGGCGCTGGCCGCATCCGTCCGAGGGGCCGCGCTGGCACAGCTGGCGGACTGTAGCGAGGGGGCTCGGGACCGGGTGTCTTCGGTGGAGTCGTTCCTGACGGATGCGCAGCCGCTGCTTCGCGCGGGGGCCGTGCGGGCCTTGAGCGGTTTGACGACGCGGCAGCCGGGCGTGCCGGAGGCCACCTCGCGTGCGCTGAGGGATGGGGCTCCCGAGGTGGTGAGCGCCGCGCTGGAGCTGCTGACGCTTCAGCGGCAGACGTCCCGGGGCGATGACGCCGCGATGCTGCTGGCGTCGGACCATGCGGAGGTGCGCACCGCCGCCGCCGAGGCGCTGGAGCAGATTGGCCGCGCGTCCCATGTGAAGGCGCTGGCCGGGTGCCTGCGGGAGGACGCGGAGTCCGCGGTGCGGGTGGCCGCGGCCATGGCACTGGGCCGGATTGGTGGCGCGCAGGCGGCGGCGGCGCTGTCGGACGCCGCGGCGCGCGACCCGGACTCCCATGTGAAGCACGTGTCGCGCGAGGCGCTGCGGCGGCTGGGCTTCGGCCCGTAGGCGCGGGAGCGGCCGCGCCCGAAGCTCAGAGCCCGCTGACGGCCTTCGCGTCCACGCGGTTGCGGCCCGCGCGCTTGGCCCGGTACAGGTACTTGTCCGCCGCGGCGATGAGGTCCTCGGGCTGGGAGAAGTCCGAGTCCAGCAGCGTGGCCACGCCCAGGCTGATGGTCACCTTGATGGGCGTGCCACTGAAGACGAAGTCCGCCTTGTCCACGGCGTACCGGCAGCGCTCCGCGCACGCCAGGGCCTGGTCCTCGGCGGACTCGCGCAGCATCAGCGCGAACTCCTCGCCGCCGTAGCGCGCGAGCAGGTCCTCGGTGCGCACCGTGTCGCTCACCCGCTGGGCGATGCGCGTCAGCACGTAGTCACCGGCCGGGTGGCCATACGCGTCGTTGATCTTCTTGAAGTGGTCCACGTCGAAGAGGACCAGCGACAGCGGCACCCGGTGGCGCAGGCAGTAGCTGAACTCCTTGCGCACCGTCTCCAGGAAGTACTTCTTGTTGTAGACGCGGGTGAGGCCGTCACGCGTGGCGGACTCGTAGATGCTGCGCTGGTACTGCTCCTCCAGCGCGTCCTGGATGGAGAACTTGAGGACGGTGTTGGAGCCGATCTGGATCTTGTCGCCGTCGTAGAGCGGGGCGGCGTTGACCTTCAGGCCGTTGAGGTAGGTCCCGTTGGTGCTGGCCAGGTCCACCAGTTGGAACCGGCCGTCTCCCAGCGCCACCACCTTGGCGTGCTTGCGGGAGATGCCGTCATCCTCGACCTGGAACTGCGCCTCGGAGCTGCGCCCCAGGACGACCTCGGAGCGGTCCAGCTTGAACATCCGCCCGATGCCCGCCGCGGACTTGGCGCTGATGACGATCAGATAGGCGCTCTGCTGCTGGGCGCTGCCCAGCAGGTCCGAAATCGAATGGACGGAAGTTTTCTCCTCGGACATCGCAGCACCCATCTTACGGGCCGCCTTTTCGCGGCGGCAAGCATACTGCCCGACTCTCCACTACTCTCCTCGGGGCCGCCGGGTGGCCGGGGGCCTCCGGGGGGCCTCCGGGGCCACTGTCGGCCTCCCGACGGTCAATTCTCCGGCCACCGGCCCCTGGATGTAGCGCGCCAGGGCCCCGGACGCGCCGGAGTGGTAGGCCAGCCCCTGCATCAGCTTCACCAGGGCCGCCGACGGCGTCATGTCCGCGCCGCCCATCGCCCCGGCCTCCAGCGCCGCCGCCCCGGACTCATACAAGGAGAGGTCCACGCCATTCCGGTGCGCCTGGCTCACCACCACCACCGGGACGCCTCGCTCCCGCGCCTGGAGGAAGAGGGGCTTGAGCGAGCGCCCCTGCTCCGGGTCGATGGGGAAGTTGCCTGCCCCATAGGCCTCCAGGACCAGGCCCCGGACGTGCGGCAGCAACTGGAGCGGCAGCGCCGGGTCCAGCCCCGGGTACACCTTGAGGAGGAAGACCTTGGGGTCCAGCCGCTCATGGAGGCGGAAGGCGCCGCGGGGCTTGAGGCCCGGCTCGAAGTTGGCGTCCACGCCCAGGGTGCCCAGCACGGGGAAGTTGGGGCTGTCGAAGGCGTCGTACTCGGAGACCTTCACCTTGCGCGCCCGGTTGCCCCGGTACAGACGCGAGTCGAAGCAGATGGTGACCTCGCGGGGGCCGTGCAGCGCGGACAGCACCGCGTCGATGAGGTTGAGCCGCGCGTCCGAGCGAATCTTGCCCAACGGCCGCTGGGAGCCCGTCAACACCACGGGGCAGGGCGGGTTGCGCAGCATGAAGGAGAGGGCGCTCGCGGTGTAGGCGAGCGTGTCCGTGCCATGGGTCACCACGGCCCCGTCGAAGTGGGGCAGGCGCGCATGGAGGTGCGCGGCCATCCGGCTCCAGAGCTCCGGCTGCATCTCCGAGCTGTCCAGGTTGCTGAACAGCTCCAGCTCGATGTCGGCCAGTTCGAACAGCTCCGGCGCGCGGGCCTTGAGTGTCTTGAAGAAGGCCGCGGGCTTCAGGGCGGACGGGCGGCCCCCGGCCATTCCGAGCGTACCCCCGGTATGCAGCAGCAGGACTCTGGGCATGATGAACAGGCGCTTCCCTGCCAAGGCTGGCGTTGCTTTACAAGCCCCGCGCGCGTCGCTAAGACCGGCCGGGTGCTCCTTTCCTGCTGGAAGCGTGTCGTTCCCCTGCTGGCCGCCGCGGTCCTGACGGCCCCGGGGTGCAAGAATCCCGAGAGCGCGGCCCCGACCGGAGGGCAGCCGGCGTCGTCCGCCCCGGCCCCGCAGGCTCCCGTCGCTC
>NZ_JAAIYB010000551.1 GCF_010894475.1 Myxococcus vastator
GAGCCCGCGTGGCGGTTGGCGGAGGAGCTGGGCGCGGTGAGTGGCCGGGACGGAGCCGTGGTGCTCTCCGACCGGGGGACGCGGGTTCAGGCGGGGCTGCCACTGGGGCCCGGGGCTTCCGCGGCCTTGAGCACCCTGGTGCGGGCGGCGCTGTCCTCGGACTGGCTCGTCACCCCGCGGTTTCCCGAAGCGCCCGTGGGAACGGGAGGCCGCTGGGTCGTGGCGCGAGCCCTGGAGGGAGGGCTGGCCGTCGTCACCTACGAACTGGTGGAGCTGGATGGGGCCCGCGGCCGGGTGCGCTTCCTCCTCCAAGCCCAGGGAGCGGACGGCCCTCCAACCCCCAGGGCCGAGGGCGAGCTGCGCTTCGACTTGAGCCGCCCGTTCCCCGAGCGGCTGGAGGTCCTCTACACGTCGCGCGCCGAGCTGGGGGCGCGGGGCTCCCGGCGGCTGGAGGTGGTCCGCCGCACGCGGGTGACGCTGGAGTCCAGCAGCCCCTTGGCCCCGGCGCACCCTGAAATGATTGCAGCCCCCTGGCGCTCGGGAGGGGAGCAGGTTCGCGCACCGTGAAATCGGCCGCGCTCCCCGAGCAAGGGAACAATGGGCGTTGGCTTGGCTTTGGGCCGTGCCTGCGTATCCTGCCGCGCGTCATGGCCACTGCCCCCGCACCCCTCTCCGTTTCGCCTCCCCACGCACCTGGCCTGTCGGCGGTGCCTGCCCCTCAGCACGAGCCAGGCACCCGGCTGCTCGTCGGGCTGTTGCTGGTGGCGGCCCTGGTGCCGCGGTTGGGCGTGTTCTTCGTCAACGAGAACCTCTTCGGTGACGCGGTGGTGCGCACGGAGTTGGCGGAGCGCTGGCTGCGGGCGCCGCACCTCATCACCGCTTACGGGGACGGGGCCTACCAGTTCGGTCCGCTGCACATGTACCTGGTGGGCGCGGCGCTGTCGGTGTTCGACCGGGAGGTCGCGGGCCGCGTGGTGAGCCTGCTGTTCGGCGTGCTGTCGGTGGTGCCGCTGTTCGCGCTGACGCGCCGGCTCTTCGGCTGGCGCGCGGGCGTGGTGGCCGGCCTGTCCTTCGCCGCGTGGGGCATGCACATGCAGTTCTCCACCACGGCCTGCAGCGAGGCGGTGTCCCTCTTCTTCATGCTGGCCACCTTCGCCCTGTACGCGGAAGGCGTGGATGAGAACCGCTTCCTGCCCCTGTTCCAGGCGGCGTTGATGCTCAACCTGGCATGCGCGCTGCGCTACGACGCGTGGATGTACATCCCGTTGCTCACGGGGGCGTTGTGCTTCAGCAGCCAGGACAAGGTGGTGTCGCTGACCCGGGCCGTGGGCTTCGGCCTGGTGTGCCTGCCGTTCCCCCTGTTGTGGATGCAGGGGAATGAGCTGATGCACGGCAACCCGTTCTTCCCGGTGGTGGCGGTGGAGGACTTCCACCGCAACTGGGCGGAGGCCTCCCTGGGGGCGGGGTCGAACGTGCGCTGGCGGTTGCAGCAGCTGGGGTTCTGGCCCGGCATCGCCCTGCTCACGCTGTCGCCCCTCGTGGCGCTCCTGGGCATGACGGGCATGGTTCGCGCGTGGCGCTCGCGTCCGGACACGCGCTGGCTGGTGGCCGCGGCGGTGGTTCCCGCTGCCTACTTCACCTTCCGGGCGGCGGTGCTGCTGACCTTCGTTCCGCTGGGCCGCTTCACGGTGACGCAGGTCGCGCTGGTCCCCGTCTTCGTGGCCTTCGGCTTCGCCGGGCTGGTGGGGGCGCGTGGAGGGCCCGTGCTGCGCAAGGCCCTGGCGGGCGTGACGGCGCTGGTCGCCGTGGTCATGCCGGTGGCGATGGGCCTCTATACGTTCCGTGCCGACGGGCCGCTGCAGGCCACGATGCGCCCCATCAGCCCCACGTCCACGAATCCCGTGGCGCTGATGCAGGTGGCGAAGTTCCTGAAGGCGGAAGTCGCCGCCAAGGGGGGGGCCGCCGCGCTCGACATCGACCCGAACTACATGGATCTGCAGCTGGCCTTCTTCTCCGGCCTTCCCGAGGAGCGGCTGGCGCGCGTTCGCTGGGACACCTTCCGCCAGCGCATGCGGGAGGCCCGTCCGGAGGTGCTGGTCCGCTTCGACGGTGGAACGCTGGCGAAGGACGCGGGCGTGAAGCTGGAGGAGCGCTCGCTGGTGCTGGACGGCGTGGCCTACCAGAAGCTGGATGGCTTCACCGCGCCGCTCCACGTGTACCGGCGTCAGCCGTAGCGCGGGGACCTGAAGGGGCCCTCCAGCCCGCTCAGGGCTCCGAGTCGTAGTCGTCGGGGTGGTAGTCGGTATCGGGCGGCCGGCGGGCATCCAGCCACCCTTGGAGGATGAACTGCGCCGCCACCTGGTCAATGACCTCCCGGCGGCGGGCCCGGCTGACGTCAGCCTCGAGCAGGGTCCGCGTGGCGGCCACGGTCGACAGCCGCTCGTCCCATAGCTCCACCGTCACCCCCAGCGACTGGGTCAGGGTGTCCGCGAACTTCCGGGACGCCTCGGCGCGCGGGCCCTCGCTCCCGTCCATGTTGAGCGGCAGGCCCAGCACGACGTGGGTCACCTCGTGTTCGCTCACGACGGTGGCCAGCGCCGCGAGGTCCGCCTTGAGCGACGTGCGGCGAACGGTGGTGACGCCTTGGGCCGTGAGGCCCAGGCCGTCCGAGACGGCCACTCCAATGGTTTTGGTGCCCAGGTCCAGGCCCATGGTGCGCATGCCGCGGAACTTAACCGCAATCCTTCGTCGTGGACCGCTCCGTCCGCGCCTGGGGACGTGCCTCCACCTCGGTGGGCGCTAACCGTCGGAATTCGCTGGATGCCTCTCACGCCCACGGACGGCACCGCCGCTGCAGTCCAGCGGACGACTGCGCGGCGTCCACTTCAACCCCGTCGCGCGAGAGGGTTCATGCTCGACTTCCTCAAAGGTGCGGCCAACCTGCTGGCTGGCCCCATGTCCACCGCGGTGGAGTTCGCGGGCAACGCGCTGGGATTGCCGCCGCTCATCACCAACTCCATCAAGGCCGCGGCGGGGGCCGCGACGGGCAACGTCATGCTGGCAGCCAGCGGCGCCATGGGCGTGGCGCAGGAGTTGACGAAGAACCCGCCCGCGAAGACGGAGTACCACGCGTCCTCCTCGGGCAGCTCGAAGCCCGACAACGGCTACGCGCCCTCCGCGTCCTCGTCGCCCATCCTGAATCCGGGCAGCAGTCCGTTGGACCCGAAGATGCTCGACTACGCGGACGCCCTGAAGGTGCTGGAGGCGAACTTCCAGCAGTTGGACCTGCTGGATGGCACGAAGAGCGGCTCGCTGTCGAAGAAGGACCTGCAGCGCATCTCCACGGACTCCAGCCTGTCACCTCAGCTGCGGGACGCGGCCCGCTTCATGGGGGAGAACACGGCCCTCTTCGAGCGGCTCGACCGGCAGGGGCCGCTGGCGAGGATTGGCGTCTTCTCGCCGCTGTACAACCTCGACACCTTCTCGGTGAAGGACCTCCAGCGCGAGCTCAAGGCGGTGGACGCGGAGTTCGCGCGGTATGGCCGGCCCGTGCGCCCTGGAAGTGGTGGCGCGACGCCTCTGGCGCCTGGATGCACGCCCGGCGGTGGTGGCACGCCAGTGCCCGGGACTGGCGGCACGTCCGGCGGCGGTGGCTCCACGCCTGTGCCGGGCAGCCCGCCGACCTCGACGGCGAACCCGCTGGACCCGGACTTCCACGAGTATCACGACGCCTTGCGCGTGCTGAGCGCGAACTGGGACACCTTCGACACCGCGGTGGGGGCCCGGGACAACGTGCTCACGCGCGACAACCTGGACGCCATCCTGAGCAGCCCGGCGGCATCGTCGACGCTGAAGCGCGCCGCGCAGTTCTTCAAGGACCACCCCGCCTATTACGACAGGCTGGAGATGGCCGCGGGCGTGGGGCCGCGGGACGGCATCGTGGGCCGGCCGGATGTCACGGCGGCGCTGCGCCAGGCGGACGCGGCGCAGGCGTCCTCCGGAACGCCGCCCGCGAGCGGCGCTGGCGGGAGCCGGCCGGTGGGCGGCGCTTCGTCGAGCGTGCGGGGCATCGTCGACAACCCCAACATGAGCATCGAGGACAAGATTCAAGCCATCCTGATGTCCATCTCCAGCGACACGGACGAGGAGATTCTCGACGTGATGGAGCAGATGGCGAACGTGCGCGACCAGCGGGCCTCGCTGGGCACCGGTGAGTCGGACCGGAAGGCGGGCGCGAAGCTGGAGAGCAGCATGCAGGAACTGGAGCTGCGCCTTCAGCGGCTGGTGGAGAAGCGCAAGGCGATGTTCGACCTGATGAGCAACATGTCCTCGAAGTTCCACGAGATGGCGAAGACGGCCATCTCCAACCTGCGGAGCGCCTGAGCCGTCATGGGACGCATCATCAAACACGAGGGAGCGGTGGCCATGCGGATGCAGCGCGGCGCGGTGCAGGGCCTGAAGGCGTTCGCCCGGGGCGAGGCGACGTGGGCCGAAGTGGAGGGGATGACCTTCGAGGAAGCGAAGGCCATTGCCCAGGTGGGGTGTGACCTGGCGGCGGCGGGACGTCTGGAGGAAGCCCGCATCCTCTTCGAAGGCCTGGTGGAGGGAAACCCGAAGGACGCGGCGGCGCGGGCGGCGTTGGGCACCGTGTACCAGAAGCTGGGCAAGCTGGACGACGCCATCGCCGAGTACAGCGCCGCGCTGGAGCGTGAGCCCGGCAACCCGGTGGCGCTGGCCAACCGTGGCGAGCTCTACCTCCGCAGGGGCGAGCGCCAGGGCTTCACGGACTTGGCGAACGCGGTGGAGGCGGACCCGCATGGTGAGACGGCGGGAGGCCGCCGGGCGCGGGCGCTGGTGAAGGCCATCACCTTGATGGCGGTGGAGAAGCTGAAGGAGAACGCGCAGCCGTAGCGCCAAAGTCGGGGGAGCAGGGCCACCCGGCTGTCGGGGCG
>NZ_JAAIYB010000552.1 GCF_010894475.1 Myxococcus vastator
ACCTCCAGGCGGCGGGGCTGCTGGCCGCCATCCATGACAAGGCGGGCGCGGAGGGCCTGGCGCACCTCTGTGCGCCGTCGGCGGAGGCGGTCGCCCGGACTGCTGGGATTGTCTTCCTGTGCCTGCCGAACCCGCAGGCGGTGGAGGAGGTCGCCAGCGAGCTCATCCGGACTGGCGCCGCGAAGGACAAGGTCGTCGTCGACTTCTCCACCACGCTCCCCGCGCTCACGCGGCGGCTCGGGGAGGCGTTCGCGGAGGCGGGCGCCAGCTATCTCGAGGCGCCGATGACCGGCGGGGTCCGCGCGGTCCGCAACCGGCGGCTGCGCGTCATCGTCGGCGGGGAGCATGCCGTGTTCCAGCGGCTCAAGCCCATCCTCGACCTGTTCGTGGACGTCGCCATCTACGCGGGCGCGGTGGGGGTCGCCAGCTCCCTCAAGCTCGTCCACAACATGGTGACGCTGGGCACCGCGTTCACGGTGATGGAGGCGGTGTCCCTGGCGGAGAAGCTGTCGCTGGATCGCGAGCTGCTGTTCCGGGTGCTGTCGAACGGAACCGCGTCCAGCTACGTCATCGACAATACCTTGCGGCGCACGCTGCTGGAGGGCGACTTCCGCGAGGGGTTCAAGCTGGAGCTGGCGGAGAAGGACGCCCGGCTCATCCAGCAGCTGGCCGCCGAGGCCGGGGCCCACCTGTCCATGTTCCCCGTGGCGGCGGAGATGCTGCGCGAAGGGGCTGCCAGGAAGGAGCTGGCGCAGGTCGACTATCCCGCGGTCTTCGACGTCGTGGTCGAACGAATGTCTGTGAAGCGGGGCGAGCGTGTCCCTTCTCCGGCTGTCGAGAGTTGAGGCTCCTTATGGGAAATCCGTCCAAGAGTGCAGTCCTGCGGGAGAAGCTAGCGCGCCCGTCGATGATGATGGTGGCCGGAGCGCATGATGGGCTGAGCGCGCGTCTGGCGCATGAGACCGGCTTCGATGCGGTCTGGGCGAGCGGGTTTGGAATCTCCGCCGCGCACTGCGTCCCAGATGCCAGCATCCTGACGATGAACGACTTCCTGGATGCGGCCATCAGCATGAACGAGGCCACGCATCTGCCCATCATCGCGGACGGCGACGCCGGCTTCGGCAACGTCCACAACCTGGTGCGCATGGTCCGCAAGTACGAGGCGGCCGGCATCGCCGCGGTGTGCATCGAGGACAAGGTCCATCCCAAGCTGAACTCGTTCGATGAGCGCGAGCAGGTGCTCGTCTCCATGCAGGAGTTCACCAACAAGCTCCGGGCGGCCAAGGCCGTCCAGCAGACCCAGGACTTCGTGGTCATTGCCCGGACCGAGGCGCTCATCGCCGGGCTCGGGATGGAGGAGGCCCTGAAGCGGGCCTACGCCTACCGAGAGGCGGGGGCCGACGCCATCCTCATCCATTCGAAGGACAAGTCCGGCAAGGAGATCGTCGAGTTCGCCAAGAGCTGGAAGGTGCCGGTGCCGCTCGTGGTGGTGCCCACGAAGTTCCCCACGCTGGGGCGCGAGCAGCTCGAGGCGCTGGGCTTCAAGATGGCCATCTACGCCAACCAGGGGCTGCGCGCCGCGGTGCAGGCGACCCGGAAGGCCTTCGAGCTCATCATGCGGGAGGGCTCCACCCTGAAGAGCGAGGGGGAGATGCTCAGCATGGAGGAGATCTTCACGCTCCAGGGCATGCCGGAGCTGGTGGAGCACGAGAAGCGCTTCGGGGCCTCTTCTGAAAACTAGGCGCGGCGGGCGTCTCGCCGGGGACCTGAGAGGACATGATGAGCGGGCTTTCTCCTGCCGAGCGGATCCAGATATTGAAGGCGTGGGAGCAGCGGTGCTACGGCCCGCTGGAGGGGGACGAGGCGCCCCTGAGGGACAGGGACCTGGAGCAGCTGCGCACCATGTTCTCCTTCCTCTACGAGGACATCCGCCGCGAGTCGGCTGATGCGAAGCAGGACGCAAAGGTGACATGTCAAACATGATCGTGAAGTTCGATCCGGCCGCGACGTGGGCCCCGGCCTCGCGGTTCGAGGTGACGCACGTGTCTCCTGAGCCGCGGATCGCCGCGGGAGAGCTGCTGATGCGGGTCCGCGCTGGCGAGCGAGAGCTCACCTATCCGTCGCCGCTGGCGGGCAACGTCGTCCGCCCGCTGGTGGGGGTGGGGCAGCACGTCGCGGCGGGCGAGCCCGTCTTCCTGATGTCGTCCACGAGCGTGGCGCCGGACCTGGGCGAGCTTGAGCAGTTGATGGACGAGAAGATCTGGAACCTGGCGGTGGCGACCAACGCCGTCTTCAAGGGGCTGCTCGGCTCGATGGGGGCGAGCGGGCAGATTGCCTCGCGCACTGTCCCGGTGAAGGTGGAGCTGCCCACCCACCAAGGGGTGGACACGCTCATCCAGTCCATCGCCGAGGCGTGCGCGGCCTCCTCGCTCGAGGAGGGGGACGTGGTTGTCGTCGCGGAGAAGCCGTTCCCGGTCGCCCAGGGACGCCTGGTCCCCTACCGCTACATCTACGAGACGGACCCGAAGAAGATGGGCCGGGAGGACCGGCTCCGGCTGCTCGCCGAACTGCAGCGGCTCGTCTCCGGCCCGGTGGATGAGAAGGACCTCATCCTCGCGGACTCGTACCTGGAGGACCCGGCCCGTGGCGAGCAGGCGACGGTGGGCGCCCACAACCACAACCGCCTGGCCGCGCAGTTGGCCGAGGCCGTGCGGGCGCGGTCGGGCGTCTCCGTGGACGTCATCATCAGTGACACGGACACGGGCATCGACATCCGGGAGACCATCATCGGCTGCATCACCCTGGGGGCGACCCCCGTCGGCGCGACCCGGGGGCTCAGCTTCTACGAGGCGATGCGGGCCTCCTGCGCCGCCGAGTTCACCCGCGGCTCCAAGAGCCGCATTCCCATCGTCATCTGCAAGCCGGCCCACCGCTGCCGGCGGCGGCCGTCCATTGGCGAGTTCAGGGGCTACGACGGCAAGCTGGATTTCGATCGGGAAGGCAGAAAGATTGCCTTTGACTAGGCTCCAGATTGTCATCATCGACCCGCTGAGCCCGGGGGCGGTCTCCGCCATCGAGGACGTGGGCGACGTGTGCTACCTGCCCACCCAGCCGGAGGCGGAGGTGCGGGAGCGCCTGCGGTCCGCGGACGTCCTCGTCATCCGCAGTCGCTTCCGCCTCACGCCGGAGTGGGTGGCGGGGGCCCCGCGCCTGAAGGCGGTCGTCCGCGCCGGGAGCGGGGTGGACAACCTGCCGCTGGAGACATTCGCCGCCAGGGACATCCGCTTCACGAACCTTCCGGACGCGAGCACGCCCAGCGTGGCGGAGCTGGGTGTCGCCGCCATGCTGTTCGTGATGCGCAACCTGTACGAGGGCCACTCGTCCTTGATGAAGGGGCAATGGAAGAAGGCCGCGCTCCTCGGGAACGAGCTCTACGGGAAGACGGTGGGGCTGGTGGGCTTCGGGCGGATTGGCAAGCAGCTGGCGCTGCGGCTGAAGTCCTTTGACGTCCGCATGCTGTACTGCAACCGCTCGGGCGGGGGCGTGCACCCGGAGTCCGGAGCGGTGCCCACCTCGTACGAGCGGCTGCTCGCCGAGAGTGACGTCATCAGCCTCCAGGTCCCCCTGCTGCCGGACACGCGGCACATGTTCAACCGAGCGGCTTTCGGGAAGATGGCTCGCCGGCCGTTCCTGGTGAACCTGGGGCGGTATGACCTGGTCGAGATGTCCGACCTGCGCGAGGCGGTGGTGGCCGGCCGCATCCGGGGCGCGGTGATTGATCCGGTGGAGCCGGACCGCCGGAGCTTCGAGGCGTTCGCGGACCTGCCGGTGTTCTTCCTGCCGCACCTGGGCGCCACGACAATCGAGGCGCAGGACCGGCTGGGGGTGCACGTGAGGGACACGCTCATTGAGTGGGGCCTGGGGCCCCGCGCGGGAGGGGCATCATGAAGTACAAGAACGTCATCTGGGAGGGCCGCTTCCAGCCGGTCCACCGCGGGCATCTGGCGTACATGCGTCGGCTGCTGGAGCTCGGCGAGCGGCTCTGGCTGTTCGTCGTCGCGAATGAGACCTCGGCGGAGGTGGGCGGCCCCTTGCCGGTGCCCGAGTTCACGGCCGTGGTGGACCCGCACCACCGGCCGGAGAAGAACCCGCTGCCCTTCTGGATGCGCTACCAGCTGCTGGTGGAGAGCGTCCAGCACGAGTTCGGGCCGGAGGCCCCCATCATCGTCAGCGGTGGGCGGCGGCTGGACCTGGCGTGGGACCTCTACAAGAAGCTCCTCCCGCCGGACCGCGTCTTCATCACCCCGCAGCGGGACGAGTTCGAGGACGCGAAGGCCGAGGCGTGGAAGAAGCTCGGCGAGACGTGTGTCCGGATTGACGTGAGCGACCTGCCGAAGATCTCGGCCACGATGATTCGGGACTGCATCAAGGAGGGGCGGTCGCCGGGCGAGCTGCTCAGCCCGTACACCGAGCGGCGGATGCGGGAGTTGGGAGTGCTGGACCGCCTTTCCCTGCTGTGACTGCCGGGCGCCCGCGCATCCCCGCCGCGGCCCCTTGAGAGAGAGACATCGCGATGAGCACCGCTGCCGGGCATGCCGCCCATCTGCGCCCGTTGAGGCACGGCTGGGCCATGTGGAAGCACTTCTTGCTGCGCAGCGCGGGCTTTCCCGTGAAGCAGGTGCTGCAGTTGGGCAGCCCCGAGGCGGTGCTGGCCGTGGACCGGCTGCTGGAGCTGGAGGACGGCCTGCGCCGGGCCGTGGCCTTGGCGGACCAGCGCACCGAGCAAGCGCAGCGCGGCCTCCATGGCCCGGCGTGGAAGGCGCTGACCCAGCTGCGCAAGGCGCTGAAGCAGGGGAACTTCGCGAAGCTGGCGGGGTGGGCCGGGCCCGCGGCGGCGGAGGTGGCCGCGGTGTGGCAGGTGGCGCAGGCGCGGGACGAGCAGCTGCGC
>NZ_JAAIYB010000553.1 GCF_010894475.1 Myxococcus vastator
GGCCATTGGCGTGGGCAACCGCGTGCTGATGCTCCAGAACAGCGTCTACTCCGTCATCTCCCCGGAGGGCTGCGCCTCCATCCTGTTCCGCGACGCCGCCAAGGCGGACAAGGCCGCGGACGCGATGCGGCTCACCGCGAAGGACCTGCTGGAGATGAAGATCATCGACGAGGCCATCGTCGAGCCCGCCGGCGGTGCCCACCGCGACCCCGCGAAGATGGCGGAGGCGCTGGGCAAGACGCTGCGCAAGCACCTGGGACAGCTCGCCGAGCTGTCACCCGATGAACTGGTCCAGGACCGGTACGCGAAGTTTCGCGCGCTCGGTGTGTTCTCCGGACGCTGAAACCTCCTATCAGGGCCTCACACCATGCGACCGCTCGTCCCCACCCACGTTGAGACGCTCAAGCCGTACGTGCCCGGCAAGCCCATTGAGGAGACCGAACGGGAGTTCGGCCTCAAGGGCGTCATCAAGCTGGCCTCGAACGAGAACCCGCTGGGGCCCTCTCCGCGCGCCGTGGAGGCCATGCGGAACATCTCTGGCGCGGCGCACCTGTACCCCGACGCCACGTCCTTCCACCTGGTGCGCAAGCTGGCCGCGCACGTGGGCGTGAAGCCGGAGCAGGTGGTGCTGGGCAGCGGCTCCAACGAGCTCATCGAGCTGCTCATCCGCACCTTCACCACGCCGGAGGACGAGCTCCTCCTGTGCCAGGGCTCCTTCTCCGCGTACCGCATCTCCGCGCAGGCCCATGGACGGCCCTTCGTGGAGGTGCCCATGCGGGAGGGCTACCAGTACGACCTGGAGGCCATGGCGAAGGCCCTCACCCCGCGCACGCGGATGGTGTTCCTGGCCAATCCGGACAACCCCACGGGCACCGCGTTCAGCCGCGACGCCCTGACGCACTTCCTGGCCGCCGTGCCGCCGGAGGTGCTGGTGGTGCACGACGAGGCCTACTTCGAGTTCGTCGAGTGGCCCGAGTACACCAGCGCCGTGCCGCTGCTCGGCGGGCACCCGAACCTGGTGGCGCTGCGCACCTTCAGCAAGATTCACGGGCTGGCGGGCGTGCGCCTGGGCTACGGCATCATGGGCGCCCAGCTGGCGGCGTACCTGCACCGCACGCGCATGCCCTTCAACCTGACGGTGCTGGCCCAGGCCGCGGGGCTGGCGGCCCTGGAGGACACCGAACACGTGCGCCGCACGCGGGAGGTGAACCGCGCGGGGCTGGACTATTTCGGCGTGGAGCTGCCGAAGCTGGGTGGCACGCTCACGCACAGCCACGCCAACTTCGTGTTCGTGGACTTCGGCCGTCCGTCGGTGGCGCTGTACGAGCAGCTCTTGCGCAAGGGCATCATCGTCCGGCCCTTCGCGGGGCAGGGCTTCCCGAACCACGTGCGCATCTCCGTGGGCACGCCCGCGGAGAACGCCCGCTGCGTCCAGGTGTTGAAGGAGATTTTGTCATGAGCGCCCGGCCTTTCATCGTCGCCATCGACGGCCCCGCGGGCGCCGGCAAGTCCTCGGTGTCCAAGCTGCTGGCGCGCCGGCTGGGCTTCTCGCTGGTGGACACGGGCGCCATCTACCGGTGTGTGGCGTTGATGGCCCGGCGTGAGGGCATCGCCTTCGACGACGACGCGCGCCTGGGCGAGTTGCTGGGCCGCGTGCACATCCACTTCCAGGTGGTGGGCGAGGAGAACCGCGTCTTCCTGGGCGGCCAGGACGTGTCCGGAGAGATTCGCACGCCGGACATCTCCATGGCGGCGTCCCAGGTGTCCGGGCGGCCGGTGGTGCGCGCGGGCCTGCTGCAGCTCCAGCGGCGGCTGGCGCTGGAGTCGGAGAAGGGCGCCATCCTGGAGGGCCGTGACATTGGGACGGTGGTGTTCCCGGATGCGGACGCGAAGTTCTTCCTGGCGGCCAGCCCCGAGGTGCGAGCCCGGCGCCGCTACGAGGAGCTGTTCCAGAAGGGCGTGGAGAGCAGCCTGGACGCGGTGCTCGCGGACCAGACGAAGCGGGACCGCGACGACTCCGCCCGCGCCGTGGCGCCGCTGAAGGCCGCCGAGGACGCGGTTCACGTGGACTCCAGCAGCACCCCTCTGTCGGAGGTGGTGCACGGGCTGGAGTCTGAAATCCTGCGCCGGATGGCCCCGCGCGCCTAGCGCGACAGGAGTTTCACGATGTCGCTCGTGCTCTACGGTCACCCCTTCTCCTCGTACACGCAGAAGGTCCTCATCGCGTTGTACGAAAACGGCACGCCCTTCGAGTTCCGCTGCATCGGACCGGAGACACCTCAGCACGCGGCCGAGTGGTCGCGGCGCTGGCCGCTGCGCAAGTTCCCGTTGCTGGTGGACGGCGAGCGCGACGTCGCCGAGACCAGCATCATCATCGAGTACCTGCAGCTCATGCATCCCGGGCCCGTGCGCCTGCTGCCCGCGGACCCGATGGCCGCGCTCGACGTGCGGTTTCTCGATCGCTTCTTCGACCTGCACGTCATGAACGCGGCGCAGCACGCCGTCGACGGTGCGCTGACGGGGGATTCGGTGAAGCGCCAGGAAGGACTGGCCCTGGCCGTGAAGAAGCTGGAGGTCGCCTACGCCTGGCTCGACGGGCAGCTCGCCGGCAGGACCTGGGCCGCCGCTGGCGAGGACTTCACGCTGGCGGACTGCGCGGCCGCGCCCTCGCTGTTCTACGCGGACTGGACGCACCGGATCTCCGAGGCGTTTCCCGTGCTGCGCGCCTACCGTGCGCGGTTGCTCGCGCGCCCGTCTTTCGCCCGCGCGGTGGAGGAAGCGCGGCGATTCCGGCCGCTCTTCCCCCTGGGCGCGCCAGACCGGGATTGAAGCTGGGCGCGCGACCGGAGCCTAGAAGCTGACGCCTTCCTTCGTCGGCGCGGGCACCTGCAGCGGCAGCTTCAGCGCTCCGGTGCCGTCGCCGTAGAAGGCGTGGTAGAGGAACAGGTCCGCCACCACCTGCTTCACGTAGGCGCGCGTCTCCTTGAAGGGGATGGTCTCCACGAAGAGGTCCAGTGGCAGCGAGCCCCGCTCCTGGATCCACTTCGCCGCCGAGCCCGGGCCCGCGTTGTACGCGGCCGCCGCGAGCACCGGGTGCGCGAAGCGCTCCATCAGCCGGGACAGGTACCAGGCGCCGTAGCGGATGTTCCGCTCGGGGGAGAAGAGGTCCGCGGGGGCGGGGGCGGGCTCGGTCAGCTTCTCCGCGATGGCGTTCGCCGTCTTGGGGATGATCTGCATCAGCCCTCGCGCGTCGGCCATGCTCATCACCTCCGGCCGGAACGCGCTCTCCCGCCGCATGATGGCCCACACCAGATAGGGGTCCACCTGGTGCCGCGTCGCCGCGCCCTCCACCGCGGTGGCGAAGGCGCGGGGATAGAAAGGCGCCAGGGCCTCCGGAGCGCGCGCGCCGAAGGCCCGGCCCCACAGGTGGCGCGCGGCCACCCTGTAGGCGTGGCCGTACTCGCCCAGTCCCAGCAGCGCGTGCGCGAAGGGCAGCGCCTGGTCCGCCGAGCGCAGCCGCGCCGCGTGGGCCTCCACCTCGTCCGCCGCGTCGCGGAACAGGCCCGCGCGCGTCAGCTCCACCGCCAGCTCCAACTCGGGCGGCCGGGTCAGCTTCAGCACCTGCGGCGGCTGGGGGAAGTGCGCGGGCGCCTTCAGGCTCAGCGCCTTGAGCCGCTCGTTGGCCATCAACGCGTAGAAGGACGCGGGCGCGGAGGTGATGACGGCCGTGTACGCGGGGCCCAGGGCGTCCGGCTTCGCGCCTTCCAGCTCGCGGCTGCGCGCCATCCAGTAGCGGGCCTGCGGCCCCATGTTGCTCCTGGGATAGGCGGCCAGGAACGCCTCCAGCGCGGCGCGGGCCTTCGCGTACTCCTCCTGCCGCAGGTGGGCCAGCGCGCGGAACCACATGCCCTCGTCGCGCCGGCGTGAGC
Organism: Myxococcus vastator; assembly: GCF_010894475.1. Taxonomy (GTDB): domain Bacteria; phylum Myxococcota; class Myxococcia; order Myxococcales; family Myxococcaceae; genus Myxococcus; species Myxococcus vastator. Next base: position 3,930 of record NZ_JAAIYB010000553.1, read on the forward strand.
GCGGATAACGCGTCTCGAAAGCGGTGAAGGCCTGCACCGCGTCCGCGAAGTCGCCGGCCTGCAACGCCAGCCAGCCCGCGAAGAAGGCGCCTTCATCACCCTCGGGCTGCGAGGGGTACTTCCTGTCCAGGGCCGCCATCAGCGTCCGAGCCCTGGCGTTGTCGTCGGACCGGAGCGCGCGCCGCGCCACCAGCAGGTCCGCCTGCGCGGCGACGGCGGCGGGGCCCTTGCGCGCCAGCGCGAGCGCCTGCTCCGCGTCCTCCATCCGCCCCAGCGCGAACCCGGCCTTCGCGCGCAGCAGTGCCACGCGGGCCGCCTGGGTCTTGTCGAGCTTCACCTTGTCCAGCGTCGCCAGCTCGTCGAGCCCGCGCTGCGCCGCGCCCGCGTCCAGGAAGCGGTCCGCGCGGGTGGTGCGCTCGGTGTAGCCCAGCTTCACCGGAGGTGTGCTGCCCTCCGTCAGCCATGCCATGGCCTCGTCGCCGTAGGGGTGGGTGGGGAAGCGCAGCGCCACCGCCAGCATGTCGGCGCGCTGCCCGGCGCGGTTGCCGGAGCCGCCTCGCGCCAGGGCCCGCTGATAGAGCAGCTCCACGGTGGGCGACGCCTTGGCCGCGGCCTCCAGCACCCGGGCCGCGTCCTTCGGCTTGCCTGCCTTGAGCAGCGATTCGCCCAGTCGCGCGCGGGCGCGGGCCGCGAGCTCCGCGGGCGCCTTGGCCTCCAGCACGCGCGCGAAGTCCTCCGCAGCGCCCGCGGCGTCCCCGGCGTAGAAGCGGGCCTGGCCCAGGTAGAAGGCGTGGTACGGCGCCAGCAGTGGCGGGGCGGGCCAGGCGGCCAGCAGCTCCCTTGCCTCGGCGGCCTGGCCGTCGGAGAGGGCGAGCGTCCCGGCGAGCAGCGCCAGCCGCCCCGCGTCATCGCACTTCTTCGCGGCGCAGGCCGTCAGCTCCGCGCGCGCCAGGGCCGCCGCATCCGGCTTGTGGAGGCGGACGGCCTCCAGCGCCGTGGGGGATTGTC
>NZ_JAAIYB010000554.1 GCF_010894475.1 Myxococcus vastator
GGCCGGGTGGGCAGCGGTTTCGTGCATGCACAGCGTTGACCCCTGGGCAACGTGGGCGCGGGCGCTGTTCACCAGCGGGCCCGCGGCGCCACACGTCCGTGTCTGAGCGAGCAGCCGTGCCCGGCAGGCAGCACCGTGTCCCGTCCGCGCCTGGCCCCGTGCCGGGACGTGCAGCGCAAGGAGGCCGTATGAAGGCGGTGGCCGTCTTCCCCCAGCAGCGCGAGGTGCGCGTCATCACCGACGCCCCCGAGCCCCGCATCCAGTCGCCCACGCAGGTGAAGGTGCGGACGCGGGAAATCGGGGTGTGTGGCACGGACAAGGAAATCATCGAGTTCAAATATGGCGCCCCGCCGCCGGGCTCGGACCACCTCATCCTGGGCCACGAGTGCCTGGGCGAGGTGGTGGAGGTGGGCGAGGCCGTCCGGGGCCTGAGCCGCGGAGACTGGGTGGTGCCACGCGTGCGCCGGCCGTGCCCGCATGCCACCTGCCCGCCGTGCCGCGGGGGCCACCCGGACTTCTGCATCACCGGCGACTACACCGAGCGGGGAATCAAGGGCGCCCACGGCTTCGGCGCCGAGTCCTTCGTGGAGGACGCGGCCTACCTGCACCGGGTGCCCACGGAGCTGCGCGAGGTGGCGGTGCTCACCGAGCCGCTCACCATCGCGGAGAAGTCCCTCCGTCAGTTGGAGCACCTCCAGGACCGCCTGCCGTGGAAGGCGGGCCCGGGCCGCGCGGTGGTGCTGGGCGCGGGGCCGGTGGGGCTGCTGGGCGCCATGGCGCTGGTGCGCCGTGGGCACGCCACCACGGTGTATTCGCGCAGCCCCAAGCCCAACGCGAAGGCCGAGGCGTCGGAGGCGCTGGGGGTGCCCTACATCTCCTCGAAGGAGGTGCGGCCGGAGGAGCTGGTCCGCAGGGTCGGCGCCGCGGACGTCATCTACGAGGCCGCGGGCGTGGCGAAGGCGGCGCTGGAGACGCTGAAGGCGCTGGGACCCAACGGCGTCTGCATCCTCACCGGCGTGCCGTCGAAGGAGGAGCCCTTCGACGTGTCCCCGGTGCTCAAGGACATGGTGCTGGGCAACCAGGTGCTGGTCGGCACCGTGAACGCGGCGGATGTCGACTTCGACATGGCGCTGGAGGACCTGCGGCACTTCCAGGCCCGCTGGCCCGGAGGGCTGGAGCGGCTCATCTGCGCGAAGCACTCGCCCGAGGACTACCGTGACGTCGTCACGGGCAAGAAGGCTGGCGGCATCAAGGACGTCATCCGCTTCAGCTGACCCCTTCGACAAGGAGTGATTCATGGCAACGGGAAGCGGCGGCGCTTCGGTGACGGGGAGGCCGGTGGCCATCGAGGACCACGGCGTCATCGGCGACCTGCGCACGGTGGCGCTGGTGGCCAACGAGGGCACCATCGACTGGTTCTGTTTTCCGCACTTCGACAGCCCCAGTGTCTTCGCGGCGCTGCTGGACCGGGAGCGTGGCGGCCACTGGAGCATCGCGCCGGAGCCGGACGGGGTGATGAAGCGGCAGTTCTACTGGCCGGAGACCAACGTCCTGGTGACGCGCTTCTACACGCCGGACGGCGTGGGCGAGCTGGTGGACTTCATGCCCATGTCGGGCCGGGAGGGGATGAAGGAGGAGCGCGAGCTCCTCCGGCGCGTGCGCGTGGTGCGCGGGGCGATGACCTTCCGCATGGAGTGCTTCCCGGCCTTCAACTACGGGCGGGACACGCACGAGACGAAGCTCATCCGCAGCGGGGCCGTCTTCTGCTCCCAGACGCTCCAGCTCACGCTGTCCTCGTCGGTGCCGCTGCGGAAGGCGGAGCGGGGCGTCACCGCGGCCTTCACCCTGCATGAGAACCAGTCCGCCGTCTTCTCCCTGCACCCGGGCGCGCGCGCGTCCTGCGAGGCGGTGGTGCACAACCACGAGTCCTCCGAGGAGCTCTTCCGCGAGACGGTGGAGTACTGGCGCCACTGGCTGTCGGGCTGCGACTACAAGGGCCGGTGGCGGGAGACGGTGCAGCGCTCGGCGCTGGCGCTCAAGCTGATGACCTTCGCGCCCACGGGGGCCATCGTCGCGGCGCCCACGTGCAGCCTGCCGGAGTCACCCGGCGGCACGCGCAACTGGGACTACCGCTTCTGCTGGCTGCGCGACGCGGCCTTCACCGTGTACGCGTTCATCCGCATCGGCTTCAAGAAGGAGGCCGCGGCCTTCATGCGCTGGGTGGAGGCGCGCTGCGCGGAGTACGACTCCGGGCCGCTGCCCCTGATGTTCGGCATCGACGGCAAGCGCGTCCCCGAGGAGCAGGAGCTCCTGCACCTGGCGGGTTATGGCGGGGCGCGCCCGGTGCGCATCGGCAACGGGGCGGCGGACCAGCTGCAGCTCGACATCTACGGCGAGCTGATGGACTCCGTGTACCTGTCCAACAAGTACGCGGCGCCCATCTCCTATGACTTCTGGCGGCACCTGCGGCGGCTGGTGGACTGGGTGTGTGACAACTGGGAGCTGCCGGACGAGGGCATCTGGGAGGTGCGCGGCGGGCGGCAACAGTTCGTCTATTCGAAGCTGATGTGCTGGGTGGCGGTGGACCGGGCCATCCGGTTGGCGGACAAGCGCAGCTTCCCGGCGGACCGGGCCCGCTGGCACAAGGTGCGGGACACCATCTTCGAAGACATCATGGAGAAGGGGTGGAACCCGGAGCGGGGCGCCTTCGTCCAGTCCTATGGGAGCCACGCGCTGGACGCGGCGAACCTGCTGATGCCGCTGGTGTTCTTCCTCTCTCCGGTGGACCCACGCATGCTCCAGACGCTGGATGTCATGCGCAAGCCGCCGTCCCAGGGTGGCCTGGCGTCGGACGGGCTGGTGTTCCGCTACGACGTGGAGGCCACGTTGGATGGGATTGCCGGCAGCGAGGGCACCTTCAACCTCTGCAGCTTCTGGCTGGTGGAGGCGATGACGCGCGCGAGCGTGGCCCGGCCGGACCTGCTGGAGGAGGCGCGGCTCATCTTCGAGCGGATGCTGGGCTACGCCAACCACGTGGGCCTGTACGCGGAGCAGACGGGCATGTCCGGCGAGGCCCTGGGCAACTTCCCGCAGGCGCTGACGCACCTGGCGCTCATCAGCTCCGCGTACAACCTGGACCGCACGCTGGGCCGGCGGGACTGACGGGGGCGCGGAACTCCGGCGCCCTACACGCCCAGGAACTCGGGCCAGGCGCCGGGGGTCACCACGCCGAGCAGGCGGACGCCGAAGTCGCCGGGCCGGTGGACGACGTCCAGCGCGTCGAGCAGCCGGGGGTCGTCCGCGAAGTGGCGGCGCTTGCGCTCCACCAGCAACTCGAAGTCGTGGAGCATCACCTCCCGGACGTCGCGGGGCAGCCGCCTCAGCGTGGCGCGCGCCCGCTCCACCCAGCCCTTCTCCGGCTCCCAGGTGTCCTGCACCACCGCGTTCCACGCGCTCAAGGCCAGCGCCAGGCAGGTGAAGAGCTCGGCCTGCGGATCCTCCGAGTCCTCCACGCCGTCCAGGATGGGTCTGGCGAACTCGAGCAAGGCCTCGGAGACCTTCCCCGGGGGCACCTTGCGCGTGGGGGCTCGGCTCACCGGGTTCCGCTGGGTGGCCAGCGCCAGCAGGTCGTGCTTTCCGACGTACCTGCCCGTCAGCAGCGGCAGGGGGACCTCCAGCCGGACCCGGACCTGGAGGTCTCTCACCGTCAGCTCCAGGTCCACCTCGCGCTCCTCGGGACGCGCCCGGGCGAGCGCCAGGCCCACCGCCACCGCCAGCACCAACTCCTCGGTGTTGCCCAGGCGCGGCGTGTTCCGCTGGACGCGCATGACGTCGGGGACGAAGGGCAGGCCGGTGACGTCCTTCACCAGCTTCGCCACCCAGTCCGGACCGTCCTCCAGCGTCACGCCCAGCGAGTCCGGGATGAGCACGTCGACGTTTCCTCCCGGCAGGCCGGACATGCTCATCCGCTCCACGGAGCCGGCCCGGTCGAAGAGGGCGAAGCCCAACTCGCTGCCCCCCTCCCCCATGACGGACAGCTCCCGGGTGCCTCGCGCGGCGCCCTCCAGGTGCACGGTGAAGACCTCATCGTTCGTCCACACCTCCCAGGGCTCCGCGCGGATGAGCGCCACCATGGCGTCGAGGAGCGCCGCTGCCACCTCGGGCATCACCATCAAGCCTGGCGCAGCCGGGGCCCAGTGCAACTGGAGGGCGAGCGCCGCCCGGAAGCGGGCGATGGTGTCCGGCATGGGCCGCGACGCGAAGCCCTGGGACGCGCCGGCGCGCGCGAGCCGGCCCTCGCAGTAGCGCTTGAGCCCCGGCCGCTCCCGCGCCAGGGACTCCAGCCCCTCCGCGTCCCGGCGCCCGAGGACGGGCGGCAGCGCCTCACCGTCGGACGTCAGCGCGACGTAGATGGAGGCGCGGCCGTCCACGCCCACGTCGATGGGCCCCAGCTTGAAGGCATAGAGGGCCCCGGGCTCCAACTCGGGCACGGGCGCCTTCCGCCGGGGCTTGCGCTTTGCGGCGTCCTGGAAGGCCCGGCGGCGCGGAGGTGGGGGCCCGATCGGGAAGCCCGCGGGGAGCTCGGTGGCGGGGAGCTCGGTAGTGGTGAGCTCCGCGCGGAGGGGCTCCAGGGAAGGCACCTCCTTGGAGGTGTACACCTGGGTCAGCGGGATGCGCTCGTCGCGCGACAGGCCCAGCTCCGCGTACAGCGCATCCCAGCGCGGGGCCGCGGCGTCGGAGACGTGGGACAGCTGCGACTCCTGGTCCTTCAACCATTCGAGCACCTGGGCACGGCCTTCCGTGGACCGCGTCATCTCCCGGGCGCTCCTCCCTCCCCAGGCGGGGATGCCGCGGGTCAGCTCCTCACGGATTCGCTGCACGAGCATCAACGCGAGCGAGTCCGCC
>NZ_JAAIYB010000555.1 GCF_010894475.1 Myxococcus vastator
CCCCTGGCCCCCACCTTGCGCTGACGCCCCATGCCCGCCCTGGAGAATTTCACGCCCTTCGCGGCCACCGACTTCCTCTCACTGACGAAGGAAGGCGAGGAGTGCCTCGTCCTCGTCGTCGCCGGTAGCTTCGCCCTGCCTCCGGCCGGGCGCGCCACTCACGCGCCGCTGGCGGTATGCGAGAAGCAACCGAAGCCCGCCACCACGGACACGTACTGGGGCGAGCCGGACAAGTCGAGCCTGCGCGACGAGTCGCAGTCGGCCTACACGCGGCCGGGCACGGACGTGCTGCTGCACGGACAGGCCTGGGCGCCCCGAGGCCGCAAGGTGACGCGAGCGCAGGTGGCGGTGCGGGTGGGGACGCTGGAGAAGCGGGCCGCCGTCTTCGGCACTCGCGTCTGGTACCACGGCCTCATGGGGCTGAGCGCCTCGGACGCCCTGCCCTTCGAGTCTGTGCCGCTGCGCTACGAGTACGCCTTCGGCGGCGCCACGGCCTCGGGCCAAGAGGCGCGCAACCCCGTGGGCCGGGGCTTCTACGCCAGCGCGAAGGAGGCGCTGGAGAAGCCCCTCCCCTCCATCGAGGCGCCCGAGGCCCTCGTGCGCGGCTGGGCAGACAGGCCCCCTCCTTGCGGCTTCGGCCCGGTGGCGCGGCACTGGCAACCGCGCCTGGGCTGGGCGGGGACGTACGATTCGGCCTGGGTGGAGAAGCGCGCCCCCCTCTGGCCCCGGGACTTCGACGAGCGCTTCTTCCATGCCGCCCCTGACGGCCTGCGCGCTTCGACTCACCTGCAGGGCGGAGAGCCGGTGGTGCTGGAAGGCGTCTCTCCCGACGGGCCCTTGGCCTTTCACCTTCCCACGCACCGACTCCTGGCCCGCTGCACCTTCGCCGGGCGGAGGGAGAAGCGGCGCATGGTGCTGGACACTGTGCTGGTGGAGCCGGACGAGGGCCGGCTCGTCCTCACCTGGCGAGCGATGTTTCCGGCGCACCGGCAGTTGGCCACGCATGCGGTAAGCACCGTGCGGCGGCTGCTGCCGGGGGAGGACACGCCATGAGTGCGGCGCAGGTGGTGGGCCTGGGCCTCTGCACGCCGGTGGGCACCTCGGCGCACATGACGTTGGCCTCACTGCGCGCGGGCCTCGTGCGCTTCGTAGAGACGGAGGTACTGGACGCGGTGGCCGAGCCCGTGCGGGCCTCGCGGCTGAGTCTCCTCGACGTCTCCCTCACCCGCACGGAGCGAATGGTGGCCCTTGCCGGGCAAGCACTCGCCGGCGTGCGGCCGCTCCTGGACGCACTCCCTCCGGGGCGGGTTCCGCTGTACCTCGGACTGCCGGAGGCAGGGCTGGGCGCCGGAGTGGCGCAGGAAGCGCTGGTGGCGGCGCTGCTGGCTGAGACAGCGGGACGGCTGGAACTCGTGCAGGTACACGCGGCTGGGCGGGCCGCCTTCTTCGAGGCCCTGGCCTCCGCCCAGAAGGACTTGCACTCCGACAGGGCCCCCGCGCTGGCCCTGGTGGGGGCGGTGGACTCGCTGGTTGACAGCGCCTCGCTGCGGACGCTCGCGGAAGCGCGGCTTCACCTGGGCCGCCGGAATCCGGACGGGAGAATCCCGGGCGAGGCAGCGGGCTTTGTCGCATTGGCGCGACCCGGCGCCCTCAAGCCCCTGAAGTTGGAGGCCTCGGGCGTCCTGCTGGGCACGGCGCTCGCCGTGGAGCCAAGGCCCTTCACGCAGGGGCGTCCCAGTCTGGCCGAGGGGCTGACAGAAGCCCTCCATGCCCTGCGGCGAGACTCAGCAATGGGCGGGCGACGCGTCGACGCAGTCCTGGCCTGCCAGCCCGGAGACGGCTTCTGGGCAACGGAGTTCTCTCGCGCCTACCTGCGCAACGCCGCCCTCATGCCCGAGCCCCTGCGAGTCCTCGTCGCGGGTGAAGGACTGGGGGACGCGGGGGCCGGCGCGGGCCCCGTCATGCTGGGCGTGGCGCTGCACCGTGCGCGCTGGCGCCAGCCCCGCGCGCGCAGGACACTCGTCTACGGCAGTTCCGACGGGGGACGCATTGGCGCCTGCATCGTGGAGATGATTCGAAACGCCAAGGAGGAAGCATGAGCCAGGTCTTCGCCAACGGTCGCTCAATCATTCACAAGGGAAGCGGCAACACGCACACCTCGGCGGCCCCCGACGTCTGCAAGGTGCCGACGCCGGGCGGCCCGGTGCCCTCGCCCTTCGTCAACTCCGCCCAGGACGCCATGCTCACCAAGGGCAGCAAGAGCGTCACCATCAACGGCCAGCCGGTGGCGCTGACGGACTCCGAGCTGAGCGTCAGCTCGGGCGATGAGCCGGGCACGGCGGGCGGCCTCCTCTCCTCCAAGTTCAAGGGGAAGATGGCCTGGGGCAGCGGCAGCGTGGACGTGAAGGTTGAGGGCAAGGGCGTCGTGCGCTTCCTCGACGTCACCCTCCACAACGGCAACTCGTTCAACACCGCTTTCATGTCGAATGGCCGGGCGGGAACTGGCTTCGCCTACGGTGACGACTTCGAGGGAACGTGCATCATCTGCCAGAAAGACCCGGACAGCCACGCGGTGATTGAGCAGCAAGAAACAGAAGAAGGCCAAAGCCTCGACATCGCAAAGAAGATTCTCAAGGACCTCAAGGCGCGCGAGGCCGAGTGGGCCAAGGTCAATCAGGAAGTCATCACGAAGGAAGCCCAACTCAAGCGCCTTTTCGAGGGCACGAGTCCACCGCCCAAACCAGCGACCTTGGATGAGCGAAGGGCCGAAATTCAGAAACTCAAGGCGAAGCGCAAGGGGCTTGAGGGCCATCGACGCGCGGACTCTACGGGATACATGTTCGGAGTCATGGTGTGCCGCAACGGCAAGAGGTTCGCCGCGGTGTCGGGTGGCGAAGTGCCTCCTGACTTCATGGCCATCGCCGATACTCACGGCTGCACCGTCACTGGGGAGGCCGCCACGCTGGAGGACTTCTTGGCCAGGAACCCAAGATGTGCCGCGGGAGACACTGAGGCCATCAGAAAGCTCAGCAAGCGGTGGGACGATACGGAGACGTCAGTCGCCGACAAAAAAGCAGGCTACAACAACAAGCCTGGAACTTGCGCGGGCGCCAAACTCATCGGCAAGAGCGGCCACGTCGCGAATTCCATGACGGAGATGTTCTTCGCCTTTCCCAGCGCCAGGAAACTGGCCTACCCAGTACTCTATCGCGGCCCCTCCGAATACTCTCCACCCAAGGATAGAGCAGTGGGCCCTGACGGCATGGGGGCGGGGGCATGGAAGCCTCCAAGTGTCGCGGCGGTCGTCGCGGCCCTCAATGAAGGTAGAGGTGTCGAGCCCGATGGGGAACGCGTTGATATGCGACGCAAGTCGGGTGAGACCGTGCTTTCCTGCCAGTCGTGTCAGGACACACTTTTCATGGCTCGGTGTGACCTCGAGGTGCAGAAATGCGGATGACCTGGTCGAAGCTTCTTGAGGCCCCCCCTCCATTGTCGATGCCAGGCTTGCTCGCTTTCATGGAGCGATGGGAGCCCGGTAGCACCCAGGGCTTCAAGCCGGCCACTGCCGACCAGATTGCCGCCCTGGCCAAGCCGCATGGAGGGCTCAACGCGCTGCCTCACGTGTATCGCGAGTTCCTGGAGACGATGGGCTCAGCGACTGGCAGCCTACGGTTGACGTTCGGCACAACCTCTATTTCGGCGCTGCTGGAGGACCGCGAGGACCTGCAACGGGAGCGGCCGGATACTCGCCGGTACCTCAGGTTCACAATGGGCGAGGAGGATGAGTTCAATACTACCGGGAGGCGCGACACGGACGATATCTTCGAACTCTTCCGTCCAACACCCGACGGACGGGACGCGGCAATCATCCGCATTCACGAAGAGGACCTGGTCCGCGGGAAGGGAGAGGTAGAGCGACCCTTCCCAACCTTCTCCGACTGGCTGCGAACAATCATTGTATCCAGGATCGTCTTTGATGCTGCACCGGAGAAGCAAACGGAGTACTACAGCCTTGGGCGGAAACCCGAGACTCCGGCCAAGACATACGACCTCCTCACGCGCCTGGGATTCTCTCTCACCGAACTCGGGGCCTCGTCAGAGGTGGTTCCTCTGGAACACACAAAGTATGGCGCGATTGCCCTTATCCGAGCACCTACAGCATCAATTCCGCGTACGGGACTGAGATTGCGCGCGCGCGACAAGGAACAGCAGCGGATTCTGGAGGAAGTCATCAGCGACCATGAGGAGGATTTGAGCGGTGGTTGACGAAGGGGGCATTCACATAGCCCGGCGCCATGCATCAACGCAGCTTGGTCCACCCAGACTTTCATGAGGCTACGTCGTTTCTGAGCGGCCCCTACCGCGTCGAACGCGCCGCCGTGCCCAGCCGCAGCCCCCGGGGCACCACCACGCGCTCCACGGCGTCGAACAGGCCGCTGGCGACCAGCGCCAGCGCGGCAGCGGGAACCGCGCCCTCCAGGATGAGCCGCACGTCATCCAACCGGATGCCCGTGAGAATCGGCTGGCCGTAGCCCCCTGCCCCCACCAGCGCGCCCAGCGTGGCGGTGCCCACGTTGATGACCGCGGCCGTCTGGATGCCCGCCAGGATGGACGGCGCCGCCATGGGCAACTCAATGCGCCACAGCCGCGCCCGCGCGGGTAAACCCAGCGCCTCCGCGGACTCGCGAACCTCGAGCGGGATTCCCGCCAGCCCCGCCGCCGTGTTCCGGACAATGGGCAACAGGCTGTAGAGGAACAACGCGGCGATCGCCGGACGCGAGCCAATCCCCAGCAGCGGAATCATCACCACCAGCAGCGCCAGCGACGGCACCGTCTGGATGACCCCCGTCAACCCCAACAC
>NZ_JAAIYB010000556.1 GCF_010894475.1 Myxococcus vastator
CCCCGGCAGCATGCCAATGGACAGCACCGAGCCGCCCACCAGCTCCGCGGCGTGGTCCATCGCCTGCCCCAGCTCCGACGGCTTGGGCGGAATGCGCGGGGTGAAGAGCGTCTCGCAGTCCACGACGATGGGGGCATCCCCATGGGCGATGACGTTCTCCGAATGCAGGTCGCTGCCACCCAGCAGCCGCATGACCGCCAGCCAGTGGCCAATGCCCCGATAGAAGCCGCGGAGCGCCTCGTCACCCGAGGCATACTCGTGCGGGACGAACTCGGCCCAGCCATGCGTTCCCCGCTCCACCACCTCCGGGACGCGAATGGACAGGGGGCCGTCGTGCCGCGCCTTCAGCTCCGAGAGGAACCGCCCCAGCGTCGCGTCAATGGCCACCGAGCGCGGCTTGTAGACCAGCCGCTCGGCGCCACACTGGAGCAGCGCCACCGTCTGGCCGCCCCGGTGACTGTCTCCCGCCCCGAAGGACAGGCCCGTCAGCTCGCCCACCGCCCTGCCCTGGCACAACACGCCCAGCGCAGGGCGGTCCTGGGTCCAGCGCTCCGCGAAGCGCAGCGAGGCCTCCGCGCGGTTGCGCAGGATGCACTCCACGCGCGGCGGCATCGTCGGGTAGTTGGTCGCTTGCGCATCCCAGAAGGCGCGCCGCGAGGAGAGCTCCAGGAACTCCGCCCAGCGCCCCTCGGGATCCGGGCTGGTCAGCCGCCCCGTCACCCGCGCGGCGTTCAACTCCAACACAAGCAGCCGCCCCAGCTTGAGGGTGAGCTGCACATACAGGGATTCGCGCGTCGCGGAGAGAACGACGTCGCGCTCACTCGAAGCGAGCCCAGCAACCCGGTCAAGCCGGGATGCCAGCTCCTCCATCACAGGCAGGAGCAGGCACCCCAGCGAGGCATCGAAGTTGCTGGCGTCCATGTCAGACGCCATGGGATTCAGCTCAGCAGCACAAACGGGTCTGCGACCCCGAGCAACCCGTGCCACAGCGACCGGAGATGACGATGGTCTCGTGGACGATGTCCGACTCGGTGAACTCACCACCGATGAAGAGCGGCCCCGCGGGGTTGCTCTTGTCGGCGTTGTTGCGCCACTGATCCACCAGCTCGGTTCCCTGAACGCTCTCGTTCATGACGTGTCTCCTGGTTACGGTTGACGGACGCGTCGAACAGAATGCCAGACAGCAGGGCGGCCTCCTGTCGACCCGGAAACGCTACTCCCTGCTTTCAAGCCAAAGCAAGGTTGCCAGGACCGAAAAGAAAAAGAGACGCCACACGTAATGCCTCAATCCTCGTGGCGAACAGCAATACCTGCTCAGTCGCGTGCGAGCGACTGACGCGGCGCGCCTGGACTTCTTGCGCGCCTCGCCGACCGCCCCGCGTGGAGGGCATGGGGCGTACCGACCCGCCGAATCCAGGAAGGGCCCCCGCGCGACGGGGCACGTGCACGGCCGCCTGCCGCTCCCCCCTCTGTCACTTCGGCTCACGTTCTACTTGGGGCGATCTTCAGAGACATGCATTGGGTTCAAGAGGAAGCCATGGAAAACAATGGGTTGAAGCCATTCACATTTCACCGGCACGACCGCCCTGAAGTGGCCGCGGCGCTCCGGCCACTCAGGGGCCTGGCCCCCTCTCCAACACGAGACGCGCCCAGCCTCGCTTCGCTCGACGCGGAGACCGCTGCACGGCGCTACCTCGACAGCGCCTTCGCCAGCACCCAGCTCCCGAGCTTCTCGCCGATGACGGTCCACGACCTCCAGAACGAGTTCCGGACCCTCGGCGCCGAAGCGCTCCCCCTCACTGAGACGACCACGGTGAAGTTCCGGCAGCTCTTCGGGAACATCCCCGTCTATGGCTCGCTGGTGACCATCGAGCTGGACGAGAACAACGAGCTGCTCGCCATCCACTCTTCACTCGGGCAGCCCTCCGGAGTGGAGCCGGTGGCGAAGCGCTCCCCGGCGCAGGCCATGGAAGTGGTCGCCAGGCTGGCTGGGTACACGAACGGCTCGCTCAACGCCGTGCCCAGCCTCCAGTACTACTTCGACCCAGGACAGGAGCGCTGGCACCTCGCCTACGTCATCGAGAATGTGCTGAGCCGACAGCGGCAAGGCCCGCGCGCCCCCGCCCTCTTCGACTACGTGGTGGACGCGCATACGGGCGCGCTGGTCGCCGCGCTGCCGCGCACGCAGCACATGGAGTTCACGGAGCCCGGTGCCTCCGAACCGGGGCGGCGCCGCCGCCGTGCGGCGCCGCCGGACTTCCCGGACACGGGCTGCGCGGCGACTGCGGCGGATGAGCTCGGCCGACTGCGCGAGTTCCGGTGCAAACAGGACCAGGAGCGAAGCCTGCTCGTGGACGAGGACCTCAACATCCACACACACGACGCACGCTTCCAAGACCTCGCGCTCGGCGGCGACGCATTCCCGGGCGACTACGTCACCCTGCCGCCCAATCCCTGGCCCGCCGCGGGAGTCAGCGCCCATGCCAACGCCGCGGAGGTGGCTCGGTTCCTGCGGAGCATCCTCAAGCGCAACGGCCTCGACAACCGAGGGGGCCGCATCACCTCCTCCATCAACTGCTGCTACGGGGGCGAAGGCGAAGGACGCGAATGGCGCAACGCCGCGTGGATTGGCACCCAGATGGTGTACGGCCAGCGCATGCAGGAAGGCAGGCTCGTCTCGTATGCCTCCGCGCTCGACGTGGTTGCCCATGAAATCCTCCATGGACTCACGGACCACACCGCGCGCCTTCGGTACTCGGGGGAGACTGGCGCGCTCAACGAGTCCTACTCGGACATCTTCGGCATCATCATCTCGAACTTCCGCGAGCCAGACGTCGGCAGGTGGAACTGGGAGATGGGTGAGGCGCTGGATGAGACCGGCCTGCCCATCAGAGACCTGCGCTCACCCAGGCGCTGCGGCCAACCGGAGCACATGGATGACTACCGGATGCTTCCGTCTGACGCAGCGCACGACTGGGGCGGCGTCCACGTCAACAGCGGCATCCACAACCGCGTGGCCTACCTCCTGTTGACCGCCGCTGACGCCGCGGGACAGCCGCCGCTCCTGAAGCCGCGGGAGGTCGCCGCCCTCTTCTACCTGACGCTCACGCAGTACCTCTCCTACACCTCCACCTTCAGCGACAGCCGGCGTGGCATGGCGGCCTCCGCGCGAAGCCTCTTCCGTGATGACCCGGCGCTCGAAGCGAAGCTTCAAGCCATCGCGCGTGCCTTCGACGCGGTCGGCATCGCGTCCACGGTGCCGCCAGATGCGTTCGAAGCCGAGGAGGAGGCGCCCCCCTCCTCGCCCCGCGCGCTCGAGGCACGGGACATGACGGTCATCAGCGTCGCGCCCAAGCTGCTCATCCCCTACTCGCCGGACTTCCTGGGCGACGGGTTCGAAGTCCCGCTCCCCCAGCTGACTGGCCGCACGTTCGACGACGCCTTCTCGGGTGGCCAGGTGGTGGACTACGTCCACTTCTCCCTGGCACTGCATGAGCGTCGCCGCGTGGCCCTCTACACCGCATGCAACATCGACGCTGCGCAGATGGTACGGCTGGGGCGCCAAGGGCTGCCGTGGAGGTTGGACCCCCGAATCCCAGCGAAGGTGCAATTGGGGCCCGCCTACTACGCAGGCAACGAATGGGACCGGGGCCACCTCGTCCGCCGGCAGGACCCCATCTGGGGCACGGTGACTGAAGCGCGCCGGGCCAATGAAGCCACCTTCTACTTCACCAACGCCGCCCCCCAACATGCCAACTTCAACCAGGATGAGTGGCTCGTGCTGGAGGACTGGGTGCTCGAGCGGGCCGCCGACTTCGCCTACCGGCTGTGCGTTTTCACGGGCCCCGTGCTGAGCGACGATGACCCGCCGCTCCGTGATGCGCAGATTCCAGCGGGCTTCTGGAAGGTCGTGGTCCTTCGCGACGTCACCGCGGGAGGCGCCGACCTTTCCGTGGTCGCGTTCTTCATGAAGCAGACCGAAATGTTGCGCGACAAGCTCGGAAAGAAACTGCTGCGGCTCAAGCGCTACCAGGTCACGCTGTCGGCCATCGAAGACTGGACGGGCTTGGACTTCGGCGCGCTGAAGGATGCGGACGAACTGGCATGGACGCCATTCGCCCTGCGCGCCGCCAGGCCCGCTGAGGCCTACCGGCTCCTGACCGGCCCGCAGGACCTCGTCTTCAGCGGCAACCAACGCCGCGCCGCGGGCCGACGCATCCTCCCACAGCGGTTCCCCAGCGCACCTCCAGGGCTGGGGGCGTCGGTGCACTGAAGTCTCCAGGTGGATGAAAGGACGGTGCGCCTTTCAAGCGAAGGCGCGTCGCCAGGGACGCATCGGCTACCAGCGCCCGCTCGAACCACCACCCGACGAGCGCCCACCGCTCGAGGAGCTGCTCCGGCTGGACGAACTCGACGACGTGGACCGCGTGAGCTTCGGCGTCGAGTGACGGGACTTCGCTGTGTGGTGACAGTGCTTGCAACGCACCGTGACTTCAATCAACCCGCCGCTGGAGTACGTCGCGCTGCGAATCGTCCGGCTCGTCTTGGTCGCGGTCACATAACGGCACTTCATGCACCGGACATGACGTGTGAAGAGCGTGCCATAGCGCTCCACCACCGCGTCGTCGCATGGCTCACACCACCACACGTCGTAGTCCACCGAGCCCAACTGCTCCTCATGGGCCTGCCCTGGCTCCAGGTGGACATCGTCGGCCGCCTCATCGAGCCGCGTCCTCGGGTTGCTACACTTCTTGCACCGGCGCGGTCTGCGCCGAAGCAGCGCCCGGCCCGCCACCCCCAGCGCTCCCACGAGT
>NZ_JAAIYB010000557.1 GCF_010894475.1 Myxococcus vastator
CTCCTCCGGTAACTCCACGGCACCTGCCCCCTTTTTCGCCCCCCGCCAGCGCACATTCTCTACGGAGTTTCCCGGGGCGAATGCAAACGGTTGAGCATTTCCGTTTGTTACACGCTGCATATGCAGCAGGCGACGAATGGCGCGCTTCCCCTCCCTGAGGAGGCGTGTCGTCGTTATCGTCACCCCGTGCCTCGCGGACGTTCCCAGCCTCCAGTTTCCCCACCTTCCCGTCTCCAACATGAACGCCTGCTCAGGTTGGAGGACGCGCTCTCGGAGGGCCGCGCGCGTGAGGACGCGGCGGTGGAGGCCTGGGTGCGCCGCACCGGGCAGATGCCGCCTCGGAAGGTTCGCCGGAAGTGGGAGAAGCAGTGGCAGCGGGAGGCGAAGCGCGCCGCCCGCCGCGCCGAGCGGGAGGTGCTGTCCCCCCGCTCGCGCAACCCCGCGAGGGGCGCCGCCTATGTCACGGCGTCGATGACGTGTGTGTTGATTGCCCTGGCGCAGCCCCGCCGGCTGTGGTGGCTGATTTTCGTGGCCCTGGGCTTCTTCCTGGCATCGTTGAAGCACCTGGAGCGTCCCCGGCGGGACGAGGCCCGCGCGCGCGATGCGGGGGCGCCGGAGCGGGCGCCCGTGGGGGATGCGGACCCCCGGGTGGCGAAGGTGGACGCACTCTGCGCCCGGCTGATGGAGGCCCTGCGCGAGGGGCCCACGGTGCTGCGCGAGCTGGTGCATGCGCCGGAGCGCACGGTGGAGGCTCTGCGGCAGGGCTGTCATGCATTGGTGCGCCGCGAGGGGGAGCTGCGGGCGCTGGCGCCGCCGGATGAGGCCCAGCGGCTGGACGCCGAGCGGGACGCGCTGGCCGCGCGGGTGGCCTCGGAAGAGGACGCGGTGGTGCGGGAGCGGCTGGCCGGAGCGCTGGCCGCGCTGGAGGCGCAGCGGCGTCAGCGCGCGGAGCTGGCCACCGCGGCGGCGCGGCTCGAGGCCGAGCACATGCGCCTCTACTACACCCTGGAGAGCCTCTACGCGCAGGTGCTGCGGGTGCGCTCGGCGGACACCGCGGGAGAGGACATCGCCGGGCTGGGGCTGCGGCAGAGCGTGGAGCAGCTCGGCGCGGAGGTGGAGGCGGTGACGCAGGCGCTGGAGGAGGTCCACTCCGCGCCCGGTGGTGGTGGGCGGACGCGGATGCGGTAGCTGCCGGGAGTGTGTGTCACGCGGGCGCGCTGCTCGGGGCGCCCACGTCGGGCGTGGCGCGAGGTGCGCACCGCTGCCCGCCCACCTTCAAGGCCACCCACAGCGCGGGCAGCGCGAGGAGGTCCTCGGCATCCGCGACGTGCGCGACGGGGAGGACGCGCGGAAGCCGGGGTGCGTCCGTGAGGAGGGCCCACGCTGCTCGCGGGGGCCACTGAAGGAGGCCCAGGCCGTAGCGCCAGCCATCTCCGGCGAGCTCGGAGACCTGGATGACGGAGAAGCACAGCCCCGTCATCAGGACGCAGCCGTGGAGCACCGCGCGGGAGGGCTGGAAGGCCTCGCGGTCGCGCGTGCCGAGGTGCTCCCACAGCCCTTGGAGCAGCAGCGGGAACATGGCGAGCCCCGCCACGTCCGACAGCTTTCCTGTCCACCAGGACGGCCACTGTGCCTTGAACACATGGTCGTTGAGGAGGAGCAGGGCCACCGCCGCCAGGGTGAGGGGATGCAACATCGCGCTGCCCGGCGAAGGGCGCCTGGTGGGCGTCATGCGTCAGTGCTCCGAGATGACGACGGAGAGGTCACGCTCGGACAGCGTCTTGCCGCTGAATGGATCGATTGAGACTTCCACGCTCCAGGCTTGCATGTCGACGGTGCCAGGGTTTTCGCTGTCGATGCTGAACTCCAGCGCCCCCTCCCAGACACACTCCTGCCGGGCGTCGCAGCGGAGGTCGTGATAGGAGTATGCGGCTGCCTCAACGGGGGCGCTGTCGTTCTCCGCGAGGAGGATGCGCTCGCGATTGAGGGGGCCTTGGGGCTCCGCGACAGGCCATTGCACCTGGAGCGTGGGCCTCGGACCTGGGGCAGGGGCGTCGGGAACCCACTGGGCCGTGATGCGGGTCGTGATGGAGAGGAGGCTGGAGAACTCATCGCTCTGGGGCGCGATGCGCACCGTGACGTGGCGCGTTGTCTTCAATTGCTCGGTCGTGAGGGCGAACGGGGCCCCGGATTGGATGGCCCGCACGGTGTTGTCCTGGGAGGTCGCCATGGTCGCGACGCAAGCGAGGAGCAACGCCGCGCGGATGGACCAGCGCCGGAGTCTTGAGTCAGGTGCGGTGACGGGCTGCGAGGAATGCACGGTGCCCCCTGAAGAGTGGTTGCGGATGCAATAGAGCAACCCCCGTGCCGGGGCTTCTCCGAGGGAGCGATGTGCCGCATTGGGAGGAAGCCGCGACTTCCGTGTCAGGGGGCGGGTGGCGTCAAGGTCAGCCGGGGCCCCCTGGGGAGGCGCCGCTACCGGCGCCGGTCCGAAGCGGCGAGCGCCTGGGGCTCCTCCTGCGGCGGCGCGGCGGTGGCGGGCAGCAATGAGGCCCCTTCGTATTCCACCGACTTGGGGTAGGGGATTTCCAGGCCGTTGGCGGTGAAGGCCTCGAACAGCAGCCGGTTGAGCAGCCGCTTCACGTCGAAGTGCGTCCCTGGCCGCACCTTGGCTTCAATGCGCAGGGTCATCCAGCTCTCGTCCATGCTCTCGATGCCCAGCAGCTTGGGCAGCTCGGACACCTTGCCCTGCGACAGCATGGGCACCTGCTCGCAGACCTGGCCAATCACATTCATCACCTTCTTCAAGTCGCACTCATAGGCCACGGCCATGTCCACGACCGCCAGCGTCCAGCCGCGGCTGTAGTTGATGACATTCTTGACTTCGCCGTTGCGGAGGATGTGGAGGCGCCCGTAGCGGTCGCGGATGCGGGTGATGCGAGGCGTTATCTCCTCCACCACGCCCTCCGTATCGTTGATGCGGATGTAGTCGCCGTTCAATATCTGGTCCTCGAAGAGCAGGAAGATGCCGTTGACCATGTCCGTGACGACGGCCTGCGAGCCCAGGCCCACGGTGAGGCCGACGATGCCCGCGCCCGCGAGGATGGGGGTGGGGTCCACGCCCAGGTCGCTGAGCACCATCATCCCCACCAGGAAATAGACCAGGTACTTGGAGGCGCCCTGGATGAGCGCGACGAAGGTGTTGCGGCGCCGGGCCGAATCATCCAGGTCGATGCCGTCCACCTTGAAGGCCCGGGCGATGAGCAGCCGGACGAACTCCACGACGACGCTGGCGGCGAAGAACAGGGCGATGACGCGGATGAGCACCGGCCCGTACGGAGCAAAGAGCTCCAGGCCCTGGAAGCGGCGGATGATGAGGGTCGCCACGGAGATGTAGACGATGGCCTCCAGGCTCTTCTGCCCCACCGGCAGCAGCCGGCTGAGCGCCATGAAGTACTCCTCGTACTTCGTGGCCGTGCCCTTCGCCGCCCAGGAGCCGACCAGCCGCCCAGACAGCAGGTGCAGCAAGGACACCGCCAGGCGCCCACCGCTGATGGCCAGCAGCACGAAGAGGGTGGTGCCCATGAGCCAGTCGAGCGCGGCTGGGGGCTGCAGCGAGGTGACCGCCATGCCCACCGCGAAGTAGGCCAGCAACAGCTTGATGAAGCCGGGCCCCTGCTCCATCGCCTTCTGCGCCTGTGCTTTGTGCTCTGGGGGCAGTTGCCATGCGTCCAACCTGCGTTCGAGCCGCACCAGGAGCCGGCGCGCCGCCCGCTCCAGCACCAGGACGGCCACCAGCAACAGCACCAGCAGCCCCGCTCCACGTCCCAGGGCCGCAAGCCCTTCCACCGTCACGCCCGCGAGCAAGGCATTGAAGTGGGGGGACAGGTCCTGCTTCGCCCACAGGGAAATGCCCAGCACGGCGATGCCAACGACGACCACGACGAAGGACAGGATGGCGGCGCTCAGCCGGGCGCGCTTGCGGAGGGTGTCGGCCGCCTGCTCCAGCGCCTTCACCCCCACCAGCCGGATGCCCTGGTACAGCAGCGCACTGGAGGCCACGAGGACGGCCCAGAGCGCGAGCAGGAGCAAGGTCACGCTCAGGCCGACGAGCCAGGCGTTGTTCAATTCGACCGTATCCGCGAGTTGGAAGATTTCCATGCAACTGCGGAATATCACATCGGCGGACATGCTTGAGGTCAGGCTTCCTCATCGGGAAGGAGCGTCCGGAGCAGCTCGTCATCGGGCCCGAGCGGGCGCCAGCCAACAGGCGGGGCACTGTCGAAGCACGGCGTCAGCCAGTTGGAGCGTGTCCGGCTTGAAGTTCGGACTTCCCAGGGGGAGTGGCTCTCATGGCGCACTGCTGCGTCTGCCAGCTCTTCCGAAAGAGAGAACACACAAAGCGCCGGAGCATGCCCCTCACTCCGGGCCTGTGAGTCCCCGTCGCTACTCGCTGATGGCGCCGCGAGGCGGAGGCTGCCGCGCCGAGTCCTCCGCCGCGGCGATGCGGACGGACTTGATGTTGACGAACTCGTGGATGCCCACGTCCGCCAGCTCGCGTCCGTGGCCGGAGTGCTTCACGCCGCCAAACGGAAGCCTGGCGTCCGACGCCACCAGCGCGTTGACGAACACCATGCCCGCTTCGATGCCGTCAATGAAACGCCGCTGCTCGGCTTCGTCCCGCGTCCACACGCTGGCGCCCAGGCCGAACGGCGTCGCGTTCGCCAGCTCCAGGGCGTGGTCCACGTCGCGCGCGCGCAGCAGCGTGGCCACCGGGCCGAAGAGCTCGTCGTGGAAGGCGGGGGCCTGGGG
>NZ_JAAIYB010000558.1 GCF_010894475.1 Myxococcus vastator
CCTCAGTACCATTCAGCGGTACCCACCCCGATGCCCCTTGTGGCCAATGAAGAACTTGCAGTCGCTTTGCCCGAGGCGACCGCGTCAGGTAGACGCCGGAAAACTCACCATTATTGGAACTACGCAGAACGTAATGTCCTACAGTCCCCATTACATTCACGGCAAAACTACGTGTAAGGCCTCCTGACGCAGCCGTGACAAGATGAGCCCCAGAAGGCATCCCAGGGATATAGACAACTGCATTCAAGCCGTTCGTCTGCGACCAGCCACTCATTGTCTGCAACTGAGTGGGGTTCGCGTAGTTCAAGACCTGAGGCAAGTCAAACTGCCCATACGCAATGAACCGGCCGGCTGGATTCGACTGAGTCCACACCACGGGTTCATCTGCCAGTGCATTTCCGTGGCGATCTACAACAATCACCGACAGGGGGCCGATCATTTGGATGCCAGGCTCCGTCTGCACCGGGTCCTCTGAATCGACCAACAAGCTCGCAGGCACATCCGGCAACCCGGTGAGCGCAAAGGGCCGAATCAATTGGAATATCTGAGTTCCGTCAGTCGTCTCCGCTGTCACCAAATTCAACCCCAGGCGCTGTGCTGCATGGACGCCTGGCCTCAATCTATATTCTCTGAGGATATTTGTATCTGGCACAACACGAACTGAAGCATACCCATTTTCATCCGTAGTTACTTGTAATTGACTCTGCGCACTCCCAGAGCCGTCCAACGGAAGAAACGTAGGCTCCGAAACGCTTGCACGCTTGAATGTCACCGTCGCGCCGACGACAGGCTCGCCCTCAAGCGTCGACACTCGTACCGCCACAGGCTGCGGGAGTTGCTGACCAACCAAACCCTCCTGCAGATCAGTCGTTGCGACTTTCTCAATCCGAGCAACCTGCGTCACGTCGTCAACCGCCAACTCGGCTTCCCAGGCGGAGAGCTTCGATTGCAGCCGAGCAATTCCTGTCTGCGGAGGCTCGCCCCAAGCCATCTGCCATGCTCGCGAGTAACTATCGCTTGAGAGCAGTTCAAGCGCCTTCATTTGTTGCCCTAAGGCGTCCAGCACCTGGCTTTTGTAGTCCCTGAATGCGTTCCCCCGAAAGGCGCCCGCCTCCAGCATTGCCTTCGCCTCCCGGAGCGACTCATGGGCACGCTCAAGCGCTAGCGTTTCTGAAGCATCCGCCCATGGTGCGTGCAGGTAGCGGTGCCACCACTCGGGACGAGGTCCTAGGGCAACATGAGCCTTTGCCAAGCTCTCTGCCATCTGGACCTGACCGGCATCCCGCTTTGCCTCCCACTCGGCGCGCGCTTCTTCAAATACGAGTGTCTGATTCGCGGTAGACGCTCCCTCTTTCGAGGCAGAGGTTCTGCTCATCCGATCCAGCACTCTGCCCTTTTGAAACTGCTGCTCAGGAAGCCATTCCCAAGCGCCCCCATCCGCACGTGCCCCCAGCGACACAAACAGCGCTAGCAGCAACATACCCCATTGGCCTGACCGCATTGGACTCCCCCAAGCTCGCATGGACTTCTCCCCTTCCCCTGTCCACTACCTACCCACTCCGACAACTGTCAACTCCAGGACCGTCATGGTTTCGTCACGACGCCTAATTTCCTACCCGCGTCAGCGCCGCATCAATTTCATGGCATGCCTTCAGCGCAGTCAGAACTCCAAACCATGCAGGGGCTGACCGGTGATGAAGGCGAGGGGAGAGGCAACACAGAAAGTGCGTCAGGAATCAATGCCAGAGTGAGTCCTGAATCCCCCACCTGGGTCTCGGAGCAACACGCATGAGGCCCACATGCCTCCACACGCGAGCAGCCCATGTCGAAGACCCTCTCGACAGTGGTGCTCGGCGTTCCCGCCGCGACTCCCGGACCAGCCCATCTTCTACCCGGTGGTGAACGCCGACTACGCGCAGTAGATTGCCCGGGACTGGAACACGCCGGATGCGGGCTCTGGGCATGCGGGCTTCGTCACGGCCTTTGACGTGGACACGGACTACGCCTCGCGCTTCCCCATGCGGACCGTGGGCAATAGCCTCCATCAAGAGCTGTGGGTCCCCGCTAAGGAACTCGCCACCTTCAATCGGCACATCCAAGGCCCCGTGCGCTTCACGGAGGCATGGTACGGCCCCGAGTACTGCGGTCCGGACACCACACTCTGTCCTCTTGAGCGCCAGCTCCGGGCCATGTTCACGCAGGACCGCGACGCCCTGCCACTGCTCCAGGCCAACACCGCCGCCTGTCTCTTCAACTCCGCTTGGTGGTCCTCCAGCCCGGCGTCAGCCCAGGGCTTGGCCTCATCCGACCACCAACACCTGCTCGACCGCCTCCGCCAAACCTGGGTAACCCTGCACCCCACATGGCCGCTCCCGGCCCCGGGCGGGATTCGCCAAACGGGCACACAATGAAAACGCGCCCCATGCGTTATAGGCGCGACCCATTTTGCGACCCCGTTCCGTATCCCATTTTGAAGGGATGACGGACGGCCGGGCATTGGGCTCGAGCCGGCTCGCGATGAGGGACGGAGCTACCGTGCTGCCTGGAACCGACCGGTCCGTCTTGGAGTCCTTCCGCCGGGGGGAGACGTCCGTCCTCACGCAGGTGTACCGGACCTATTCGCCGGAGGTGCTCCGCTACCTCTCGCGAAAGTTCGCGGTCGGCTCGGACGGGGGGACGCGCACCGCCGCGTTGTCCGCGCTGGACCTGGACGCCGCCCATCAAGAGACGTTCGTCCGGGCCTTCCGGCCCAACATGCGGCAGGCCTATGACGGGGTTCGCCCCTACCTGGGCTTCCTCCTCACGGTAGCGCGCTCGACGGCCATCGACCTCATGCGCGCGTCGGGACGCGTGTCCCGCGAGGCCGTCTCCATGGACGACGCGCCCGAGCTGACCCACCTGTCCACCGAGGCCCGGACGCCGGAAGAAGAGGCCCTCAGCACGGAGGTGCGCGACCTGGTCCGCGCCTTCCTCGACACCCTCACGGACGAAGGCCGCGCCCTGGCGCAGCTGCGCTTCGTGGAAGGACTTTCGCAGGAGTCCGCCGCCCAGCAACTCCAGCTCTCCCGAGGCGAAGTCCGGGTGCGCGAGCGGCGGATGCGGACGCAGTTCACCGAGCATTTGAAGGACTCGGGCTGGCTGGACGCATCGGCCGAGCCCGGGCGGATGGAGCTGGGAGTCCTCCTGGCCTCGCTCGCCCTGTGCGCAATAGGGAGCATGCCCTCATGAGGTGGTACGAGAGACATATCGACGCCAGCCTGACCCGGTGGTCGCTGGGAGACCTGTCCTCCCACCAGTCCGCGCGCCTGCTGCGCCACGCCCACGCCTGCCAGCGCTGCGGCGCCCGCTACGAGCGCTGGGCCCAGGCCCACCGCGCCCTGGAGGGCAATGACCTCCACGCCCCCTCCTCCGTGGAGCTCCAAGCCCTGTCACTCGGAGGCCTGGAGGCCGCCCTCGCCGCCGCCGCGCCAGAGCAGGCGTCGTCCCGGTGGCCCTCCCTGGCCCTGCTCGGCGGCGCGCTGGCCGCGGTCTTCCTCGCGGTGGTGCTCGTCCCCACCGCCACGACGACGCCCGGCGAGTTCGTTGCCCGCGGCGAAGGCACCGCGCCCCCCGGCGTCGCCCTGCGAATCTTCTGCGCCACCCCGGGCCAGGCCCTGCGCGAGCTGCACGCCGGAGACACCTGCCGCGCCGGCGCCATGCTGGCCTTCGCCGCCGGTGGCCACGCGCCCTTCACCCACGTCGCGGTCCAGGTCCGCGGCGCCAGGAATGCGGAGGTGACGGCCGGTCCCTTCGGCCTGTCCGGAGGCCTGGGCAAGGAAGCCCCCCTCGAGCTGACCGTGCCCATGCCAGAAACGGCGGGCACCGTCGAAGTCGTCGCCGTCTTCGCAGGCAGCCCGGCCGAGTCCCTGGCGACCCTGCGCGGTGAACAGACAGAGGGCACGGTGGTGCTCAAGCAGTCAGTGAGGGTAGAGGAAGCTCCATGAAAAAGCTGGGAGTGCTCCTCGGCGCCGCGGCACTGCTGCTGGCCCGTGGTGCCTCGGCCGAAGCCGTGGTTCGCCGTGCCCTGGTCATTGCCCATAACGGGAGCGACGACCCGTCGCTCCCGTCGCTGCGTTTCGCGGACGATGACGGCGTGCTGTGGGCGGAGACGCTTCAACGCCTGGGCGTGGAGACGACGCTGCTGGTGGACCCGGACGAGGCGACCCGCGCCACGGCCCGACCG
This sequence comes from Myxococcus vastator, assembly GCF_010894475.1. Lineage (GTDB taxonomy): Bacteria > Myxococcota > Myxococcia > Myxococcales > Myxococcaceae > Myxococcus > Myxococcus vastator. Next base: position 4,223 of record NZ_JAAIYB010000558.1, read on the forward strand.
GTGCTCGCGGGCGCCCGGCCTCCAACGCCAGACGAGGTGAAGCGCGAGGTGGCCCGCCTGCGCGCGGCCAACCTGGTGGACCATGAACTGGGACGCCAGACAGACGTGCTGCTCGTCTACGTGGGCCACGGCAACACGGACGAAGCCGGACGCGCGTACTTCACCCTCGCGGGTGGACGTCTGGACAAAGCAAGCCTCTACGCGGACGTGGTGGACCCGCTTGGCGCCAACTACGTCCACCTCATCGTGGACGCGTGCCGTGCCTCCGGCGTCGTGGGCAGCCGCGGCGGTCAGACGGACGCGGCGGTGCTCGCGGAGCTGCGCGGCATGCTGGCCCGTGAGCAGCTCGCCACCCGGCCCACCGTGGGCGCCGTGTTCGCGGAGAGCGAGGACGGCGAGACGCACGAGTGGTCCCGCATCCGCGCCGGTGTCTTCAGCCACGTGGCCCGCTCCGGCCTCATGGGCGCGGCGGACATCAACGGCGACGGCAAGGTGGAGTACAGCGAGCTGGGCGCCTTCGTCACCGCGTCGCTCCAGGGCGTGAAGGGCCTCCCCGCGCGCCTGTCGCTCCACGCCTTCGCCCCCACC
>NZ_JAAIYB010000559.1 GCF_010894475.1 Myxococcus vastator
CGCGGTAGCCCCGCCCCTGCCCTCGCAGCGCCTGCGCGACGCTGCGTCCAATGACACCCGAGGCGCCGAACAACGCGACCGTGCCCATGTCCTGCTCCCTCTTCCGAACGGCGAGTGGTTTGTGAACACCGTTCATGAACGCCGTTCATCTACTGCTGGCCGTTCAGTTGGTCAAGGCCTACACTGGGAACATGGGGATTGCGGAGCGGAAGGAGCGACAGCGGGCGGAGCTGCGCGAGCAGATTCTGCGAGTCGCCCGGGACATCGTGGTGAAGGAGGGCTTCCCTGCCCTCTCGATGCGCAAGCTGGCGGACGCGGTGGAGTACGCGCCGGCGACGCTCTACCTCCACTTCGAGAACCGGGAGGCCATCGCGAAGGAGCTGTGCGTGCGCGGCTTCCAGGACCTGCTTGCAACGCTGGAGCCCGCGGCCCAGGTGGAGGACCCGCTGGAGCGGTTGCCCAAGCTGGCGGAGGCATATGTCCGCTTCGGCCTGGAGCACCCGGAGACGTACCGGCTCATCTTCATGGAGGACCCGAAGCTCTCCACGGCGCTGTTCGGGGATAACCCGGAGAGCGCGGGGCCGAGGTCCTTCGGGGTGCTGGTGCAGGTGTTCGTGAACCTGCTGGCGGCCGGGAGGCTGGAGGCAGGCACGAAGCCGGAGCAGCTCGCGGAGGTGCTGTGGGCGGGGGTTCACGGCATCGTGAGCTTGAGGCTCACGTGCACGGGGTTTCCCGGCACACCGGCGGAGGAGCTGACGCAGGTGCTGGTGACGACGCTGGTGAAGGGCTTGCCGGGGTTGAAGGCGGGACGGGCGTAGAAGGCGCGGTGAGCCCGTGGACCGCGGTTGACGGGGTCCGGAGGGTCCGGCGTAATCGCAGACGGTAGGGCCTCCGGACCTGGTGGCCGGCCCGGTCTTCAAAACCGGTGAGGGGCGCTGAGAGGCGTCCCTGGCGAGTTCGATTCCCGTGCCCTACCGCCATGTTTTCCTTGGGCTTTTCTGACGCGGCCCTGATCGGGTTGCGGGACGACCCGCCCTCCTTTACCTCTCGTACCCAAGTTTTACCCAAGTAGGGGGTACGGGAGCTGCGCATGCTGAAGTGGAGCGGAAAGTGGATCGGGGGCCGCACGTACACGGCCACCGACGGAAGCACGCGCTGGATCATCCGCAAGACGGTCGCCGGGGTCGCGTACAACGTCACGCTGGACGTACGGAGCGAGGCCGAGGCCCTGGCCGAGCTGGCGGCCTTCCGCCGCAACCCGGCTGCGTACCGGACCGCGAGCCAGGAGCGCCAGGACGAGGCCCAGCAGGCCCAGGAGGACGCCGCGCAGGCGGTGTTCCTGGACGAGGACCGTGCCCGGCGGTTCCTCCAGCACCTGAAGGCCAGCGGCAGGTCCGACGAGTACATGAAGAGCACGCGCAGCTACCTGGCCTCGTGGGCAACGGCGCTCGCGGACAAGGACCTGCGCGCGGTGACCGGACCGGCGTTGAAGAAGATCCTGGCCACCTGGGACACCGGCAAGAAGTGGCGCATCATCGTCTTCAAGTCCTTCACCTCGTTCCTTCAGGACGCGGGCGAGCTGGACCCGATGGTGAACCCCGGGCGCTTCCTGAAGGTCCCCCCTGCCCGCCGGAACCACGAACTCAAGGGCTACAGCATCGAGCACGTCCAGAAGCTCTACGCGGCCCTCGGCTCGCAGGCGATCCGCGACGTGCTGTGCCTCCAGGCCAAGACCGAGATGCACGGCACCGAGGTGAACCGGCTCGCGCGCGGTGACGGCAAGATCGCGGTTCTGAAGGACCAGGGCGAGATCGCCGCCACCGTCACGTTCAAGCACAAGACCGGGAAGCGGTTCACCCTTTCGCTGGATGCACAGGGACTCGCCGCCGCCCAGCGTCTTCAAGCCCGGGGTTCAGCGCCGGATCGGCAGACCATCCGCGAGGCCATGGAGCGCGTGTGTGCGCGCACTGGACTGGAGTTCGTCCACTTCGGCGCGATCCGGCACAGCTTCGCAACGTGGCTGGTCGAGCGGGGTAGCACCCACAGCCCGAAGGGCGGTGGCTTGCCCCTGGAGGCCGTCGCCCAGGCTCTCAACCACAGCAGCACCCGGACCACAGCCCTCCACTACGTCAGCGCCACAGTGCCGCCGATGTACGTCGTGCCCGTCATCTTGGAGCATCCAGAGGATCCGAGGCTGTTGCGTACCGTCTAAGCCCACGCGAGTTAACTTCCTGAACGCACAAACAGGGCTGATAGCCTGCGGAAATAAATTAGGGGTGTGTCATGGACCGTAAAGAGACCAAAAAACTCAATGACCTGACGCAGCTAAAACTCGTCCAAGTTCACAAATTCCCTCCTGAGTTACGGACTTTAGCGCAGGAGGAGGGTCTAACCTTCGGAGGCTGGCTTTGCGACAGCAACAGCTTGAAGTTGGTTCGACTCGTGATGGATCGATTGCCAGATCACCCATGCTCACTCGTGGCGGGATTCGCGCTCCCACCCATACGCGAACCATCGGGAGCGCTAATTTCAGATCCTGAGATTCCCCGTGCGCACGTATGGGTCCGATTCGATGGTTGTGACTATGATCCATCCTGGGAGCAGAAAGGCTGGCCCGTGGAGACCATACTCCACTACGAGGCGTTCTCCATCTTGCCCGCCGACCTCCCGTGTGCACCCGCTCCAAACTCTGGTGCCCTGCGTCGTCTATCCCGCCTTGCACAAACGCTTGAGATCGACATCTGCTGATCTGCCTAAAGCGCCTAGTAATCCAAGTGGCTCGGATCGCGATTCCAAAGCGCCTGCTGCGCGCACTCTTTTCCTCTAGCCCTATGCACCGGCAGACTTTAGGCTGTTGCGATGTCAAAACGCCCTACCTTGCCTGCACGCACTGCGCGCCCACCCATCACCGAAGCACTCAAGTCTTTTAAGCAAGCCATTTCGGAAATCAACGATTTCTATTGGGGTGCCCGAGCAGGGTTCGATTCTTTGCGGAGGTTGCGACCACCAACGGCCGTGCTCCCAGCGGACTTCCTTGAGCCAGCCATCGCTGCACATCTGAACGTCAACCTAACGGAGTTCGACCGGCGACTCGATGAACAACCAAGGCGCCTCCATTATCTGTGCCTGGTCGATGCTGTAACGTTTTACGAGGAATTCCTTCTCAAGACGCTGGTGCGTGAACTTCCGTCGCGCAAAGTCTTCAAGCCGAACAAGCCCACCGAGAAGCAGGCGAAGAACATCATCAATGGCTCTTATGAGAAAAGACCCGAAGATATCGATGATGCGCTCGAACTAGACATTTGCTCGTTTGGTTCGGAGCATGACTTGGATATTGAAGACCTGAAGTCCGCCTTTCTTGCCCGCAACTGCATCGTTCATGCCGGTGGAACTGTTTCCGATCGAGAGTTGCCCCGGCTATCACTGCTCGTACCCGGTTTAAAGGAGTCAGATCGGTTGCCTGTCGATGAGCCGCTCTGGCGTCGCTTCTTGGGCGCTCTCTTAAACCACGCGGAGGATCTTGATCTCTTGACACGACTAAACTACCGCAAGCCTTGAGTGGCATGGGTGCGCAGGCTGTTCAAGCCCCCTGTGTCAGGGAAGATGTCGCCTCGGCTGACCTGCCGAGCTGACAACGCCCAGGGGGCGAGAGCAGGCAGGACGCAGTGTCGTACACGGATGTATTCAAGCGCAGATGGTGAAGCGGATGGTGGGCCCCGGCGCGGTGAGTGCCGCGGCGTTGGCCCGCCAGGTGGGAGTCTCCCAGCCGACGCTGTCGCAGTGGTTGCGGGAGGCGAATAAGTTGGCGGCCATGACGCCCCCGCCCGAGGAGAAGCCCGTCGGCCCCAAGAAGTGGACGCCCGAGGAGAAGATGCGCGTGCTGGCGGAGGCGCATGGACTGGCGGGTGAGGCATTGGGAGCGCTGCTGCGCCGAGAGGGGCTGCACGAGGGGCAACTGGCTGAGTGGCGCGCGGCTGCCGCTGGAGCCCTCTCCCAGGGCACGAAGGAGGCGCCGTCCGGGGCCCTGACGGCCGGTCAGCGACGGCGGCTGGCTGTGTCGGAGAAGCGAGTGAAGGAGCTCGAGCGCGAGCTGCGCCGCAAGGAGAAGGCGCTGGCTGAGGCGGCCGCTCTGCTGGTGCTCGAAAAAAAACTTCAGGCGATGGGTTGGGACGAGAAGGACTCGGGCGACGAGGACGACGCAGCGGACGAGACGTGCGAGAAATGACGCTCGCGCTCGTCGACGAGGCGCTGGAGAAGGGCGTGCGTCTGGAGGCCATCTGCGCTCGGCTCGGAGTCGTCCCGCGCACCATTCAGCGTTGGAGGAAGCCAGCCACGGCGGAGGACAGGCGGTGCGGTCCGCATACCCGGCCGGCCAACCGGCTGTCCGAGGTGGAGCGACGCCGCATCCTGGCGGTGGCCAACAGCGAGGAGTTCCGGGACGCCTCGCCCAAGCAGATTGTCCCCAGGCTGGCGGACAGGGGCGAGTACGTGGCCAGCGAGGCGAGCTTCTACCGGGTGTTGCGTGAAGCGGGCCAGTTGGCCCACCGCGGCCGCGCCAAGGCCCCTGTGCCCAGGCCTCGGGCCGAGCACCTCGCCACCGGGCCCCGCCAGGGTAAGCGTTCAGGTGGGATGAGCGGTTGAAGAAGGAGCAGGCCAGCAGCCGACGGTAGGCTCGTCGCTCGCTGACGCGGCGTGGGGCATGGGACACGGCGTGTCGTGGCCGAGGTCGACCCCAAGGATGCGCGCATCGCGGAGCTCGAGCGTCAAGTCGAGGAGCTGACTCGACTGGTGCAGGAGCTGCGG
>NZ_JAAIYB010000055.1 GCF_010894475.1 Myxococcus vastator
GTGGTGGGGATGTGTCTGGGCGGAGTGGCCGGGCTGGCGTGTGGGAGCATCAGCGGCATCGCCATTGGCCGAGGCCCCACCGTGGCGCGGGTCCAGATGGCGGCCATCCTGGCCAGCCTGACGCCGATGCTGCTCTGGACGGGGACGACGAATGCGTCCTACGCCGGCGCGGTGGCGGCCAGCGCGCTGGTGGCCTTCCTGGTGAGCGCGTTCCGGCTCCCGCTGTACGCGGTGGAGGTGCTGGCGTCGGCGGTAGCGTATGCCGTGGAGCGCTGGACGGGGCGGCCCACCTTGGGCTGGGTGCCGGTGCGTCACCACAACCTCAGCTATCTGCCGCATCCCTTCCTGGGGCGGCATCTGGCGCTGGCGGTGCGCTCGCGGCCGGCGGAGGTGCTGGCGGTGGCGGATGCCTGCCTGCGCTCTCCGGGCAACATCGTGGTGGGGTGGCCATGGGTGGTGCAGGCGCTGGAGTCGGCGTCGCCGGAGCGGGCAGGGGAGCCCCGGGCTTGAGCCGCTGAGTTGCCTCGCCGCGCGGCTCCGGTAGCCTGCGCGGCGATGGAAGGAATGCTCGACGCGTTCATCGCCTTCATCCGCGCGGAGCGCGGACTGTCCGGCAAGACGGTGGACGCCTACGCCGCCGACATCAACGTGTACTTCGAGGACCTGCGCGCCCGCGGCGTCCCCGACGTGACGCGGGCGCGGCAGGAAGACGTGTCCGCGCACCTGGCCGCGCTGGGCAAGCGGGGCCTGGGCAAGCGCAGCCAGGCCCGGCACCTGGCGGCCCTGCGTGGCTTCCACCGGTTCCTCGTCGCCGAGCGCATGGCGGACAAGGACCCGACGGAGGACCTGGACACGCCCCGGTCGCCCCGGAAGCTGCCGTCGTTCCTCACCCTGGAAGAGGTGGAGCAGCTCCTGGCGGCCCCGGACGAGCGCACGTCCACGGGCGTGCGTGACAAGGCCATGCTGGAGGTGCTGTACGCCACCGGCCTGCGCGTCAGCGAGCTGTGCGGCCTGGGCATCAACGACGTGCAGCTCACCGCGGGCTATCTGGTGGCGAAGGGCAAGGGCGCCAAGGAGCGGCTCGTCCCGCTGGGGAGCGTGGCCATCGAGAAGGTCCAGGCGTACCTGGCGGAGTCACGGCCCGCGGTGCTGGGGCGGCGCAAGTCCCAGGCGTTGTTCGTCACGCCGCGAGGTTCTGGCTTCACCCGGCAGGGCTTCTGGAAGCTGCTCAAGCGGTACGCGCTGAAGGCGGGCATCGCCAAGCCGCTGTCGCCGCACAAGCTGCGGCACTCGTTCGCCACGCACCTGGTGGAGCGCGGCGCGGACCTGCGCGCCGTCCAGCAGATGCTGGGGCACGCGGACCTCGCCACGACGCAAATCTATACCCACGTCAATGCGGCCCGGCTGCGGTCCGTGTACGACGCGTTCCACCCGCGCAGCGATGTCTTCGTCCCCAAGGCGAAGAAGCCGCGCGCCGCCGCGCGGTAGGGGGCGGCCCGGGCCTCCCGGCGCTCAGCTCCCCACGCTGTGGATGGGCAGGCCGAACGGGTCCGTGTGGGCCCGCCGGGGCTCGCTCCCCGGCAGCGGGGCCACGCGAATCAGCCCGGAGGCCATCAGCCGGTGCACGGAGCGGGACGCCGCCAGCTCGCCCATGGCCGCCGTGCGCAGGGCCTGCCGGATGCTCCGGCTGCCGCGCAGCTTCGAGTACAGGTACAGGTCATCCGCCGTCAGGTCGGGCGGGGTGGGGCGCGGAATCGGCTCGAAGACCAGGCGCCCGTCCAGCGCGAAGAGCTCGTCACTGAGCGCCAGCGTCAGGCGAATCTCCGCCTCGCGGTACAACGCATGGGCTTCGGGGACGGGGCCTCGCTCCAGGATCTGCGCGGCCAGGGCGACGGCATGGTCATACTGGCCGGCTTCCAGGAAGCGCTTCACCAGGGCGAGCAGCTCCTCCAGCTCGGCGGCCTCGCCCAGCCGGGGGCCTCCGGCCTTGCGCGGGGCCAGGGCGCCCCGCCGATACAGGTGCAGCACCCAGCGCGCGGCGAAGAGCGGGGCCTCCCGGGCGCTGGCCAGCATCTCTCCCAGTGTGGCGCCGCTCGCCGCCAGGTCCAGCAGGACGTCCTCCTCCTCCGAGTACGTCTCCACGGCGAACTCTCGGAAGACGCGGAACGTCGCGTCCATGCGGGGGAAGATGTCGCGGAACATGGACCACTCGCGCTGCCGCGTCACCGCGTCGCGGTGCAGGGTGGACAGCGACAGCTTGAGCCCAATCGCCCGGGACGCGGGCGGCAGGCCGGGGGTGAACTCCACCTCGCCGGACTCCCAGGCGTAGCAGTCGAAGAGGGACTCACGCGCCTTGTGCTCCAGGGCCTCGATGAGGCGGGGCAGCTCCACGAAGCAGCGCTGGACCAGGAAGGTGCCGTAGGGCATGCGCGCGCCCTCGGCCGCCTCGAAGGCCGCCGCGGCGCGGGGCGCGTCCAGGATGCGGAGGTTCACCAGGACCTGCGCCAGGTGCTCGCGCGGGTCGTTCGAGCTCTCGCCCACCAGGTAGCCGTCCTGGACGTGGAAGCAGCGCCGCACCGCGCCGCGCTCCACCCGCAGCACCCCTTCAACCCCGGGCGCGCTGAACAGCGGCGGCATCACCAACTGCAAGCGATAGCTGGCGAGACTTCCGTTGAATGGCTCCATGCAGGTGCTTCCTCCAAGGTGGGTGGGCCCGCGTGAGGAACCCCCAGGGTACCGGTGCACCCCGTCGTGATTCAATTGCAAGTGCTTGGATTTGCTCGTGATTTCCTGGTGGGACGCAAAGTTCCAGGGAGAGTCCGTCTTGACTTCGATTCCTGGACAGCGTCGTGGCACGGGCAACGGACGGTTGCAGGGCCGCGTCGGGTGTGCGAACGAGCCCTGTCGATTCCCGATTCCAGGTTCACACCCATATGCGGATTCTCTCAGGCGTTCAGTCGTCCGGCCGGCTGCACATCGGCAACTACTACGGCGCGCTCCGCCAGTTCGTGCAGCTCCAGGACGAGGGCGAGGGGTACTACTTCATCGCCAACCTGCACGCGCTCACCACCGTGCGGGACCCCAAGGCCGCGCTGGCGCTGGCGCGCGAGGCCGCCATGGCCTACCTGTCGCTGGGGTTGGATCCGAAGAAGGCCGTGCTCTTCCGGCAGAGCGACGTGCGCGAGGTGCTGGAGCTGTACTGGATTCTGGGCACCGTGACGCCGCACGCGCACCTGGAGCGGGCGCACAGCTACAAGGACAAGGTGGCCAAGGGCATCAGCCCGGACTTCGGCCTCTTCGCCTACCCGGTGCTGATGGCCGCCGACATCCTGCTCTACAGCGCGGACTTCGTCCCGGTGGGCAAGGACCAGGTTCAGCACATCGAGTTCGCGCGCGACTGGGCGGTGAAGTTCAACACCCAGTACGTGCCCGGCTACGACCCGGCGGACCCGGAGGGCAAGGAGCGGGGCCACGCGCCCGGCATCCTCAAGCTGCCCGCGGCGCGCATCCAGGAGGCCACCCAGACGGTGCCCGGCGTCGACGGCCAGAAGATGTCCAAGTCCTACGGGAACACCATCGAGCTCTTCGGCGACGAGAAGGAAATCAAGAAGCGCATCATGTCCATCAAGACGGACTCGACGCCGGTGGACGCGCCCAAGCCCACGGTGGACAGCCCGCTCTACGACTTGCTGAAGCTGATGCTGCCCGAGTCCGAGTTCGCCGAGGTGGACGCCACCTGGAAGGCGGGCGGGAAGGGCTACGGCGACTACAAGAAGAAGCTCCTGGAGGCCTACCACACGACCTTTGGCCCGGCCCGTCAGCGGTACGCCGAGCTGGCGGCCGACCCGGGTGAGGTGGAGCGCATCCTCCAGGACGGCGCCAGCCGCGCCCGGGCCGAGGCGACCCGGCTGATGGACCAGGTCCGCAAGGCCGTGGGAATCCCATGAGTCGGTGTGCCTGAACGGGCTTTCACTGCCGATTGTTTGACCCACCTGGGGGGCACTGGTATGGGTGTGTGTCCTCCAGGCTCGTGCCCGCTGCCTAAGAAAGTCGGGCCCTTACGCGATGACGCGCCCCCACCCATCCCGTTGACGCCACCCAGGACATCCGGTGAGTGAGGAACGTCGCTCGCCGGCCGATGAGGCCCTTCGTGAAGGGGAGTTGCCGCGGAGTCCGGGCGACAACTTCCGCATCGCGCTGCCCAACTTCGAAGGTCCGCTGGACCTGCTGCTCCATCTCATCAAGGAGCATCGGGTCGACATCTTCGACATCCCGCTGGCGCTGATCACGGAGAAGTACCTCGAGCACCTGGAGCGGATGCGGGAGATCAACCTCGACATCGCCGGGGAGTTCCTGGTGATGGCCTCCACGCTGGCGCACCTCAAGAGCCGCATGCTGCTGCCCCGGCAGGACGCCGTCGCGGCGCAGGAGGGGGCGGAGGTGCTCGCGGTCGCCGAGGAGACCGAGGACCCGCGCGCGGAGCTGGTGCGGCGCCTGCTGGAGTACCAGAAGTACAAGGACGCCGCCGAGCAGCTCGCCACGCAGGACCTGCTCGGCCGCGACGTCTTCGCCCGCAACGTCCCGGTGGAGGCGGTGCCCATCCCGGAAGAGGAGGTGGGGCTCCAGGAGTTCAGCGTCCTCAAGCTGGTGGAGGCGCTCGACCGGGTACTGGAGCGGTTGCAGCCCAAACTGCAGCACGAGGTGGTCCGGGAGCGCGTGACGCTGTCCGAGGCCATCCTCCGCGTAGTAGAGCGTCTGCGCCCCCATGGACAGGTTCTGTTCGAAAGCTTGTTCACGGAAGAGGACACCCCGTCGCGACAGGAGGTGGTCATCACCTTCCTGGCCATCCTGGAGATGGTGAAGCGGCGGCTCATCCGGGTGGTGCAGGACGAGCCGATGGGGCCCATCCTGCTGCTGCCCAACGGGGACGCGCTGGAGAAGCTGGCTCCCACGGAGGTCGACGACAGTGACTACCGGTAGCAACGGACCCCAAGACGAGACTCCCGAACCGGGCACGCCCGGCGGCCCCGGCCCGTTCTCCGAAGAGGAAATCGCCGCTGTCACGGGCCCCGGCCCGGCGGACGAGCTGGACGAGCTGGAGCCGGCCTCCATCGAGGAGGACTCGGACGAGGCGCCTCCGGACCTGGAGTCGTCGTTCGAGAAGCTCCTCTCCAAGAGCCGCAAGCTGTCCACGGACCGCATCCGCACCGTCATCGAGAGCGTGCTCTTCGTGGCGGAGCGGCCGCTGTCGGTGGACGAGCTGTACCTGGCCACCGGCATCGAGCGGGAGCTCATCGCCGAGGCCCTCAACCAGCTCTCCGGCATCCACCGCGACGGCATCAGCGGCATCGTGCTGTATGAGGTGGCGGGCGGGTGGCAGTTCCGGACGGACCCGCATTCGGGTGAGTATGTCCGGCGTTACCTGCGGGTGAAGCCACAGCGGCTGACCCGGGCGGCGGTGGAGACGCTGGCCATCATCGCGTACCGGCAGCCGGTGACGCGGCCGGAAATCGAGGACATCCGCGGCGTGGACTGCGGCGCGGTCATCAAGGCGTTGATGGACCGCAAGCTGGTGAAGATCCTGGGCAAGCGCGAAGAGGTGGGCCGGCCCATCCTCTATGGAACGTCCCGTGAGTTCCTGGAGTTCTTCGCCCTGAAGGACCTGTCTGCCCTGCCCACGCTGCGTGAGTTCCACGAGCTGACGCAGGAGCACCGGGAGATCGTCGAGAAGGAAGACACGCCGGCGCCCCCGGCGACGGGGACGGTGGAAGCGCTGTCGGACCCGGCATTCACGAAGCGGATGGAAAAGAGCGCGGCGGCCAGTGAAGCCGCGCTGGAGGACCTGGAGGAGGCCATGGCGGCCGCGGACCGGACACACAAGGTCAGCTCCAGCGTCCTGGACACGACGCCCCCGAAACCCGAGACGGGTGATACGACGGGGCCCAAGCCCGAGTGACGGGCAGCATGGAAGAAGGATGGTATGGCGGCCGAACGACTACAGAAGTACCTGGCCCGCGCGGGAGTTGCTTCGCGCCGGCATGCAGAAGAGCTGATTACCGCGGGCCGCGTCGCGGTGAACAACAAGACGGTGACGGAGCTGGGCAGCCGGGTGGAGCCCGGCACGGACCTGGTGACGGTGGACGGGACGCTGGTCACGCCTCCGGATGAATCCTCCTACTTCCTGCTCTACAAGCCCGTGGGCGTCGTGACGACGCTGTCGGATCCGCAGGGCCGGCCCACGGTGGCCAACTACGTGGAAGAGGTGGGCAAGCGCCTGTTCCCGGTGGGACGCCTGGACTACGACGCCGAGGGCGCGCTGCTGTTCACGGATGATGGGGCGCTGGCGCACAAGCTGACGCACCCCAGCTTCCAGGTGCCGCGCATGTACCTGGCGAAGGTGAAGGGCGAGCCGGACGTGGCCACGCTGGACAAGCTGCGCGGCGGCGTGCGGCTCGAGGACGGCATGGCCACGCCGGTGTCGGTGGGCGTGTTCGAGGCCGCGGAGCGGAACACCTGGCTGAAGATCGTCGTGGCGGAAGGGCGCCCGCACCTCATCAAGCGGCTGTGCGCCGCGGTGGGGCACCCGGTGGTGCGGCTGTTCCGTCCGTCCTACGCTGGCGTGGGCGTGGAAGGTCTGCGCCCCGGCCAGCTGCGCCCGCTCAAGACGAGCGAGGTGGAGCTGCTGCACTCGGTGTCGGATGGCAAGGCCGTGCCGCCGACGGGTGAGCTGAAGCTGCCTCCGCGCCGGCATGGCCGCGCGGCTCCGGGCTTCGACTCGGACGACGAAGCGGAGCTGTCCATGGATGACGATGCGCCCGTGGCCGCCAAGCCCGCGCGCAAGGCGCCGGCCCGTGCGGCCAAGGCCGCGACGGTGGGTGGTTCGGGCCTGGCGCGTTTCGGACGGACCAAGGGGGCGTCGGCCGAAGGCAAGCCCGTGCGTCGTTCCTTCGGTGGTGATGAGGACAAGCCCGCGCGCCGTTCGTTCGGTGGTGACGAGGGCAAGCCCGCGCGTCGTTCCTTCGGTGGTGACGACACCAAGCCCGCGCGCCGCTCCTTTGGTGGTGACAAGGCAGGCGCGCCGCGTGGCCGCTCCTTCGGTGGTGACGACGCCAAGCCCGCGCGCCGCTCCTTCGGTGGTGACGAGGCAGGCGCGCCGCGTGGCCGTTCCTTCGGCGGTGACGACACCAAGCCCGCGCGCCGTTCCTTCGGCGGTGACGACACCAAACCCGCGCGCCGCTCCTTCGGCGGTGACGACGCCAAGCCCGCGCGTCGTTCCTTCGGTGGTGACGACGCCAAGCCCGCGCGCCGCTCCTTCGGTGGTGACGACGCAAGGCCTGCGCGCCGTTCCTTCGGTGGTGATGACGCCAAGCCCGCGCGTCGTTCCTTCGGTGGTGACGACGCCAAGCCCGCGCGCCGCTCCTTCGGTGGTGACGACGCCAAGCCCGCGCGCCGCTCCTTCGGTGGTGACGACGCAAGGCCTGCGCGCCGTTCCTTCGGTGGTGATGACGCCAAGCCCGCGCGCCGCTCCTTCGGTGGTGACGACACGAAGCCTGCGCGCCGCTCCTTCGGTGGTGACGACACCAAGCCTGCGCGTCGTTCCTTCGGGGGTGAAGAGGGCAAGCCCGCGCGTCGTTCCTTCGGTGGTGACGAGGGCAAGCCCGCGCGTCGTTCCTTCGGTGGTGACGACGCCAAGCCCGCGCGTCGTTCCTTCGGTGGTGACGAGGGCAAGCCCGCGCGTCGTTCCTTCGGTAGTGACGAGGGCAAGCCCGCGCGTCGTTCCTTCGGTGGTGACGACGCCAGGCCCGCGCGCCGCTCCTTCGGTGGTGACAAGGCAGGCGCGCCTCGTGGCCGCTCCTTCGGCGGTGACAAGGCAGGCGCGCCGCGTGGCCGCTCCTTCGGTGGCGACAAGGCAGGCGCGCCGCGTGGCCGTGGCCCAGGCCGGTCCTTCGCTGGTGCCGAGGGCGGCGCCCCCAAGAGCCGTGGCACGGGCCGTCCCGAGCGCCGCGACTGGAGCGCGGGCGGAGACGCCGCGCCTCGTACTCGTGCACCGCGCGCGGGTGGCGAAGGCCGTCCGGAGCGCAAGACGTGGGGTGCTGGCGGTGGCGCTGGCCGGGCTCCACGGGGTGAAGGCCGTCCGTACTCGCCCCGTTCCGGAGCCGCGGGTGCTGGCCGCCCTGAGCGCCGTGAGTGGAAGCCTCGCGCCGAAGGGGCAGACGCGCCGCGTGGCCGGGGGGGCCCTCGCCGTGAGGGCTCCGAGGGCGGACGCCCCGCCCGCTCCACCTGGACGCCGACCGACGAAAGCGGGAATCCCCGTGAACGCGTCGTCCGGGCCGGGGCTCGCAAGGGTCCTCCCGCCGAGAAGTCCGGCGGATTCCAGGACTGGGGCAAGAAGAAGGAGCGGTCAAGCGCCCCCAGCTGGAGCAATGATCGTCCCCGAGGCGGCGCGGGCCGACCGCCTCCCCGAGGCGGCGCGGGTCGGCCGCCTCCCCGGGGTCCTCGCCGTCCGCGTTGATACCTGACGCGGTGGATTGGGCGGGAATCGAGGGGGATTGATATAACCGGCGCCGACTCCTACACCGTTTCCCTCACCGGAGACCGATGCGAACCGGCGCACGCCCCCTCATTCTCGCACTTGCCCTGCTCCTCGGCTGCAACGGCAGCAGGGACCAGCTTCTCGCGGACCTCCAGAGTCCTCGTCCAGAGGTCCGCGCGCTCGCGGTGAAGAAGCTGGCCGGGCAGGGCAACCCGGATGACCTGGTCCTCTTCACTCGCGCGGCGAAGGACTTCGCCGCCATCGTCCGGGCCGAAGCCGCCGTGGCGCTGGGGGAGAGCCAGGACGCCCGCGTCGTGGACCTCCTGGGCGAATTGCTCGAGGACCCAGACGAAGAGGTCCAGGGCCGCGCTGCCATGGCGCTGTCCAAGGTGAACAACGAAAAGGCCAAGGCGTACCTCACGCTCCAGTACGGGCGGCGGGGCCGGGCCACGCGACAGGTCATCGTCCAGGCCCTGAAGAACGCCAACGTTCCGGGTGCCATGGCGGAGGTGGTCGCCGCCGAGGCCCGCACGCAGTGGGACCGCAACCAGCTCGCGTTGACCGAAGGCGCGCTGCCCGAGCGCGTGGGCGCCGCCGAGGAGCTGGGCAAGAGCGGCCGTCCCGACGCCGTCAACCGGCTGCTGCCCCTGGTTCGCGACAGCCAGGTCATCCTCGCCGCCGCCGCCGTGCGGGGGCTGGGTGACGCCGGGGACAAGCGCGCGGTGGGCCCCATCACGCTGCTGTTGGAAGAGAACTTCCCCGAGCTGCGCGAGTCCGCCATCCACGCGCTGATGAAGCTCCGGGATCCGGTGGCCACGCAGCGCCTCCAGATGGTGGCGGTGGAGAAGAGCGTCGTCAGCCCGCTGGCCATCGAAGCCATCGTGTCCTTCCCCCGGACGCCGCAGACCGACGCCTCGCTGTGCGCCATCGTCATGGAGGGCGCACCGGCGGAGGCGCTCGTCGCTGGCCGGAGCATGCGCACGCGCGGCGGCTGTCCGGTGGACCCCATTGGCGAGCGGCTGGCACGCCCGGCCACGGCCGCCAGTGGCCTCCAGGCGGTGGAGGGGCTGGGACCCGCGGCGCTGCCGCTGCTCGGCAAGGTGGTGCCGTGGCTGAGCCATCCGGACGCCACGCTGCGCCTGCTCGCGGTGGAGGCCGTGGCGCAGGTGGGAGACGCCTCCGTGGTGCCCGCGTTGCAGAAGCTCTACGAGCAGGAGGCCAAGGGCCTGGAAGCGCTGCGCGCCGACTGGGTGACCCAAGCGCTCCCGGAGAAGTTTGGCGTGGGGTTCGACCCTTCGACCATGCCGCCCACCCCGCAGACGCCTGGCCTGAAGGATGACCGGCCGTCGCGGCACGCGGACCTGCTGGAGCGCGTGAAGGAGCTCAATGCCGCCCGGGTGCGTGAGTCCGGACGGGACGTGGTGCGGCACCGCGTGCCCACCGAGCTGTACGACGACGTGGCGCCGGAGCGGCTGGTCCCGCTGGCGACGCTGCTGCGAGCGTTGGGGACGCTGAAGGCGCCCGGAGCGCTGGAGCTGCTCACCGGTTACGCCCAGGACTCCAGCGCCGCGCTGCGCGTGGCGGCCCTGGTGGGACTGGCGCGGCTGGGCCCCGAGGGCGTCAACGTGGCCAAGGCCGGGCTCGTCGAGCCGGACCGAGACCTGCAGAAGGCCCTGGCCCAGGCGCTGGCGGAGGCCGGCGAGGCGGGGCAGGCCGCGCTCATCGAGCTGCTGCCGAAGATGGGGAGCGAGAAGCTGCTGGTGCTGGATGCGCTCACGCGTGCCGGCGGTGTGCCGGCCTCCGCTTCCGCGCAGCTCCAGGCCGTGGTGCGCGAAGGCGGACCGGAAGCGGCGCTGGCGGCGGCCCTGCTGGGGCGGCTCCAGGCGAAGGACGCGGTGCCCACGCTGGTGAAGGCGCTGGACGAGCCCAACAGCGTGGCCCGCCGCGACGTGCTGCTGGCGCTGGGGAGCATTGGCGACGCGCAGGCGGCGGACGCGGTGGCCAAGGACCTGTTCCACGACCTGCCCGAGATTCGCGCCGCGGCGGCTTCGTCGCTCCGGAAGCTGGGCAGCGCCGCGCACGCGGACCAGCTGGAGGCCCTCCAGGCGGACTACTTCCGGACGGTGCGTGAGGCCGCCGGCGCCGCACCGGGGTCCGAGAGCACCGCGTCGGAGGGCGCTCGCTGATGGAGCTGCGCAAGCTCAAGGACAAGGCGTCCGAGGCTTTCACCAAGGGGCGCTTTTCCAAGGCGGCGGAGCTCTACGAGGACTACTGCCGGGCCGAGCCCAAGGACCATCAGTCGCGCCTGCGCTCCGGGGATGCCTGGGTGAAGGCGGGGCAGCGGGACCGGGCCATCTCGGCGTATCAATCCGCCGCGGAGGGCTTCGCGCGCGAGGGGTTCCTTCCGCGCGCCATCGCCGCGAGCAAGCTCATCCTCGAGCTGGACCCCGCGCACCGCGGCGTGCAGCAGATGCTCGCGGACCTGTACGCGCGCCGGGGAACGCCCATGGGCGCCCGTGCCCGGGGCCCGATGAGCAACGCGTCGTCCGTGACGGTGAAGGCGTCCGCCGAGCCTCCTGGGACGTCGCGTCTGCCCGAGGCCGTGCACGCGGCCGTCGCCGCCATTGATTTGGGTGAGGACGAGCCGGCCGGCGGTCCCGCGGTGGACCTGTCCGCGGAGCTGCCTCCGGCGCTGGTCCTGTCCACCGATGCGTCCTCGCATGGCACCGAGGAAGTCGTCCACTCGGTCGAGGTGGGATTGGCGTCGGAAGAGGGGACCGCCAGCGTGGAGGTGACGCTGGACGTGGAGCCCGTCGTGGCAGGCGCGCGGGTGGACGACGCGCGCGGCACCGCTTCGATGACGCCCGTCCCGGCCTCCACGAGCGTGGCGGCCCCGCTCCCGCCCGCGGCGATGGCCCTCCCCGAGCCGGAAGCTCCGCCGCTCGCGACCCGGATTCCCGCGGTTCAGCCCGGAGGCGCGCGGGCGGCGACGAGCTCCTTGCCACCAGGACTGGCACCGCGTGCGTCGCAGCGGCTGCCCGCCGTGGGCGCGGCTCGCGCGCCCGAGCCCGAGCCGGAGGCTCCGCCACGTTCCGCCGCGAACAGCGGCCGCTGGCAGGCCCTGTCGTCTCCCATCACCACGCAGACAGAGGAGCCCGCCGCTCCTGAAGCCGCGGCGTCCTCCGCGCCTCCAGGGCTCCGGCCGCGCCGTGCCGACGCGTCGGTCCCCGCGGGCGCCACCGCGCTCCCGGGCCATGACTTGTCACCCGCGCTGGGCGCCTCCTTCCGGACGGCGGCGAGCCCGTCCTCCTTCACGGAGTTGGAGCTGGAGGCGGACTCCCTGTTGCACGCGGTGGAGCTGGCCGCGCAGGCGGCCTTAAGTCGACAAGGCCTGGGGGCCACGTCCACCGGCGACGGCCTCGAGGAAGAGATCTACAGCCTGACGGAGGAGGTCGCTCCCGAAGCGGCGTCCCTGGACGCGCTGCCCACGATTCCGCTCTTCTCGGACCTGCCTCGCGACGCCTTCATCGAGCTGTTCGAGCGCTGCCCGCTGCGCCGCTTCGGGCCGGGCGAGCGCATCATCGACCAGGGCAGCCACGGCGACGCGTTCTACGTCATCTGCGAGGGCGCGGTGCGCGTCTTCCGGACGGAGGACGGCCAGCGCCAGGACCTCGCGACGCTCGAAGGGGGCGCCTTCTTCGGGGAGATGGCCCTGCTCTCCGGCGCCGCTCGCACGGCCTCCGTGGAGTCCGCGTCCGACGACTCGCAGCTCCTGGAGATCTCCGCGGGGGTGCTCGCCGAGCTGTCGAGTAGCCACCCGCAGGTGGCCCTGGCCCTGAAGAAGTTCTGCCGCCAGCGCATGCTGACGAACGTCATGAACACGTCGGAGCTGTTCCGGCTCTTCGGGCGGAAGGACCGGCGCGCGCTCGTGGAGCGCTTCCGCTCCCGGGACGTCGAACGGGACGCGGTCATCATCCGCGACGGCGACCCGACGGACGGCCTCTACGTGGTGCTGTCCGGCGAGGTCGAGGTGCGCAAGGACGGCCACCTGCTGACGCAGCTCCGGGAAGGGGAGGTGTTCGGAGAGATTTCCCTGCTCCAGAAGACGCCCGCCACGGCGACCGTCACCGCCACCCGGCACACCACGCTGCTGCGGCTGCCGCGCGCCGACTTCGACGCGCTCATCTCCAGCCACCCGCAGATCCTGGCCCTCATCTCCGACCTGAGCGACGAACGGCTCCGTCGCACGCAGCGCGTGCTGACCGAGGCCGGCGTCGAGGAAGACCTCATCCTCGTCTGACGTCAGCGGACCTTGGCGAGGTAGTCGTCTCGCGTCACCAGGCCGCGCGTCTCCAGCAGCTCCAGCATGGCCCGCAGCGAGCGGGCCTGCTGGGCCACCATCCGCTCCAGCCCCGCCACCTGCTGGGTCAGCTCCTCCACGCGCTGGGTGAGCTCCGCCTCACGGCCGGGCTGCGCCAGGGCCGCCGAGGAGACCGCGCGCACGGCCAGGGACAGGGGCGCGCTCTCGACGGGGGGCGCCAGCTCGAAGGTGGGCTCGTCCATGCCGAAGGACAGCGGGGTCGCCGTCGTGGAGGTGACCTCCCCGTGGTAGTGGCGGCGGATGGCGCGCTCGATGGACGAGGCGCTCGCGACGACCACCTGCAGGCGCTGGCCGCAGTGGAAGGCCAGCTCCTGGAAGGCCTCCACGTTGGTGGGGTCGGCGGTGGCGACGGTGAGCGTCTTCGCGGCCGGGTCCGCGGCGATGGGGAAGACCGTGTAGCGCTCGGCGATGTCCGCCCGGAGCGCCTGCAGCGCCACCGCGGACGGCGTGTGCTGCTCCAAATCCACCGTGGGGATGGCGAGCTGCCGCGACAGCGCGTGGACCATGGAGCTTTCGTCCACGAACCCCATCTGCACCAGGGTGAGGCCCAGCTTGCCGCCCCATTTGCGTTGTTCGGCGAGGGCGGAGCGGAGCTGGGTCTCCGAGAGGAGCCCGGCGTCCATGAGAATCTCCCCGAGCCGGCGCTTGCGGCCAGGGAGCGAGACAGAGGGTGTGACAGGCGGCTGTTTCACGGCCGTGAAGCATAGCAGCCAGTCGGGCACGACCGGAGGCCCGCCAACACCCTGGAGGCCCGGGAGGAGCGTGAGGGCACGGAATGGGGTAGAACCGTCCCTCCATGACGCGACGGATACTGCCGTTTCTCGCACTGCTGCTGGCGTCGGGCTGTGCGTCGCAGCGCCTGGCTGGCGCGGACCTGGACCGCGTCCGGCGTCCGGCCTTCATCTCCCGAATCAAGGACGGGGCCGGCCCCAAGAGCCACGTGTTCCGCGAGGACTCGGCGTACCGGAACAAGCTCAAGAAGCTGGAGCCGGTGGAGGCGGACCGGCGGCTGACGGTGAAGCTGCTCCAGGCCGTCACGCGCTTCGAAATCTCCGAGCGCCTCCGGGTCACCACGTTGTCTCAGCTGCCGCGTGAGTTCCCGTGGACGCACGTGGTGGACCCCGCGCAGGTGGCCTCGGTGCTGGAGAGCTTCCTGGTGGAGGAGGTGCCAGCCAACGCGCCGGACTACGACCTGGTGGCGTCGCTGGGCGCGGACTCCATCGTCGAGTTCGTCATCGAGGACTACGGCATGCGCAGCGATGACGGCCGCGCGGGCGCGTACCTGCGCGGCTATGGCCGCATGTTCACCCTGGACGGGCGCACGGAGGTGTGGCGCCGCCCGTTCACCATGGACCATGTCGCCGAGGGCAAGGCGCACCTGGACCCGTTCAAGGTGGGCAAGGACCCGTCGCTCTTCCGCGAGGCGATGACGGCCATGCTGGACGACGTGGCGCGGCTGTTCGTGAAGGACCTGACGCCCACCGACCGCGGCGGCGCGCCCCCGGCCCGGGCTTCCGCGGCGGGCTCGGACGTGGTTTCCGGCAAGGCGGGCGCCCCGGCTCCCGAGGCGACGAAGCCTCCGGAAGACGGGCTGGCGCCCGGCGAGCTGCCGGACCCCGACCCCTGAGTCCCCCGGCCTTCATCAGAACAGCGCGTGCTCCACCAGGAGCACCGTCAACCCCACGACGAAGCTGACGAGCGTCACCGGGAGGCCCACGCGGAGGAAGCGGAGGAAGGTCATGTTGACCTTGCCGCGCGCGGCCTCGAACACGATGAGGTTGGCCACGCTGCCCACCAGCGTGAGGTTGCCCGCCAGCGTGGAGCCGAGCGCGAGCACGTGCCAGCCCAGCTCCACGTCGTGCAGCGCGGGCACCCACGTCCGCGCCAGCATGACGAAGGGCACGTTGCTGAACAGGTTGGACGCCACCAGCGTCAGCCCCGCGAAGCCCAGCGTCTCCCGCAGGGGCGGGCCCGCCATGAGGGGGGCGAACAGGACGCGAATCTCCTCGGCCCAGCCGTGCTTGTTCACGCCGTAGACGACGACGAACAGGCTGGCGAAGAAGAGCAGCAGCACCCAGTCCACGCGCTCCAGCGCCTCGCGTGGCTCGCGCCGGGACAGGGCCATGACCAGGGCCGCTCCGGCCAGGGCGCTCCAGCTCATGGGCAGTCCGGCGAAGAAGGCCACCACGACCCCGGCCAGCACCACCAGCGTGAGCACCATGAGGCCCTGGTCCACGGGGGGCGGCGGCGGCTTGGGCTCGAAGCGCTTCGTCGGCAGGTCGTGCCGGAAGAGGTACAGGAGCCCGGCGGCGACCACCGCCGTGGAGAGCAGGGCGGGCAGGGCCATGTACGCGGCGAAGCTGGCGTAGGACAGCCCGGACGCCCCCTGGATGAGCATGTTCTGCGGGTTGCCGGTGAAGGTCGCCACCGAGCCGCTGTTGCTGCCCATGCACACCGCGAGCAGGTACGGGGCGGGCGGCAGGCGCGCGTCGTCCACGGTGGCCAGCACCAGCGGCGTGAGCATCAAACACACGGTGTCATTCACCAGGACCGCGGACATCCCGGCCGAGATGAACGTCACGGCGAGCAGCAGCCGCCGGGGCGTGTGGGCCCTGCGCACGGCCCACGCGCCCGCGGTCCGGAAGAAGGCGGCCTGGGACATGTACGCGGCCAGCAACATCATCCCCAGCAGGAGGACGATGGTGTCCGCGTCGATGGCGTGCTGGTTCGCGTCGGCGCTGTGGTTGAAGACCTCGGCGGGCGTGACGACGCCGGCGACGACCATCAGCACGGCGCCCAGCAGCGCGCCCCCGGGGCGATCCAACCGCAGGTACGGAAGCCGCGCCCCGGCGATGAAGACGTAGGTGAACAGGAAGATGGCGAGGGCCACGGCGCGGCACACTAGTGGAGCGCCCACGCGTCCGCCTCCGCGCGTTTTAGCTGGAGGTCAAACCAATGAGGCGCGCTCCCGCGTTGTTTGCCTCGGTATACGTCTGTACAGTGCCCGGCCCATGAAGCCAGAGAAGGAACCGGGCGCTTTCGGAGGGGCCCGTCGCACGCCGTGGAACGCGCCTCGCGGGCTGGACGCCGTGCTGGACGGCTGGCGGGCGGACCGGCAGCTCCGCTCCTGCTTCGTCCTGGATGAGGCCACCCCGGCGCGCGCCGGCGTCTTCGCGCCCATTCCGGAGGACGTGGCGCCCCAGGTGCGCGAGGCGCTGGAGAAGCGGGGCATCCAGCAGCTCTTCTCGCATCAGGCGGAGGCGTACCGGCTGGCGCGGGCGGGCCAGAGCCTGGTCATCGCCACGCCCACCGCCTCTGGCAAGAGCCTCTGTTACAACCTGCCGCTGCTGGACCGCTTCGCGCGGGAGCCCCAGGCGCGCGCGCTGTACCTGTTTCCCACCAAGGCCCTGTCCAGGGACCAGGAAGAGTCCCTGCGCGCGCTGATGCGCGAGGCGGGCCTGTCCCACGGCGCCATCACCTTCGATGGGGACACGCCCGCGGATGCGCGCCGGGCCGCGAGGGAGCGCAGCGGCGTGCTGCTCACCAACCCGGACATGCTGCACACGGGCATCCTCCCGCATCATGCGAGCTGGGCGCGCCTGTTCTCCAACCTGCGCTACGTCGTCATCGACGAGCTGCACACGTACCGGGGCGTCTTCGGCTCACACCTGGCCAACGTGCTGCGCAGGCTCCAGCGCGTGGCGCGCTTCCACGGCGCGGACCCGGTGTTCGTCGCGGCGTCGGCCACCATTGGCAACCCGGAGGCCCACGCGCGGCGGATGCTCGGGCGGGACGTGACGCTGGTGTCGGAGAGCGGGGCGCCCTCCGGCGAGCGCCGCGTCATGGTGTTCAACCCGCCCGTGGTGAACGCGGAGCTGGGCATCCGGGCCAGCTACCTCAAGACGGCGGTGCGGCTGACGGCGGACCTGGTGCGCGCGGGCGTGTCCACGCTGCTCTTCGGGCAGTCGCGCAACAACATCGAGGTGATGCTCAAGTACCTCCGCGACCGCTTCGTGGAAGAGAAGCTGGACCCGGCCCTCATCCAGGGCTACCGCGGCGGCTACCTGCCGGGCACGCGGCGCGCCACGGAGGCGGCCCTGCGCGCGGGCGAGGTGCGGTGCGTGGTGGCCACCAACGCGCTGGAGCTGGGCATCGACATCGGCTCGCTGGACGCGGTGGTGTGCGCGGGCTACCCGGGTTCCGTGGCGGCGCTGATGCAGCGGTTCGGCCGGGCAGGGCGGCGCGGTGAGGGGAGCCTGGCGCTGCTGGTGACGTCGAGCGCGCCGTTGGATCAGTACCTCGCCGGAGACCCGCGCTACCTCGTGGGCTCGCCGGTGGAGCACGCGCGCATCGACCCGGACAACGTGGAGATCCTGGTCCAGCACCTCAAGTGCGCGTCCTTCGAGCTGCCCTTCGAGGAGGGGGAGCCCTTCGGGGACGTGCCGCCGGAGTCCACCACGGAGGCGCTCGGGTTCCTCGCGCAGCACGAGGTGGTGCACCCCACCGTGGGCGAGGCGGGCCGGCGCGTGTTCCATTGGTCCACGGATGCGTATCCGGCCAACCACGTGTCCCTGCGCAGCGTGGGCTGGGACAACGTGGTCATCATCGAGAAGGGGACGGACCGGACGCTGGCGGAGATGGACTTCCGGTCGGCGCACACGATGCTGCACGAGCAGGCCATCTACCAACACGAGGCCGAGCAGTACCAGGTCGAGCGCTTCGACTACGAGAACCACAAGGCCTTCGTGCGGAAGGTGGCGCCGGACTACTTCACCGACGCGATGACCTACGTGCGCGTGCACGTCATCCAGGAGGACCAGGCCTCGCCCATGGGCCCGGACCTCCAGGCGGGCATGGGCGAGGTGAGCGTCATCGAGAAGGCCGTGGGGTACAAGAAGATCAAGTACCACACGCATGAGAACGTCGGTTACGGCGACGTGGCGCTGCCGGAGATGCAGATGCACACCACGGCGCTGTGGCTGACGGTGCCGGAGACGGTGGTGCGTGCCATGCGGGCGCCGCGACCGGCCGTCATCGACGCGCTTCGTGGACTGACGACGGCGCTGCGCACGGTGGCGTGTGTGGGGTTGATGATTGACCCTCGGGATATCGGCAAGACGCTCGGGAGCCGGGATGACGCGGAGGGGCCGCCGCGCAAGGAGGGTGGCGTGGGCTTCGACCCGACGGTGTTCCTGTACGACAACGTGCCCGGCGGCGTGGGGCTGGCGGCGCGGCTGTACGATCAGCGGGACGAGCTGCTGAACCGTGCGCGCCGGCTGCTGGAGTCGTGTCCGTGTGAGGATGGCTGTCCGGCGTGCATCGGCCCCGCGGCGGGTGCGATGCCGGGACAGGCGCCCGTGGACCCGCATCCACGCAAGCGACTGGCGCTCGAGGTGCTATCGGCGCTGGGCATCGCGGGGATGCAGTAACCGGGAGGCGCGGCCGTGGACCTCAAGCGGAAGCTGGCGCGCCTGACGAGCGTGGGCCCCGGGGGCAAGTCCCCCTCGAAGCCTACCGTGGCGGAGCCACAGGCCCCGCCCGCGCCTCGGGCAGAGGCGGGCGAGCCCGACGCGCTGGCTGCGCGACTGGCGAAGCTGGTTCAGGCCCGGCGCATGGAAGCGCCGTCCGAGCCTGCACCGGAGGCAACTGGAACGGCCTCGCAGAGCGCCCCCTCCGTCAGCGCGGAACCGCAGGTCACCCCGGCGGCGCTCCCCGTCACGGAATCTCCTCCATCCGCCCCGAGAGATCCGCGCATCGACAGCCTGCGGCGGATGCTGTCGGACTGGTCGGAGCGCCAGGGCGTGGCCGCCGCTCGCCGGGGCACGCCACCGCCGCCACCGCCGGGCCCACTGCCCGTGGAGTCCCGCGCCACGGCCCACGGCACGGTCCACGTCTCCGAGCGCATCCTCGCTCCGGAACACCACCACGGCTCCGCGCCCCTCGCCGCGGCCCTGGACGTGGAGGGTTCCCTGGTCGCCAGCCTCGCGCTGCACGCGGACCTGGCGGGCGTGGACTTCCAGCGGATGCTCTTTTTGGACACGGAGACCACCGGGCTCGCCGGAGGAACCGGCACCGTGCCCTTCCTCGTCGGGCTGGCGTGGTTCGAGGGCCGCTCGCTCAAGGTGCACCAGCTCTTCCTGCGACGCCTGGGAGAAGAGGCCCCCATGCTGCGCTCGCTCGCCGAGCGCATGGCCGAGTCCTCCTGCCTCGTCACCTTCAACGGCAAGAGCTTCGACTGGCCGCTCCTGCGCACGCGCTTCGTCCTCAACCGCGTCCCCGCGCCGGCGGAGCTGCCCCACCTGGACCTGCTCCACTGCGCCCGCCGCGTCTTCAAGCACCGGGGCGCCGGCACGCGGCTGGTCCACCTGGAAGACCAGGTCCTCGGCTTCCGGCGCGTCGACGACGTGGACGGCTCGCTGATTCCCGAGCTGTACTTCCGCTACCTGCGCGGCGGGGACGGCTCGGCGCTGACGCCCGTGCTGGAGCACAACGTCAACGACCTCCTCCTCCTGGCGGCCCTGCTGGGCGAGCTGGTCCGCCGCTTCCGAGCCGGCGGCCCCGGCGCCTCCGTGCCCCGGGACGCGGACCCTCGCGATCTGCTCGGCTTCGCGGGCGTGGCGCTCCGGGCCCGCGACTACGAGCGCGCCCAGGCCTTCGCCCAGGCCGCGGCGGCGGGGGACACGGGCGCCGTGGGCATCGAAGCCCTGGCCCTGGCCTCGCGGCTGTCACGCAAGGCGGGTGACGCCCGGGCCGCGGCGGCGCACCTGCACCAGGCCCTGAAGACGGCCCAGGGCTTCCAGGCCGCCACGTTGCACCTCCAGCTCACCAAGCTGTACGAGCACGGCCTCAAGGACCTCGCGCGGGCGCTGCACCACGCGAAGCTGGCCTCGGCGGCGGAGCTGCCCGTGGACCACCACCGCCGACTCCTTCGCCTGGAGACACGCCTGGCCCGGAGCACTCGGGCGGCCTCACTGGACTTGGGAATGGGAAGCCCTCGCTCGGGGACCTGAGCATCCAGGGCTTCCGCACCACTGGAATCGAACAGTCGGTCGGGGAGGGACGCTCGCCCCATTGTCAGACAGGCACATGATTGAGGCACGCGCCACGGCCGTGCGCTATGAGGGCCTCATGAAAATTACCAAGGACAGCGTCGTCTCCATCGATTTCCGCCTCCATCTCGGCGACGGCAAGGCCGTGGACGAGAGCGAGCCGGGGGAGCCGCTCGTCTATCTGCAGGGGCACGAGGAGATCGTGCCGGGCCTGGAGAAGGCGCTCGAGGGCAAGGCGCGTGGCGACACCCTCCAGGTGACGGTGGGCCCCGACGAGGGCTACGGCGACTACGACGCGGAAGGCATCGAGGAAGTCCCGAAGACGGAGTTCCCGGAGAGCCTGGAGCTGGTCGCGGGCGGCGTGCTCAGCGCCACCGACCCGGACGGGGACGAGGTGGACTTCTTCATCAAGGAAGTGAAGGCCGACTCCGTGCTGGTGGACTTCAACCACCCGCTGGCCGGCAAGACGCTGCACTTCGAGGTCACCGTGCGGGACGTCCGCGCCGCGACGGCCGAGGAGCTGGAGCACGGCCACGCCCACGGCCCCCACGACGAGCATTGACGCGAAGGTCCTGCTTCAACGCCGGGCGTCCCCCAGAAAGGACGCCCGGCGGAAGTCCTCCGCCTAGCCGCCCAGGAAGTCGGACGTGAAGGCGAAGGCGCCCATCATGTAGGGCAGGGCGCCGCCACGGTTCGGGTGGTTCAGGTACCACGCGAAGTTCAGCAGAATCGTCGGCCGGTTGAACGACGAGCCCTCGCGCGTGTGCAGCGAGTAGGCCACCATGGGGCCGATGCGCGTGTGGCTGTTGTCCACGTTCTGCGCTCCGCCCGAGCCATCCTGGTAGCGCGGCCACACCCCGCTGAAGCGGGCCCCCAGCGTGAGCTGCGGCGTCGTCAGCATCATCAGGTCGGTGTCATTGGTGAACACCCAGCCCCGGCCGGGGATGAGCGTGTCCAGCAGCGCGTCGTAGAAGGACGCACCGTTGCCCTCGCGCAGCGCCACGTTCCAGTACTCGATGGACGCCTTGCTCCGCACCACGAAGGAGCCGAAGCGCGCCTGGAGCGTGGGCTCCAGCATGTAGTGGTGACCGGAGGTGCTGTACGCATCGTCCTGCGTCAGGCCGCGCGCGTCGTCGGAGAAGTCCAGCGTCGGGTTGGTGTACGACTGGAGGAACCCGAACGTGCCGAAGTACCGGACGTACTCATAGGTCGCCCGCAGGTTGAAGATGGCCAGCGGCTGAATCTCGAAGACGGGGCCAATCTTCACCGAGGCGGGGTTGGCTTTGATGGCGAACGCGCCGTTGACGAAGTTGTCGCGCGTCAACATGGACTCGCCGTCGAACATCCGCTTCTGGAGGACGACCCGGTTCTGGGTCTCCATGCCCAGCGGGTTCCACCGCAGGAAGTTGATGTTGGCGAAATACAGACGGGTGTCGGGCCCCAACGGCGGGAGCGTGGGGGCCGTGGGCGCATCCGTGGGCTTGGGCGCTGTCTGCGGAGTCGAGGGCAGGGCAGCGGCTTCGGGCTCTTCGGCGGCGGCTGGCGCGGAGAATCCCAGGCAGAGCGACAGGGAAAGCACGGACAGCGGTCGACGCAGCGTCATCAAGACACCTTCTCGGGGAGTGACGTGGGGGGGCGGTGTGCAGCGGGGGACGGCTCATCCGCGTAGCGCCGGCTGACGTAGAAGCCGAAGGCCGCCGCGGTGAAGTACATGATGAGGCTGTAGATGGCCGGGGGAATGGCCATGGTCGAGTTCGCCAGCAGCGTAGGGCTGAGCGCGATGGCAATCGCAAGCATTCCGTTGTGAATGCCAATCTCCATGCCAATGGCAACCGCTTGCCGCCGGGGCAGGCGCAGGACGACGGGCACGAAGTAGCCCACCGCGAGGCTCACCACGTTGAAGGCCAGCGCCGCCGGGCCCACCTGGCGGAAGAAGCTGAGCGCGTTCGCGCGCTCCGTGTACACGGACGCCCCAATCACGGCGAGGAGGAAGAGGGTGGACAGGATGCGAATGGGCTTGTCCATGCGCTGCGCCACGGCCGCGCTGCGCGAGCGGATGAACATGCCCAGGCTCACCGGACCCAGGACGATGAACACCACCTGGACAATCTTCGCGAACTGCATGGGCACCGCGCGGCCTTCGTCCATGAAGTGCGCCAGTGACAGGTTGATGATGAGCGGCAGCGTGACGAGCGACAGCGCGCTGTTCACCGCCGTCAGCGTGATGTTGAGCGCCACGTCCCCGCGCGCCAGGTGGCTGAAGAGGTTGGCCGTCGCGCCGCCCGGGGACGCGGCCAGCAGCATCAGCCCCACCGCCAGCTCCGGCGGCAGTCGGAAGGCGTGGGCAATGAGCAGGCAGGCCACCGGCAACACCAACATCTGGCAGCCCAGGCCCACCAGGATGGCGCGCGGATAGACAATGACCCGCTTGAAGTCCGCCAGCGTCAGCGTCAGGCCAAGCCCGAGCATGATGACAGCCAGCGCCAGCGGCATCAGCACCGCCGTGAACACATTTGCCTGCATTCGCCCCCCGGATGGAGTGTCCTGCGTTGAGCATCAGCGTCGCGCAGGAGGGCATGGCGCTTCAAGATCCACCGCTCTCAAACGTTGCGAAAAGCAGAGCCAACCCATGACGCTGTATGTCATTGATGCACTGCGGCCAGGGGCTCGTTCCCCGAGACACGGGCCCCTGGGTCGATTAGGACAGGGGCCATGAGCCGAGTCCTGGACGAGCTGTTGTCGCTCCTCAAGCTGGAGAAAATCGAGGAAAACCTGTTTCGTGGCCGGAGTCAGGACCTGGGGTTCCGCCAGCTCTTCGGCGGCCAGGTGCTGGGACAGGCGCTGTCCGCGGGCAGCCAGACGGTGCCCGCCGACCGCCATGTCCACTCTCTGCACGGCTACTTCCTGCGCCCGGGCGACGCGACGCTTCCGGTCGTCTACACGGTGGACCGGGTGCGGGACGGCGGCAGCATCACCACGCGCCGCGTCGTGGCCGTGCAGAAGGGCGAGCCCATCCTGACGATGATCGCCTCCTTCCACGGAGACGAAGAGGGCTTTGCCCACCACGCGCCCATGCCGGAGGTGCCGGGCCCGGAGGAGCTGGCCACGGAGCAGGAGCTGCTGAGCCGCCTGTCCGCCCGCATCCCGGAGGCCCTGCGGGAGAAGTTCCTGGGGGAGCGGCCGATTGAGATCCGGCCCGTGGCGCCCGTGGATCCGTTCAACCCGGAGGCGAAGGCGCCCATCAAGCACGTGTGGTTCCGCGCCAACGGGGACCTGCCGGAGGATCCGCAGGTGCACCGGTACGTGCTGGCCTACGCGTCCGACTTCAACCTCATCAGCACCGCGCTCCTGCCCCACGCGGCCAGCTTCTTCCAGCCCCGCATCCTGGGCGCCAGCCTGGATCACGCCCTGTGGTTCCACGGGGACCTGAAGGTGAGCGACTGGCTGCTGTACGCCATGGACAGTCCGTGGGCGGGCAACGCGCGCGGCCTGTCGCGCGGCAGCGTCTACACGCGTGACGGCCGGCTGGTGGCCTCGGTGGCCCAGGAAGGGCTGCTGCGCATCCGCAGGCCCAAGGCCTGAGCAGCGGGGACGACACCCCACACCCGGGTGGGGGGGGCCAGCCCCTTGTCGTGCCCTCGGGAATCCACGAAGGTTGCAATTCCCCGGAACTCCTGACGACACGGTGTCGTGGCACCCTCGTTGCTCAGCGAGCCCGTGGCTCAGACAACAAGGACCCCCCGTGCCGAAATCGAAACCCTGGGAGCTGTCGCGACGCAGTCTGCTGCGGGGGGCCACGGGAGCGGCGCTCGCCTTGCCCTGGCTGGAGGCCATGGCGCCCTCCCTGGCCCGGGCGCAAGCGTCTGGTGCGAAGCCGCCGCTGCGCTTCGTGGGCATGTTCCACTCCGCGGGCGTCGTCCCGGACCAGTGGTTTCCGAAGACGGAAGGCGCGAGCTACGCGCTGACGCCCACGCTGTCCCCGCTGGCTCCGGTGAAGGAGGACGTCCTGGTGCTGAGCGGCCTGCGGCTGGGCGCGTGGGACTACTACGAGCGCACGCACGAGGGCGGCTTTCGGATGATGCTCACCGCGTCCGAGCGCATCGTCGCGGGCGACACGGACTCCATCGACCAGGTGATCGCGCGCGCCACGTCGGCCCAGGTGCGCGTGCCGGCGCTCACGCTCGGCGTGGAGAACCACGGCGACTCCAACCCGGGTTGCCGCGACGCGAACGGGGATGGCTTCATCGACCCGAAGCCGTCGTCGTATGACGACACGCAGGACCACTGCATGGCGACGTTCTCCCGCGGCCAGCGGCTGCCCAACGTCTACGACCCGCGCGTCATCTTCGACCGGCTCTTCGGCTCGCTCCAGGCCGAAGGCCCCACGGACGCGGAGCGGCGCCTCTGGAGGTACCGGCGCAGCGTGCTCGACCGGATGACGGGCCAGGCGAAGGCGCTTCAGGCGAAGCTGGGCCAGGCGGACACGCTCCGGCTGGATGAGTACCTCACGGGCATTCGCGAAATCGAAGTCGCCATCCAGAAGGCGGAGCAGGGCGCCCCGGCCGCCGCGTGCACCCCGTGGGCGCGGCCGGTGGGCATCCCCATGGATGGCACGGCCTACGCCAATTTGATGTGCGACCTCATCGTGAAGTCCTTCGAGTGTGACGCCACCCGCGTCGCCACGCTGATGCTCGGCATGTGCGTCAGCCCAATGATGTTCACCGTCAACGGCCGGGCCTTCTCCCACCACGGCGATGCCTCCCACCACGGCAACGACCCGGTGAAGCTGGCGGCCAAGGTGGAGATCGACCGGTGGCAGGTGGGCCGCTTCGCGCACCTGGTGCAGCGGCTGAAGGCGGTGCCGGAGGGGGAGGGCACGCTGCTCGACAACGTGGCGGTCTTCTACTCGAGCGACATCTCGCACAGCGACTGGCACAACCACTACGACATGCCGGTGCTGCTCGCGGGGCGCGCGGGCGGCGCCCTCCGGCCGGGCCGGCACATGCGGGCGCAGGGCAAGCGGTGTGGGGACGTGCTGCTCTCCATCCTCCAGGCCTTCGAGATTCCACGGGGCACCTTCGGACCGCTGGCACAGGGACCGCTGGCCGGACTGGCGTGAGGGGGGCGTAGCGCTCAGCGACAGCTTCCGCCACCGCTGCTCGGTGCCGGCCGCGGAGGAGGGCGACGCACGGGCCGTGAATACGGCGCCCGGACGGACGTCGGGAGCAGGCGGGCATCCTCCGCTTGCTCCCGAAAGGTCTTTCGATGCGCACCCGTCTCTGGCCCGCCGTCCTCGCCGTGCTCGCCCTGGGTACCGGCGCCTGTGTCATGGCGCCCCTCCAGCCCGGTTACACCGAGTGCGGGGAGTTCATGGGTGATGACGCCTGCCAACCGGGGCAGTACTGCGCGGACGCCACCTTCAGCGAGTGCGTGCCCGGCTGTACGAGCGACGTGAACTGCGCCCGCAACCAGGAGTGTGTGAAGGAATCCGGAGCGCAGGTGGGGACGTGCCTCAACATCTGCACGTCGTGCGCATACGATTGAGCCCGCGGGCAGGGCGCCCGCGGCTCGGGAGGTGACGTCGATGCGCGCGGTGGTGTTCCAGCACGAGGAGCACGAAGGGCCGGGCCTGCTGGGGCCGGTGTTGCAGGAGGCGGGCTTCACGCTGGTGAACCGCTTCCGCGCCGTGCGCCGGGAGGACGTGGACGCGGAGCTGCTGGTCGTCATGGGCGGCCGGATGGCCGTCTACGAATCCGAACAACATCCCTTCCTGCGGCAGGAGCTGGGCATCCTCATGGAGCGGCTCGCCTACGAGCGCCCGTGCCTGGGCTTCTGCCTGGGCGCGCAAATGCTCGCGGCGGCGGCGGGCGCGGACGTGTTCCCTGGCAAGAATGGCTTCGAGGTGGGCGTGGGCCCGGTGCGATGGACACCGGAGGCGCAGCAGGACCCCGTGCTGTCCGGGGCCCGCCCGCGCACGGTGGTGGCGCACTGGCACGGTGACTCGTATGCGCCCGTCCCGGACGCCACGCTGCTGGCCTCCACGGACCGGTACACCCAGCAGGCCTTCCGGCTGGGCACGTCCTATGGCTTCCAGTTCCACCTGGAGCTGACCGCCATGGAGATGGGCCGGTGGCTCGACCTGGAGGCGGACAACCTCCAGCAGCGCGGGAAGAACCTCCAGGAGCTGAAGGCGCAGTTGCCCAAGCTGAAGGCCGCGGAGGCCGACAACACGGAGGTCCTGCACCGTCTGGCGCACCACTTCGCGCGGGTGGCGACGGGCCGCTGACGCGTCAGGCGCAGTGGGCTTCGTGAGGGGAGGCGCTCCGGGCATCATGCAGGGCATGGACCTGGAGAACCCCGTTGTGAAGCTGTGCGCTCAGGGCATGCAGGCGGAAGCCGCCCGCCGTCCGGAGGAGGCACGGGCATGCTTCCAGCAGGCGTGGGAGGTGGCCACTGACGACTACGAGGCCTGCATCGCGGCTCACTACCTCGCGCGGCATCAGCCCACGTTGGAAGACACCCGGCACTGGAACCAGGTGTCGCTCGATAGGGCCCGGACCCTGGATGACGACCGCGTGCGTCCCTTCTTCGCTTCGCTCCACCTCAACCTGGGCAAGTGCGCCGAGGACCGGGGCGATTTCGCCACGGCCCGCGCGCACTACCAGCAGGCCGTGGACGCGCTCCCCCATGTGCCCGAGGGGCCCTACCGGAACGTCGTGGAGCAGGGCCTGGGCGCGGCCATCGCCCGCGTGACGAGCTAACGGAGTCCCTTGGGGCGGCGGGCCGCGCTCGCGGATGGTGACTCCACCTGGGAGGAGATGTCCGCGTCGCTGCCCTCGCCCCCTGGGACCCCGTCCGCGCCGTACGACAGGATGACAGGGCGGCCGCCCTCATTCATGTACACGTAGTCGCGGTTCCACGGGTCCTTGGGCAGGCGCTCCAACGAGCGCGCCTGAAGGAGCTCCTCCAGCCCAGCCTGTGCCTCTGGGAAGCTGCCTGTCTTCAGGTAGTGGAGCTTGAGCCCCGTCTCCAAGGTCTTGATGTCCAGGGCGGCGGTCTTCTGCTTGGCCTCCTCCAGGTTCGACATCACGGAGACGCCCACCGCCGCGGCGATGAGGCCGAGGATGGTGATGACGACCATGATTTCAATCAGCGTGAATCCGCGAACGTGACGACGCCGGACGTGCAGCTTCTGCTGGGTTGGGTTCATCTTTGGGTTTGACCTCGTGTGACGTTGTGTCCGGCGCGCGCGTGCTCGACGTGTCGCCATGTCGTCTGGAGCTGGGGCGTTGCACATGCCGGTGGCTGCGTGCGCTTGGCACAGGGCTTCGATTCCAGGCGCGGACGTTCGCCAGTGCAGTCGCCGTGCCTGACTGGAGTGCCAGTGCCGCGTGAGTGACTGTCGCTTTCCACTCGCGAAGTGCTACCGCGCTTCAAGGACCTGTCGCCCGGTGGGGGCTCATCGGAGCCCGAAGCGCTGGCCTCCATCGAAGGCACGGATGACGGAAAGACCGGACGCGAGCTGTGGGCCTTGCCGTTCCGTCCGATGGGGGAGTGCGATCAGCACCACGCCCACTGACGTGAAACAACGATTCCAAGGGGTTGGCCCGCCTCGAAGTGTGGAGGTCGAAGGATCAGACCCTCGTGCGTTAATACGTTGGCAGTTGAAACCTGCCCAGGGGACGGGTCGCGACGAGGGGGAACATGGCGCCGACGTACGACGCGCTGGTCATTGGCACCGGCTTTGGGGGAGCGGTGGCGGCTTGCCGGCTGGCGCAGGCCGGCCTGACGGTGCGTGTCCTGGAGCGGGGCCTGCGCTACCCGAAGGGGAGCTTTCCCCGCGACTGGAGCAACCCACTCAACGGCTGGCTCTGGCGATACAACCAGGGCCTCTTCGACGTGAAGCTGCTGCCGGGGATGAGCATCGTCCAGGCCGCGGGCTACGGCGGCGGCTCGCTCATCTACGCCAACGTCCACCTGCGCCCACCCGCGGAGACCTTCGACACCGACTGGCCGGAGGGCTACAGCCGCGCCGCGTTGGACCCGTACTACGACCTGGTCGCGTACATGCTGGACCTCCAGCCCATCACCGTGTCCGCGCGCGGCCTGCCCACCAAGGCGAAGCGGATGCGGGAGGTCGCGCGCAAGCTCGGCCGCGAACAGCAGTTCTTCTACCCGGACCTCGCCGTGCGCTTCGCCCCCGCTGGCGAGCCGCTGCCCAACAAGTTCGGCGTCGCCCAGGAGGGCTGCAACTACTGCGGCGAGTGTGACATCGGCTGCAACGTCCG
This sequence comes from Myxococcus vastator, assembly GCF_010894475.1. Classification (GTDB taxonomy): domain Bacteria; phylum Myxococcota; class Myxococcia; order Myxococcales; family Myxococcaceae; genus Myxococcus; species Myxococcus vastator. The sequence continues at coordinate 28,252 of NZ_JAAIYB010000055.1, forward strand.
CGCGAAGAACACGCTGGACCTCAACTACCTGGCCGTCGCCGAACAGCAGGGCGCGGAGATGACCACCCAGGCGGAGGCCACGCGCATCGAGCCGCTGTCTCCAGCGGGCTATCGCGTCACCTATATCGACCATGCCGCGGACGGCGTCGAGCGCACCGTGGACGCCCGCCGCGTGTTCCTGTGCGCCGGAACGGTGAACACCACGGAGCTGCTGCTGCGCTGCCGCGACCAGTGGGGCACGCTCCCGCGCCTCAGCGACCGGCTGGGGTGCCGCTACTCGGCCAACGGCGACTTCCTGGCCTTCGCCTTCGAGACGCGCGCGGTGTGGGACCCATCCGAAGGCCCCACCATCACCACCAGCCTGGTGGTGGACCAGGGGCAGGGCGCGGACAAGACGTGGTTCCTCTTCCAGGAGGGCGGGCACCCCGGGCAGGCGG
>NZ_JAAIYB010000560.1 GCF_010894475.1 Myxococcus vastator
GGGAGGGGAGGCGGCCTTGAAGCGGTTCCTGTCCCGCCATGACGTGGACGTGCGGGGACTGGAGCGGGTGCTGGCCCGGGGGCTTCGGGCCGAGCGCATCCTCGACAGCCGCATCCGGCTGCGGGCGCAGGTGGGTGAGACGGAGGTCCGCCGCCACTTCGAGCAGCACGCGGACGAATATCCGGAAGGCTACGAGGCGGCGCGCGCCGCCATCCGGGAGAAGCTGGTTCGGGAGCGGTATGGGGCGCTGGCGGCGGAAGAGCTGGCGCAGGTGCGGGCCTCGGCGCAGGTGCGCCGCGTGGCGCCCTTTGCCCGGGAGGCAAGCCGATGAGGCGGATGCGCGAGGAGCCGGCGCCCGGGGCCCGGCACGGCTACACCATCCGGCAGATGATGTCGGAGGACCTGCCCGCGGTCATGCTGCTGGAGCAGGCCGCGTTCAAGAACCCCTGGTCCCAGGACCTGCTCAAGCGCGAGCTCCAGCACGAATGGTCCACCATCCTCCTCGTGGAGGAGGAGCGGGAGGCGGACGGGCCGGAGCTGCTGGGGCTGGCCATCTTCTGGATCGTCCATGACGAGGTGCACGTGCTGAACGTGGCCACCGCGCCCAAGCACCGGCGCCGGGGCGTGGCGCGGGCCGTCATGGACGAGGTCCTGGAGCGGGGGAGGGCCAGGCGCTGCACCCTGGCCACCCTGGAGGTGCGCAAGAGCAACGAGGCCGCGCTCCAGCTCTACCGGGCCTTCGGCTTCCGCCCCGTCGGCATCCGGCCGAACTACTACGTCGACGAGGGCGAGGACGCCGTCGTGATGGTCCTCGACTTCTAACCGCACGCGGAGTAGAGGACCGCCCCGTTGTAGACCCGCCGTGCGTGGAAGCGCCGAGGCGGGGAATGGGACCTGGGACCCTGGCCGGTTGTAGGCAAGGGACAGGCCGTGCTTGACACGGATGGGCCCCTTCCTATACTCGCGCGCCTTTCCGTAGTCCTGTAGGTAGATATGCGCCGCCTGGTGTCTCTGGCGGCGACGAACCCGAAGAAGAGGTATCAGTGCCGACCATTAGCCAGCTGGTCCGCAAGGGCCGCGAGAAGCTCGTCGTCAAGGGCAAGAGCCCCGCGCTCAAGGAGTCCCCTCAGAAGCGTGGCGTCTGCACGCGCGTGTACACCACGACCCCGAAGAAGCCGAACTCGGCCCTCCGCAAGGTGGCCCGTGTTCGTCTGACGAACGGGATCGAGGTCACGTCCTACATCCCCGGCGTGGGTCACAACCTCCAGGAGCACTCGGTGGTGATGATTCGCGGTGGCCGTGTGAAGGACCTCCCGGGCGTCCGCTACCACATCGTCCGTGGAACGCTGGACTCCGTGGGTGTCGCGGGTCGCAAGCAGAGCCGCTCCAAGTACGGCGCGAAGCGTCCGAGCTGATCGCTCGTCACGCGGATCACCTTCTGTAGCGCAGCGTCTGGACGCATGGCCCCGCACCCTGGGGAGCGTCCTTGTGAAGTTCCTCCTGCAGCACTTGAAGCCCCGTGGATTCCTCCCAATGGGAGTGGGGCGTAAGGGAAGAGAGAAGAGATGCCTCGCCGTCGCGTAGTCGCCAAGCGCAAGATTCTTCCGGATCCGAAGTTCCAGGACCGGCTCGTCACCAAGTTCGTCAACGACCTGATGCGGAAGGGCAAGAAGTCCATCGCGGAAGGCGTTTGCTACGGTGCCTTCGCCCTCATCGAGGAGCGCGCGAAGGAAGACCCCCTCAAGACCTTCAAGAAGGCCCTCGACAACGTCAAGCCGGTGCTCGAGGTCAAGAGCCGCCGCGTCGGTGGCGCCACCTACCAGGTGCCCGTCGAGGTCCGCCAGGACCGCCGCGTGGCGCTCGGCATGCGTTGGATCATCACCTACTCCAAGGCGCGTGGTGAGAAGACCATGCAGGAGAAGCTGGCCGGTGAGATCATGGACGCCGCCAACAACCGCGGCAACGCGGTGAAGAAGCGTGAAGACACGCACAAGATGGCGGAGGCCAACAAGGCCTTCGCTCACTACCGCTGGTAGGCCCTCGAGGCTTCGCGGTTGCCGCCCGGATGCAGAGGATGCATCCGGGCGGTTTTGTTAGATGAAGCAGGTTCTCTGAAATCGTCCGGCCGGCAGGTGTCGAGGCCTCGGGCCCGCCCTTCCTTCCTGGAGAGGTATTGAGTCATGGCCCGTGAGTACCCCCTCGAGCGCTACCGCAACATCGGCATCATGGCGCACATCGATGCCGGCAAGACGACGACCACGGAGCGCATCCTCTTCTACACCGGCGCCATCCACCGGATGGGCGAGGTGCACGAAGGCAACACCACCACCGACTGGATGGTCCAGGAGCGTGAGCGCGGCATCACGATTACGTCCGCCGCCATCTCCGCCTTCTGGCAGCGGCGCGACCAGCGCTACCGCGTCAACATCATCGACACGCCGGGACACGTGGACTTCACCATCGAGGTGGAGCGCAGCCTGCGCGTGCTGGACGGCGCCATCGCGGTGTTCGACGCGGTGAACGGCGTGGAGCCGCAGTCGGAGACGGTGTGGCGCCAGGCGGACAAGTACAAGGTTCCCCGCATCTGCTTCATCAACAAGATGGACCGGGTGGGCGCCGACTTCGAGATGTCCGTGGGAACCATCCGCGAGAAGCTGGGCGCGCGAGCGGTCCGCATGCAGCTGCCGCTGGGCGCGGAGGACAAGCACCGCGGCGTCATCGACCTGCTGAAGATGAAGGCCCTGGTGTTCCAGGACTCCGAGCAGGGCAGCCGCTACGACGAGACGGACATCCCAGAGGAGCTCAAGGAGGAGGCGGACGCCGCCCGCGCCGAGCTGCTCGAGGCCGCGGCCGAGCAGGACGACGCGCTCACCGAGAAGTTCCTCGAGGGCGTGGAGCTGACCGAGGACGAAGTGCGTGGCGCCATCCGCAAGGGCTGCGTGGGCCTGAAGCTGTTCCCGGTGTTCTGCGGCTCGGCCTTCCGCCACAAGGGCGTGCAGCCGCTGCTGGACGCGGTGGTGGACTACCTGCCCAGCCCGCTGGAGGTGCCGCCCATCCACGGCAAGACGCCCAACGGCGAGGACGCCGTGCGCGAGACGCGGGACGACGCGCCCTTCAGCGCGCTGGCGTTCAAGATCATGAACGACCCCTCGTTCCAGTCCCAGACGCTGACCTTCCTCCGCGTCTACTCCGGCAAGCTGGAGGCGGGTTCAGCGGTGTGGAACTCGGTGAAGGGCAAGCGCGAGCGGGTCAGCCGGCTGGTGCAGATGCGCGCGGACAAGAAGGACGAAATCACCGAGTGCTACGCCGGTGATATCTGCGCGGTGGTGGGCCTGAAGCTGGCCGGCACGGGCGACACGCTCTGCGACGACAAGCAGCCCATCATCCTGGAGCGGATGGAGTTCCCCGAGCCCGTCATCGACATCGCCATCGAGCCGAAGTCGACGGCGGACCAGGACAAGATCCTCCAGTCGCTGCAGCGGCTGGCCATGGAGGACCCGTCCTTCCGCGTGAAGACGAACGAGGAGACGGGTCAGACGCTCATCGCCGGCATGGGCGAGCTCCACCTGGAAATCATCGTCGACCGCCTCCTGCGCGAGTTCAAGGTCGACGCGAACATCGGCAAGCCCCAGGTGGCCTACCGCGAGACGGTCACCTCCCAGGTGGAGATGGAAGGGAAGTACATCCGCCAGACGGGCGGCCGAGGCCAGTACGGCCACATCTGGCTGCGCGTGGCCCCCAATGAGCCGGGGCAGGGCTTCTCCTTCGAGAACAAGGTCACCGGCGGCGCGGTGTCCAAGGAGTTCGTTGACGCGGTGAAGGCCGGGTGCGCGGAGGCCATGCAGAACGGCCCGGTGGCCGGCTACCCCATGGTGGACGTGAAGGTGGAGGCCTTCGACGGCTCCATGCACGACGTGGACTCCAGCGAGATGGCGTTCAAGATCGCCGGCTCGCTGGCGTTCAAGGATGCCGTGCGCACGGCCACGCCCGTGCTCCTCGAGCCCATCATGAACTGCGAAATCGTCACGCCCGATGACTTCATGGGCGACGTCATCGGCGACCTGAACGGGCGTCGCGGGAAGGTGCAGGGGATGACTCCCCGGCCTGGCCGCGTGCAGGCCATCCAGGCGCAGGTGCCCCTGGCGGCCATGTTCGGCTACTCGACCGACCTGCGCAGCCGCAGCCAGGGAAGGGCGACGTACACCATGCAGTTCAGCCACTACGCGCCCGCGCCCAAGACGGCGCTCAACCGCTGAGTGGCTTCGGCTTGGCCCGGCCGCGGACCGGCCGGGCGATTTCAGTTGACGTTGTGGCGGGTTTGGAGCAGGACGCAGCACCTTCGCAGTTGTTTTCCGCGAGTCGAGACGTGCCGGGCTTCGGACCGGCAACCCCGTGAGGAGAGGCCATGGCCAAGGAAAAGTTCGAGCGTAACAAGCCCCACGTGAACATCGGCACGATCGGACACGTGGACCACGGCAAGACGTCGCTGACGGCCGCCATCACCAAGGTGCTGGCGAAGACGGGCGGCGCCACGTTCCTGGCGTACGACATGATTGACAAGGCGCCGGAGGAGCGTGAGCGCGGCATCACCATCTCCACCGCGCACGTCGAGTACCAGACGGCGAACCGGCACTACGCCCACGTCGACTGCCCCGGTCACGCCGACTACGTGAAGAACATGATTACGGGCGCGGCGCAGATGGACGGCGCCATCCTGGTGGTGTCGGCGGCGGACGGCCCGATGCCGCAGACGCGTGAGCACATCCTGCTGGCGCGCCAGG
>NZ_JAAIYB010000561.1 GCF_010894475.1 Myxococcus vastator
GCATCTGGGTGCGGGCGGGGAGCGCCTTCGTGAACAAGGACGGCTCACTCAACGTGTTGCTGGACGTGCTGCCGCTGGACGGGAAGCTGCACGTCCGCGAGGCGGCGGAGAAGCGCGACACGGCGGGGCTGAGCGGGGGCCGCTACGCGGGCGAGCTGGGGCTGGACGCGGCGCCGGTGGGTGGCCACTCGTGAGGGCGCTGTGCGCGGTGGTGGTGGGCCTGCTCTTGTGCGGGCCCGGGGTGGCGGAGGCGGCGAAGCTGCGCACGCAGCACACGGGGACGGTCAACCTCAACGAGGCCAGCGCGGCGGAGCTGGATTTGCTGCCGGGCGTCGGAGAGAAGGCGGCGCAGCGCATCATCGCGCACCGCCAGAAGCGGCCCTTCAAGCGCGTGGAGGAGCTGGTGCGCGTGAAGGGCTTCGGCAAGAAGAAGTTCCTCAAGCTCAAGGCGCACCTGGCGCTGAGCGGGCCCACGACGCTGCGAGTCGAACAGGTGCCCGCCCCTCCTGAGAGAAAGGAGGTGAGCACGACGAACGACTGAGACGAAGAGCTCCGGCAAAGGGGGCCGCCGCCCGGGATTTCTCTCGTGGCCTGGCGCGGCGGCCCCGTGGTGCAAGGGCCCATGAGGGGCAAACAGGGAAGCGCCCCGTGGGAGCGGTAGCCATCCGGGAGTGGATTGGTACCATCCGCCGCCATGAACCGACGCCTGACGAACCTGCTCACCGCGCTGCCTGTCACCGCCGCGCTGGTTGCTCCGCCCGTGCTCGCCTGCACCAGCATGCTGGTCTCCAAGGGAGCCACGGCGGATGGAGCCACCTTCATCACCTACGCCGCGGACGCGCACGAGCTGTACGGCGAGCTGTACTACACGCCCGCGCGCCGCCACGCGCCGGGCGCCATGCGCGACATCATCGAGTGGGACACCGGCAAGTTCCTGGGCCGCATCCCCCAGCCCGCCGCGACGTATTCGGTGGTGGGCAACATGAACGAGCACCAGCTCTCCATCGGTGAGTCCACGTTCGGCGGCCGCGAGGAGCTGGCGGGCCCCGCGGGCATCGTCGACTACGGCTCGCTCATCTACATCGCGCTGGAGCGCGCGAAGACGGCGCGCGAGGCCATCCAGGTCATGACGACCCTGGTCGCCGAGCACGGCTACGCCTCCAGCGGTGAGTCCTTCTCCATCGCCGACCCGAAGGAGGCCTGGCTGCTGGAGATGATTGGCAAGGGCAAGGGCGAGAAGGGCGCGGTGTGGGTGGCCCGCAAGCTGCCCGACGGGTACCTCTCCGCGCACGCCAACCAGGCGCGCATCGGCACGTTCCCGCTGAACGAGAAGCAGACGACGTTCTACTCGCCGGACGTCATCTCCTTCGCCCGGGCGAAGGGCTGGTTCAAGGGCGCGGACAAGGACTTCAACTTCGCGGAGACGTACAACCCCATCGACTTCGGGGGGCAGCGGTTCTCCGAGGCGCGCGTGTGGAGCATCTTCCGGCGCGCGGCGCCGTCGATGAAGCTGGGCGCGGAGTACGCGACCGGCGCGACGCCCCAGAAGCGGCTGCCGCTGTGGGTGAAGCCGGACAAGAAGCTGTCCGTGCAGGACACCATGGCGCTGATGCGGGATCACTTCGGGGGCACGCCGCTGGACATGACGAAGGACGTGGGCGCGGGCCCCTACGCGCTGCCGTACCGCTGGCGACCGATGACGTGGGAGCTGGACGGCAAGCAGTACGTCCACGAGCGCGCCATCTCCACGCAGCAGACGGGCTTCTCCTTCGTCGCGCAGATGCGGGACTGGCTGCCGGCGCCCATTGGCGGCGTGCTCTGGTTCGGCGTGGACGACACCTTCACCACCGTCTACACGCCCATGTACGCCGGCATCCGGCAGGTCCCGCGCAACTTCGCGCAGGGCGTGGCCAGCCGCGGTGAGTTCTCCTGGGACTCCTCCTTCTGGGTGTTCAACTGGGTGTCGAACCAGGCCTATGGGCGCTGGAGCGACATGGTGAATGACGTACAGAAGGAGCAGGGCGCGCTGGAAGGCCAGTTCCTCGCGGACCAGGCCGACATCGAGAAGCGCGCCCAGGAGCAGTTCAAGCGCAGCCCCGAGGAGGCGCGTCAGTACCTCACCGACTACTCGCTCCAGCAGGGCGAGAAGGTCCACGCCCGCTGGCGCAAGCTCGGTGAGACGCTGCTCGTGAAGTACATCGACGGCAACGTGCGCGATGAGATGGGCAAGGTGAACCACCCCAAGTACCAGGAGGCCTGGTACCGGCGCATCGTCCAGGAGAATGGCAAGGCGCTGCAAATGCCCGCCAAGCCCGCGGCGCCCGCGCCCGCGCCCGCGCAGAAGCCGGTGCCCAAGCCCACCGTGGCCCCCGCGCCTTGACACCCCGTCCGGGAGCGGGGAGCCCCCTCCCCGCGCCACGGCCGGCGCTGCGTCCCGTGCGCATCAGCCCCAGGCATCCGTCATCAGGCTGATGATTCCTGCTCCACCCCCCTCCGGGCACAACCTCGGCCACACCGGCACCGAGAATGAGGAACAAGCGCACATCAACCTCCTGGCACTCACCAGGAGGAGGGGGACAGAGCCATGGGTCGCATCACGAACAACACGACGACGAAGACGACCAGCATCACGCCCACGCGGACGACCGGCACGCCGCCTCCGCCGCCTCCGCCCAAGACGTCCTCGGCGCCGTCGACGTCGACTGGCATTCCGACGCCGCCGGATGCCTTCGTGTCCGGCACGCCCACCAACACGGTCCGCACCCCGAGCCTCACGTCGCCGCCCCCGCCTCCCTCGCTGGGCGGCGCGAAGGCGCCCGTCACCACCCCGCCGACGACAGTCCCCGTCGCGGTCGGCCCCGGCGTCCTCCGGGATGACTCGGTCATCGCGCCCTTCGTGGCCCAGGGCGTGCCCCGAGGCGCCATCAAGAACATCAGCGACGGCGGCTTCTCCGCGCTCCAGGGCCTGCAGCGCAGCCAGGGTGACGCCAGCTCCGCCGACTTCGCCACCCTCAAGGCGGAGGTCGGCCCCAAGGCCGACCTCATCCGCGCGGTGTTCGCCCAGGGCGGGCCGCACGTGAAGGCGGGTGACGCGGAGCGCGTCAAGCTGGCCAACGTGTTCAACGAAGGCTTCACGGTGGATACCGCCACGGTGGAGAACTACCGCAAGCAGATGAGCGTGCTCACGGAGGGGAAGTTCGAGCCCTACGTGGAGATGGCGAACACCCACCTGACGCAGAACCAGAAGGACTACCCGAAGACGGCCACCAGCGTGGCGAACATCCACGGGCTCTCCGACGAGGGCAAGGTCTCCATCTACAAATACACACAGGAGAAGTTCAAGCCGTACAACGGCCAGGTCCTCTTCCCGCTGGCAAGGAATGGCGCCGGCCCCACGACCCAGGCGCTGCGCAACAACCTGGATGGCATTGCCGTCACCCGCGCGGCGCTCAACGAGCTGCCGAAGTTCCAGGGCACCGTGTTCCGCGGCGACAGCAAGAAGTACTACGACGCCTACACGAAGGACGCCGTCATCACCCGGGATGCCTTCACCAGCACGGCGAAGAACCCGGATGCGAAGTTCGATGGCGACGCCATCCTCGAAATCCGGACCCGGACGGGCCGCGACATCCAGGGCGCCTCGCTCAAGCCGGGTGAGGAGGAGGTGCTCATCCCGCCCGGCGCCACCTTCAAGGTCCTGGACCGGGACGACACGGGCTCCATCCTCCGGCTCACGCTCGAGGAGCTCTGAGCGCCCGCTCCCCTGGCCCCCGGCCTTCAGGGCGGGGGCTTGACGGTCCTGTTCGCGAGCGGTCAACAGCCAACGGTTTTTCAGCAGCAGGTCGGACGGCGACGCGATAGACCTGCTGCGACTCAAACCATTGGCTTGAGACACGGAGGCAGCAGGTGACGGCAGAAGAATCCCCGAAGGACCCGGCAGGAGCGCCGCTGGAATCCCACGAAGGTGAGCGGACCTCCAAAGGGCCTCCCCTCGGTGAAGTGCTCGAATTCATGCGCCTGCTCTGGGCCGTGGACCACGGGCTCCAGTCCACGTCGAAGCGCATGGAGTCCTCGCTGGGACTCACGGGTCCGCAGCGCCTGGTCATCCGCCTGGTGGGGCGCTTCCCCGACATCACCGCGGGCATGCTCGCGCAGATTCTCCACGTCCATCCCAGCACCCTGACGGGCGTGCTCAAGCGCCTGGAGAAGCGGGGCCTGCTGGAGCGCAAGTCCGACCCGCTCGACGGGCGCAAGGCGCTGTTCTGCCTGACGGACGAGGGGCGCTCGCTCGACATCCCCTCCGAGGGCACGGTGGAGTCGGCGGTGCAGCGCGTGCTGGCGCGCCTCTCGCGGCCTCGCATCATCGCGACGCAGGAAGTGCTCACCGCGCTGGCCCAGGAACTGGGGGGCGTCCCCATGCCCGAAGTCGAGTTCGACGAGGCGGGCGCCCGCAAGCAAGTCGTTCGATGAGCCGGTCGCCCGCCCGCTCCCTTGCCGCTGCCGGGGACGCGTGTGGTGGGCCTTGTAGGAAGGGCGAGCCCGGTGGACCGCGTTACCTCCTGGACCCTCGCCCTTGTGTCTCCTTCCAGCGCCAGACACCCGGAGCCCCTCGAACGGGCTCCTGGGTCGTTATGCTTCGCAAGAAGGGGGCGGCTGCGAGAAAATCGGGAAATAGGCCGCCCTCCCCGGGGTTGCCTCGCCACTGAGCGGACAGGACAGCGTGAACCTCGACACACCGCAGACACCAGGCCCCGAGCTCCCGCCTCCGTCCCCTCCTGT
>NZ_JAAIYB010000562.1 GCF_010894475.1 Myxococcus vastator
ATTCGGCGCGCGCCGCCACCGCGGCGCGCGCCGAATCGCCTCCCGCGGCTGAGCCGTCTGTGGCCACCGCCGCCCCCCCGGCGACGGGCAAGGGCCGCCTGGACGTGACGTCTCCCGGGCTCTACGGCGAGGTGTGGATCAACAGCCGGCCCTATGGCTTCCCGCCCCTCGTCGCCCAGGGGCTCCCCGCCGGGCCCGCCCGCCTGGAGGTCCGCGTCAATGGCGTGGTGAAGCGGAAGCTGACCGTCGACGTCGTGGCGGACCAGAGCACCGCCGTCCGCATCCGCTGACGTGAAGCCGTTCGCGCGGCGAGCCGCGCGCCCTTTCCTCATCGAGGTCGATATGCGCCGCTGTCGTAGGTGGTCCGAACCTTCACTCGGAGCGCTGCTCCTCCTGTGCGCCAGTCCCGCGCTCGCTCAGGACACCGAAGCGGGGGGCCTGGGCGACGAGGAGCCGGAGGTCCACAGCCAGGTGGCCTCCTTCGCCGTCACCCGGCTCCAGGAGTCCCCCGCCGTCGTCACGGCAATGAACGCGGAGGAGATTCGCAACACCGGCGCCCGGGACTTGATGGACCTGCTGCTGCAGATTCCCGGCTTCTTCTTCGGCGTGGACATCCAGGGCGCGGTGGGCCCCGGCTTCCGCGGCCTGTGGGGCTACGAGGGCAAGGTGCTGCTCGTCGTGGACGGCAAGGAGATGAACGAGCAGCTCTACTCCACGATGCAGCTGGGCAACGAGTTCCCCATCGAGCTCATCGAGCGCATCGAGGTGGTGCGCGGCCCCGGCTCCGTCATCTACGGCGGCAACGCGGAGCTCGCCGTCATCAACGTCGTCACCCGCGGCGTCCAGGGCAGCACGGACCTGATGGTGTCCGGCATGTACGGACAGATGAGCGGCGTCAACGGCCGAAGGGGGCTCACCGTCTCCGGCCGCAAGGTGTTCGAGTCCGCGCCGGGCCTGAGCCTCTTCGCGTCCGCCGGGCTGTCCCAGGCGCAGCGCAGCAGCGGCGTCTTCCAGGACTTCTTCGGCAACTCGGCGCAGCTGGGCGGCAACTCGCGGCTGGACCCGACGATGGTGCAGGCGGGCGTGGGCTACAAGGACCTGCAGCTCAGCGTGCTGTACCAGCGCTATGCCACCTCCGCCATCGTCGCCTTCGACGAGGTGCTGGAGGCGCCCGCGCCGACGAACTTCGAGTCCCTCCACGCGGAGCTGAGCGACCGGTTCCGCCCGAGCGAGCGGGTGGAAATCGTCCCCCGCCTCAACCTCACCTTCTCCAAGCCCTTCAGTGACTCGGACCCGGAGTCGCCCTTCTTCTACGACAAGCAGGTGCTGCGCCTGCGAGGCCGGACGCTGGCGCGCTGGGCGGCGCTGGACTGGCTGCAGCTCACCGGCGGCGTGGACGTGACGTCCGACCAGGGGCGCGTCAATGGCCCGGTGGGCGTGGGCCTCCAGACGGGCTTCGGCCCCGAGGAGGCGACCCGCGTCTCCTATGTGAATGTGGCGGGCTTCGTGGAGGCCTTCTCCGCCAACCCCTTCGTCAACGTGGTGGCGGGCGCGCGCGTGGAGAACCACAGCGCCTTCGGCGAGTCCTTCGTGCCGCGGCTGGTGCTGCTGCGCGGCTTCGGGCCGTTCAGCGGCAAGGCCCTGTTCAGCCGCGCCTTCCGCGCCCCCAGCATCGAGAACATCAGCCTGGGCGATGACATCCGCCCCGAGCGCACCACCGTGCTCGAGCTGGAGGGCACGCTGCGCCTGGGAGAAGGCCACGCGCTGAGCGCCAACGCCTTCGACATGGGCGTGGCGGACCCCATCATCTATTCGTACGACGCGGCGACGAACACGGAGGCCTACCGCAACCTCGGGCGCCTGGGCAGCCGCGGCGTGGAGCTGGACTACCACGTGCGCGGAAGCTGGGGCCGCGCCGCCCTCAACTATTCGTTCTACACCCCGTCAGGCCGCAACGACGTGGAGGACTACCAGGTCCCCGGACAGCCCAACGCCTTCACGGGCATGCCCACGCACAAGGCCGCGCTCACCGGCAGCATCAAGGTGCTGCCCTGGCTCACCGTCAGCCCCACCGCCGTCCTCGTGGGCAAGCGCTACGCCGTGGACGTGCCGGATGACGAAGGCAACGCGGCGGTGGAGGCGCTGCCCACGCAGTTGCTGCTCAACCTCTTCGTGCGCGCCCAGGACGTGGGCACGCGCGGGCTGGAGCTTGGCGCGGGCGTCTACAACCTGACCGGCACGAACTTCCGCATCGCCCAGCCCTACAACGGCGGCCACGCGCCCATGCCCGTCTTCTCCCGCGAGTTCATGGTGCGCGTCAGCTACCTGCTGGACCCCGTCAGCGACGAATAGCCGCACGTCCCAACCCGACGTCCGCCACGGCCCACCTTCCCTCCGGAGGGTGGGCCGTCTGGCTTTGGAGCGCCGCGTCACGGGGAATGGGCTGTCACAGACTTGCAATCACCGGAATCTCACTGGTACTTTCTTCGTCACTCGAAAGAACTTCTGTTCGTTCGCGGCTGCGCAGGGAGCTGCAACGCGCCGCGCCAGTGAACGACGACTCTCGAAGCACCCTGGTTTCTTCGCAGTAAGAACGAAGTCTTCCAGCTGTGGAGGGGAGTGCATGCATCCGAACAAGCGTTTCGCGTGGGCGTGGGTGGCGGCGGGCGTTTTCGCGGTGTCTGGTCTGGTGGCGGGCTGTGACCCAGAAGAGGACCCGACGCCAACGCCTGACGCAGGCCAGCAAACTCCGGATTCAGGCACGCAGCCGGACTCAGGCACGCAGCCTGACTCCGGTACGCAGCCTGACTCGGGCACCCAGCCGGACGCCGGCGCGGAGCCGGACGCGGGCACCGAGGAAGACGCGGGCACCGAGGAAGACGCTGGGAGCGTCCCCACGCTGCCCCTGGCCGTGGACGGCACCTGGATTCCCAGTGGCTACATGGGCGACGGCGCGCAGGGCGGCGTCACCTACGACGGCACCGAGTGCGTGCCTGGGCGGGCGGGCACGCAGCTGGGCGCCTGCCACAAGTTCACCTGGACGCCGGGCAACGACGGCTGGGCGGGCGTGTACTGGCAGTACCCGGAAGGCAACTGGGGCGACCAGCCCGGCTTCAGCGTCCCGGACGGCGCCAACACCGTGTCCTTCTACGCCTGGGGCACCGAGGGCGGCGAAGTCGTCTCCTTCATGGTGGGGATGAACGCCCCGGACGGTTTCGAGGCGAAAGTCGAGAACGTGGCGCTCACCACCACCCCGACCCAGTACACAATCGACATCAGCCGCGTCCGGTATGGGACGGTGGTGGGTGGCTTCGGGTGGACCGCTGGTGGGAGGACGACTCCGCTCGTCTTCTTCATCGACGACATCCACTGGCACTGACACCCACCCCATCCTCGCGGCGGAACGGAGCGAGAGGACGATGCGAGTGGGTACGGCGGTGACGACGGTCGATGCGGCGGGCATGCGCGCGCAGAACAGCAGCCTGCTGCTCAACATGATCTGGCGCGAGCGTCAGATTTCCCGGGCGGAAATCGCCCGGCGGACGGAGCTGAGTCCGTCAACCGTCTCCGCCATCGTGGTGGACCTGGAGCGCTCCGGCCTGGTGCGCAGCATTGGCGCCGGGGTGTCTCGGGGCGGCCGTCGCCCCACCCTCATCGGCTTCTGCGATGACGCGTTCAGCCTCATCGGCGTGGAGCTGGGCGCCACCCACGTGACGGCCGCGCTCACCGATTTGCGGGGCCGGGTGCGCGCGTACCGGCACGCCAGCCACGCCGTCCGCGAGGACCCCAAGGGCACGCTCCAGAAGGTGCGCGAGCTGGTCCATGCGGTCCTGGACGCTGAGCGCGTGCCGCGCCGCTCGGTGGCGGGCATGGGCGTCGCCGTGCCCAGCCCCGTCCACCCGTCCACGCCCGGCAAGCTGTCACCGCTGCTGGTGCCGGCCTGGCGCGACTACGACGTGCAGGAGTCCCTGCGGAGCGCGTTCGGCCTGCCGGTGTTCGTGGACAACGACGCGAACCTGGGCGCGCTGTCGGAGTGCTACTGGGGCGCGGGCGTCAACGGCGAGGACCTGGCGTACATCAAGCTGGCCACGGGCATCGGCTCCGGCCACATCATCCACGGCGACGTCTACCGGGGCGCGGGCGGCACCGCGGGCGAAATCAGCCACATGGCGGTGGACTCCTCCGGGCCGCAGTGCGTGTGCGGCCTGCGCGGCTGCCTCGTCACGCTCATCGGGTCCGCGGCGCTGCTGGAGCGGGCGCGGGAGCTGATGGGTCGCAAGGACAAGCGCACCCTCACGGTGCGCGAGCTGGTGGAAGGCGCGCGGGCGGGTGAGCCGGCCGCGCGGCAGGTCATCGACGGGCTCGGGCACTACCTGGGCATCGCCGTGGCCGGTCTGCTGAACCTGCTCAACCCCGCCATCGTCGTGCTCGGCGGTGAAATCTCGTCGGTGGGAGACCTGCTGCTGGACCCGCTCCGCGCGTCGGTGCGCAAGCGGGCGCTGTCCACCTCCATGGCGGAGACGCGCATCGTCACCTCCGCGCTGGGAGACCGCGCCATCGCCGTGGGCGCGGCCACCCTGGTGCTCCAGGCCGCGCTGAGAGACCGAACCCTCTTCCCCCTCCAACACCTAGGCAAATCTGCATGACGCTCCAGCGCCTCCTCCCCGTGGCCCTGGCCCTGACGGGCCTCGCCTGTGACCCGGCCGCCAACCGGGTGAACCGCCC
>NZ_JAAIYB010000563.1 GCF_010894475.1 Myxococcus vastator
GACCCGCCCCCTGGGCGCACGCCCCGCCGCGGGCACGGCTCCGCAGCGCGTGCTGTTGGTGGATGACAGCCGCTCCATCCGCACGCTGCTGAAGATCTACCTGATGGCTCGCAACTTCGAGTTCCTCGAAGCGGAGTCCGCCGAGGAAGGCCTCAAGGTGTCGGAGGCGGAGCCGGTGGACCTGGTCCTCACGGACTTCCACATGGATGGGATGAACGGCGCGGACTTCGCCGCGCAGATTCGCGCCAGCGCCAACCCGCGGCTGGCCAAGGTGCCCATCCTGATGATGACGGGCGACCCGAACGTGGCGGAGGTGCGCGCGCTGGGTCAGAAGGCAGGCATCAGCGCCTTCGTCCGCAAGCCGGTGAGCTGCGCGCAGCTCATGACGCTGGTGGACACCATCCTCCCGCTGCCGCGCAAGTAGCGCCCCGCGCCCCGCTGGGCGCCGCTTCACTCACGCCGGGTTCCGGGCCGCCGCAGCGGCGCGGGCCCGGCGTTTTCGCAGCGCCTCCCCCACGCGGATGGCCAGCAGCAGCGCCAGCACCGCGCCGTAGATGAGCGGCTCGGTGACGTCCTTCTTCACGCGCCACACGAAGTGCAGCACGCCCAGCGCCGCGGCCACGTAGGCCAGCCGGTGCAGCCGCTGCCAGCGCGGAAACCCCAGCCGCCGCACCCACCGCTGGGTGGACGTCACGGCCAGGGGCACCAGCAGCACCAGCGCGGCGAAGCCCACGGTGATGAAGGCGCGCTTGGTGACGTCCGCCCACAGCGTGCCCCACGCCAGCCCCTGGTCCAGCACCGCGTACACGAGCAAGTGCGCCGCCGCGTAGGTGAAGGCCAGCAGGCCCAGTGTGCGGCGCACGCGCGCGGGCCACGTCCACCCCGCCACCAGCCGCAGGGGCGTACACGCCAGCGAGGCCAGCAGCAGCACCAGCGCCAGCAGCCCCGTCTGGTGGAGCGCGGCTTCAATCGCGTTGGGCCCCAGCTCGCCCCGCGGGCCCTGGACGGCGAGCATCAGCAGCGGCGACAGGCCCCCCGCGACGAGCGCGGGGTTGAGCCAGGGATGGGGAGACGAGGCCATGGCGCGGAAGCCTCAGTAGAACCGGCGCAGGTCCATGCCGGTGTAGAGGTGGGCCACCTGCTCCGCGTAGCCATTGAAGGGCAGCGTGGGGCGGCGCTCGAAGTCGCCGATGCGGCGCTCGCTGGCCTGGCTCCAGCGTGGGTGGGGCACGGAAGGATTCACGTTGGCGTAGAAGCCATACTCGCGCGGCGCGGACAGCCGCCACGTCGTCATCGGCTCCTCCTGCGTGAGGGTGATGCGGACAATGGACTTGATGCCCTTGAAGCCATACTTCCACGGCACCACCAGCCGCAGCGGCGCGCCGTTCTGATTGGGCAACTGCCGGCCGTAGAGCCCCGTGGCCAGGAGCGTGAGCGGGTTCATCGCCTCGTCCAGGCGCAGCCCTTCCGTGTAGGGCCAGTCCAGCAGGGCGCGGCGCTGTCCCGGCATCTGCTCCGGGTCCAGCAGCGTGGTGAAGGCGACGTACTTCGCGTTGCGGGTGGGCTCCACGCGCTGGAGCAGCGCCGCCAGCGGGAAGCCCAGCCACGGAATCACCATGGACCAGGCCTCCACGCAGCGCATGCGGTAGACGCGCTCCTCCAGGGAGAACCAGGACGTGAGCTGCTCCACGTCCACCGTCTGGGGTTTGTGCACCTCGCCGTCGATGACGACGCTCCACGGCCTGGGCTTCAGCGTGTGCGCGAGGCGAGCCGGGTCGTTCTTGTCGAAGCCGAACTCGTAGAAGTTGTTGTAGGTGGTGACGTCTTCGTAGGGCGTGCGCGGCTCGTCCGTGTCGAAGGGGCCCATCGCCTTCGCCACCGGCTGCTCCACCAGGCCCGCGTCCGGGACGAAGCGGTCCATGGGGCGCGTCTGCTTGCGGCCCAGCAGGTGCAGCCCTCCGGCGACGGCGACGGCCGTGCCCGCGAAGAGGCCCGCGTTCTTCAGCAACTCGCGCCGGCGCAGGTACGTCTTCTCGGGGGTGACTTCGGAGCTGGGCGGCTCGGCGGGCGGCTTGTCACGCATGGCCCCTGTATAACGGCCCAGGCCGCCCGCGTGTTACCGGGCAGTGCCTTCCTGTCCCGGGAGCGTCCCGGCGCCCTGCGTCAGCGCGGCCTCGCGGGCCCGGGCGTCCTTCAAGCGCCACAGCCGCCACCAGGGCGTGCCCGGGGACTCGTGGTGCTCCCAGTGGTAGCCGAAGAAGAAGCACGACAGCAGGGCCCACAGGTGGTTGCGCGGCAGGGTGCGCGCGTGGTGCGGGGCCATGTCCGGCGTCTCCGGGCGCCGGTGCGGCAGGTAGGTGCCGAAGTAGAAGAGCTGCAGCGTGCCCAGCACCGAGGGCAGCACCCAGAAGGCGAGGATGTGCGGCTGGGAGACGCCCAGGAAGAGCAGCACGTTGAACTTGGCCGCCATCACTCCCAGCTGGGGCAGTGTGGTGTAGCGGGCCATGAAGGTGCCCAGCCACGGCCAGAAGGACTGGCTCTGGGTGGAGAAGTCCGGGTCCTCCTCGCTCGTGGGCCGGGCATGGTGGGCGCGGTGGTTCACCACCAGCCGCCGGTAGGACAGCCCCGCGAAGAGGAAGCAGGCGACCGTGCCCACGGCCTCGTTCACCCAGCGCCGGCCAGACACCGTGCCGTGCATGGCGTCGTGGCCGGTGATGAAGAGGCCCGTGCACAGCCAGGCCTGGAGGGCGACGTGCAGCCAGGTGAGCGGCTCCACCCACGGCAGCTCCGCCCGGGTCAGCGCCCAGGCCAGGTGCCCGCTCCACGCGCCCATGACGATGAGCGCGATGACAGCGCCCCAGGGACCGGGCGGCGCTGGACGGAGTTGGCGGGCGGAAGTCTCCATCTCTCCTGCTTTCTGGCCATCGCCAGCCCGCCGCGCATGGGAAAAGCCCAGGCGGCGGGGCGGGGCAACGGACCGGTGGCTACTTCTTCACGTCGCGGACCAGCTCCTCCGCGGTGACGTAGCGCGGCGCGATGTCCACCGGCACGTCCTTCAAGCGCTCCAGCACGCGCTGCACGGGCGGGCGCACCACGCCGTGCTTCGCCAGCAGCGCCTCGGCGGCCTTCCGGTCGCCGCGCCCCTGAAGCTCCATGAGCAGCTTCGTCAGCGAGGTGACGGCCGGCTTCATCTTCGCCGGCACCACGGAGAAGGTGCCGTCCGCGTTCACCTTCACCGCGCCGGTGTCCAGGAAGTGGTTGAGCTGCACGGCGATGCCCTTGCCGTGCGCCTCGTCCACGCCGAAGCGGATGGAGCGGAACGCGGAGGCCAGGAACGTCGTGTACATGGTGCGCTCCAGCGACTTGTCGATGACGCCGGTGTCCACCAGGCGCTGGAGCGCCCACAGGCCGGAGATGTCCGCCTTCGCCTCTTCGATGGCACTGGAGGCCGACTGGAGCTCCTTGCGCACGGTGGTGGCCTTGCCGCCCACGGTGATGTTGCTGGGCCCCAGGCCGTGCATCAGCTCGTGCATCAGGATGTGGGTGAAGAAGGCCTCGAAGGAGACGTCCTTCTGGTCCGCCGGGGTGAGGGCCACCTTGGCGATGGGCAGCAGCACGCGCTCGAACTTGGCCTCCTGCACGTTCTTCAGCATCACGCGCTTGGAGCCCATCTTCTCCGACACCCGCTCGTCGTTGGGCAGGTTGAAGGCGGCCGTCTGCACGCCCCGGTTGCCGTCACCGGACGAGAACAGGCTGTTGATGACGCGGATGGGCGCCAGCGCGCCCAGCTTCGGGTTGCGCAGCTTCGGGTCGATGGGGAGGTGGTCCTCCAGCCCCTGGAGTTGCCCGCTGAACTTCGCCAGCTTCTGCGTCTCCGCGTCGTCACGCAGGCCCACGAAGGCCTCGAAGGCGGCCTTGTAGTTGAACCACTCGTCCTCGTAGACCTCGTAGGGCCCGATGGTGGGCTCGATGCTGGCGTCCAGCTTCATCCACGCCACCTCGCTGGCGTAGTAGTCATTGGACAGGAACGCGTCCGCGCGCGAGGTGAGGAACGCCTTCAGCGTGGGCTGTTGGGTGAGCGCGGCGGCCTCGCGCAAGAGCGCCGCGGCCTGGGCCAGCTCGCCCTGGTACTCCACGCTGTAGGGCACGGCGATGAAGCCGCCGTCCGTGCCGCGGCGGATGGTGGTGTAGAAGCCGGTGGCCTCCTTCTGCCGCGCCTCGGGCAGCGACTTCACCCACGCCTCCACCTGCGCCTGGGTGGCGCCGGCCGGGTAGAAGTTGGCGGACGCGGGCTTGGCCGGCACGCCCGGGATGAAGGGCCGCGCCTCGTCGAGGCTGTTCCAGGGCCCCTTGTCCAACAGGAACGCCTGCAGCCGCGCGCGGCCCAGCGGCGTCGTGTCCTGGACCATGTCCAGCAGCAGCGGCTCGTTGCCCGCCCACCGCTGACGCAGGAAGAGCGCGTCCATCAGCTTCGAGGCCTGGACGATGCGGGCCAGGGCGCGGCGCTCGGACTCCGGCAGCGCCTTCAGGTCCACCCGGAGCTCCACCGGGGCGAAGCGCGCCGTCAGGCGCTGGAGCTCCGCGGCATCCGGGAAACGGGCGGGGGGCGTCTTCTCCGCGGCGGTGGCGGCGCTCGACAGCAGCGCCGCGCCGAGCAGGGACAGGAGGGTACGGTTCATGTCCCCTTCCCTACTCCAACCC
>NZ_JAAIYB010000564.1 GCF_010894475.1 Myxococcus vastator
GGGATTGGGGGCCCCGGTGGCTGGGCCGCCTGCGCGTGGCCGTGAAGTGGCGCCTGGCGGCGCTGCTGGGCCGGGGAGGTGCGCGATGAGCAAGGAATTCGCGGCGGACCATGCGCCGCGCTGGCGCGAGGGCGTCTCCGGTCAGCGCTTCGGCTCGGACTTCATCATCCTGGACGCCGAGGGCAACACCCTGCGTGGGCTCAACGGAACGGCCACTGAAATCTGGAAGCTGTGCGACGGGACGCGCACGGCGCGGGCCCTGGTGGAGCAGGTGGCCCAGCGTCGTGGGTGGGACGTGGAGCAGGTGCTGACCGACACGCTCAAGTTCTTCTCGGAGCTGACCCGGCTGGGGCTCATTGACGAGTTGGAGGAGGCACGGTGATGCGGACGCGTTTGGCGCTCCTGGCGGCGGCGGTGATGCTGGCCTCGTGCACGGAAGGCGTGGCGCCCCATGCCCCCGTCTCCGCGCCCCCGGCGCGGGAGCCGGTGGCGCCCACGGACGTGTTGCCACCGCGCGAGGGTTCGGAGGCCCGGCCGCCGCCCGCGCCGGTGGAGGAGCCAGAAGTGCCTCCGCCTCCGCCAGCGGTGGTGCCGCGGGGCTCGGCCACCGTCATGGACCTGGGCGAAGGCGGCCGGGGCTTGCTGTCGGTGGAGCAGGTGGACGTGGACCTGACGGTGAGCGGCGTGCGTGGCCGGCACGTGGTGTCCGTGGAGTTCGTGCCGCCTTCCGGGCTGCCATATGAGCGGCGCTCGGCGGAGGTGGATTCGCGCGCGGACGAGTCGCGCACGGTGCGCTTCTCCCTGCCCGTGGCCGGCACCGCCGTGGCGACGTCCGGCATGAGCGGGACGTGGCAGGCCCGGTTCTTCCTCGATGGGGCGCCGCTGACGGCGGCTTCCTTCACGCTGGACCCTTGAGGGCTCCATTCATGCGACCGTTCTCCGTCCCCCTCGTCGCCGCCGCCGCGCTGCTTGTGCCCTCGCTGGGGTGGGCGCAGTCGTTGTTTCCGACCTCTGTCCTGACCACGCAGCCGCAGGGAGGGGACACCCGCGCGCGGGTGGTGATGGACGAAGCCTCCGAGCTGACGGTCGACGTCCGCAACAACACCTACAGCTGGTCGCCGTTCTTCCGGCGCATCAACGAGGTGTGGTTCGCGCTGCCCAATGGCTACATCCCGCTCGCGTCCATCCCGCCCCCGGGCTGGACGGTGGACTACATCGCCAGCGAGCGGTGGGTCATCTTCTACAATTCGGACTCCTGTGGTGGGAGCGGCGACTACGGCCTGGGGCAGGGCGACACGGCCCGGTTCGTCCTGCGCGTGGTTCCGCCGACGTCGAACAGCGACCAGAACAACGAGCGCTTCGTGGCGAATCAAACGCTCGCGCGCGACACGTGCGCGGGCGGGGACTTCACCACGTCGGTGACGACTACTGCCGCCAGTTGGATTCGCTCCGGCCTGTACACCCAGGTGGACGTGCGGCCCCGGGTGATGGGGGTGGGGGGCGACGTCGACGCCCGGATGGTGGTGGAGAACCGGACGGGCGCGAACCAGAACAACAGCACGATTGAAGGGCCCTCCACGGGCGCGGGCGCCGTCACCTTCCAGGTGGTGGACATCGAGCCGGCGTCGTTCCGCACGAACATCCCCAGCCGGAACGCGGGCGTCTACGCCGCGCTCGCGCGGACGGGCTCGGCCGGGACGCTGGTGGCGCAGGTGCGGGGCGTCAGCGGGAACGGGAACACCCAGTCGCCCGTGGTGGACACGCGGATGGTCAACGTGGGCGCGCTCCCGGTGGCCATGGACGTGGACACCGATGACGCGTTCAACAATGAAACCGTGCGCGTGCGGCTCACGGTGACCAACCCGTCCTCGACGGACACGTTCCTCAACGTGACGCCGCGCGCGCCCGTGTTCGACGGCTCGGCGGCGGCGGCGCTCGTGTCGGGGCCTGGGCCCGCGAGCGTTCCCCGGTTGGATCCGGGCGCCTCCGCGCACTTCGTCTGGACGTACCAGCTGACGGGGCCCCAGTTCGCGAACTACCGGTTCCGGGGGCAGGTGGATGCCACGCGCAACGGCGCCTCCGTGACGTCGAACCTGGTGGATTCGAACCAGGGGCGCATCGTGTCGCACCGCGTGCGGACGAACATCCGCGCCGTGGCCGCCAACTCCACGAACCGGTCCGTCATCTACACCATCCAGAACCGGGGCCCCATGCCGCTGCATGAGGTCCGGATGCTGCGGCCCGCGCTCAACTACTTCACCATCTCCGGTGTGCTGGGGACGCCCTCCGGGTGGCGCATGGCGTCCAACAACAACAACACGGGCATCACCTGGGAGTCGACCAACGCCACGGGCATCCCGGTCAACGGCGAGCGCTCCTTCACGGTGGTGTATTCCCACTTCGGGGCGGGGGCGTCGCTGTCCGGGCCCACCACGTTCCGTCATCGCTTCCACCTCATCGACGATTACGGCGGGCCGCAGATTCGCGTCGAAACCCCCATGACGCTGGTGCAGGGCACCGTGCCGGACGTCAACCGCCTCACGGGCGTGGCGCGCGATGGCAGCGTGACGCTCACCTGGGACAACCCGGCGGTGCACGGGGGCGTCCTGGTGCTTCGCGCGGAGGGCGCGCCGCCGAACCTCTCACCGACGCAGGGGTTGACCTACGCGGTGGGGGCGTTTCTGGGCAACGCCCAGGTGGTGTACGCGGACAACGTGGGCGCCACCACGACGTTCACCGATACGTCCGTCACCAACGGCACCACGTATTACTACCGCGTCTTCAACTCGGATGAGGTGCGGTGGTACTCGCCGGGCAACCAGCCCACGTCGGAGGCCCTGGTGGCCACGCCGCGGGCGCGCGTGGGCGCGGCGCCGCTGTGGTGCTACTCGGTGGGCCTGAATGCCTCGCAGCAGCCCATCACCGAGCTGGGCACGGGCATCTTCAGCGCCTTCAACGACTCCGTCGTCGCCAACCTCACCCAGGTCACCAACCCGTCGGCGGACGGCGCGGAGCGGTGGCGGCCTCGCCCGCTGGCGGGCCTCATCGGCAGCCGCTTCCCGGTGGTGCCGCTGCATGGCCTGTCCGGGCAGTACATCCTCGTGGGCGACCAGGGTGGGGTGGCCAGCGCGCTCAACGCCGCCACGGGCCAGGTGCTCTGGCGCTGGGACAATGGCGGCCAGCCCATTGGCACCATCCAGTCGTTCCCCGTCACGCAGCTCTTCGACTACGCGAACGCCGCGTACCGGGCCGCGCACCCCAACCGAGACCTCGTCTTCTTCGCCACGCGGCTGGCGGACGCTTCGCTCAACCGGGTGGTGGCCCTGAATGCCGCCACCGGCGCGCTGGTCTGGAGCTACCAGCCCGGAAACCTGGGCATGGTGGCGGGAGGCATGGTGGTGGACTACACCACCAACCGGCTCTTCGTGGCGACGCGTGCGCACGCGGGCTCGCCGAACACGCTCCGGGTGCTGAACACGCTGACGGGCCAGGTGCTGGGCCAGCTCCCGGTGGGCGACGTGGAGCTGAGCCTGGTTCGCAACGCGTACAGCAACCTCATCCTGGTGACGGACAGCGACGGCTTCGTGCACGGCGTTGACGCCGCCACGGCGCAGCTCGCGTGGAGCCTGCCCGTCGCCTCGCGCCCGGCGCCGAACACGCCTGCCTTCACCAGCTTCGTGCGGCCCCAGGGCGCGGGCTTCGTGGCCAGCCTCGCGGCCGGTCAGGTGGCGCTGTACGACGTCTCGGGGCCCGCCCAGTCGCCGCCGGTGCTGCGGTGGAGCACGCCGATTACGGCGCCCTCCGGCACCTTCTCCTTCAACCGGAATGGCGCCGCGCGCCTCTACGTTGGCAGCTCTGACGGACAGGTCCACCAGTTGGAGCTGCTGGATGGCTCCGACTCCGGCCAGGTCTCGATGGGCGGTGCGCAGCGTATCGGGACTCCCACCATCGACCACACGGTGAGCCGCCTCCACGTGGGCTCGGAAGACGGCCGCATCTGCGCGTTCCCCGTCCCCTTCCCTTGAATGAAGAACGTCCCTTCTTCCTCGCTCGCACACCTCATGACTTCGGACGCCTCTCAGACGACGCCCCCTCCCGACGCCGGCCCCGCCTATGAGGCGCCGGCCATCCTCTGGGAGCAGCCCTTCGTGGCACTCGCGCAGATTTCCCAGTGCCAGATACCTGGTGAGTCGGAGTGCATTCCCTGAGCCTTCCGCCGGGAGGCCCCTCGGCGGACGCGGCCCTCTGCCTGCGAATCGCCGGTTGGACCGGCGTTGTGGAAGTCGGTGAGGCGAGCCTGCGAGACTCGCTCCGGCGCATGTTCTCCCGGTTCGTGGTGTCCCCAGCGCGACAGGACGGTGAGGTGGCTCGGCTCGTGGCCGTGGCCCCCGCCCAGGTGCGTCCAGTTCCAGCCATTCGCGAGCTGCCCCGAGTCCTCCGCGGGGAGGACGGCGCGCTGCGCCTGGCCGGCGAGGACTACGACGCGACCCTGTCCGCTGATGGCCTCCAGGCTCACGTGGAGGGGCGGGGGCGCTTTCCCGTGGAGACGGCGCTGAAGGTGATGCTTGCCCGGGCGCTGGCGCGGCGTGGCGGGCTGCTGGTGCACGGCGTGGCGGTGGCGCACCAGGGCCGGGCCGCGCTCTTCACGGGGCACTCGGGCGCGGGGAAGAGCACGCT
>NZ_JAAIYB010000565.1 GCF_010894475.1 Myxococcus vastator
CACCGTCCCCCTGCTCCCATGCCTGCCCGAGCTGCGACGGGTCAACCTGGCCCGCCTTTCCGCGAAAGGCCCTACCAAACGCCTTCCGCTTCAGCGCTGCCGTCAGACAACCGGCACCGCACAGGTAGGCGCCCCGTCCTGGCAGCCGCCTCTTCCTGTCGACCTCGATGGCGCCTCCCGGGCCTATCACGAATCGGGTCAGTTCCGCCTGGAGTCGCCGCAACCCGCATCCGACGCACGTCCGGACCGGACCTGACCCCGCGTTCTGAATTTCCGGCCTGGGCCGGCCAGCCGGGCGCCGCACGTCCCCTCCCTTGCTCGCTTAGCTTACGGCGACTTGGTGGCTTCCGCGCCACCTTCAATTGTCGCCGTCATGGCGCCGCGCTCGGCATTCAGCTCCGCGCGCAGCTTGGCTTCCTCCACCAGGTAGTTCTCCGCCGCGCTCTTCAGCTGGCGGGCCTTCTTGATACCCACGCCCGGAACATCGCCCAGCTTCGCCAGGTCCTTCTCATTGGCGATGTCCTCCACCGAGCGGTACCCGGCGAGGATGAGCTGCTCGATGGTCTTCTCACCGACGCCCCGCACGCGCGCCATGCGCTCGGGCTGGCTGAGCTCGTCCGGATGCCGCCGCGCCTCCGCGATGCGGGCCTGCTCTCTTTCATAATCCATGCGGGACAGTTCCGCCTGATCCTCGACCATCCGGGTCCGGGCGGCTTCCTGCATGGAGGGGATGCGGGCCGGGTCGATGCCGGGCAGCTGCGCCAGCAGCTCCGCGTTGGCCTCGGCGATGTCCCGGGCCTGACGGAAGCCGTGCGCGTAGAGCGTCTCCACCAGCATCTCGTTGACGCCGGGCAGCGAGCCCAGCGAGCGGCCCGCGAACTCGCGCAGCTCCCGCACCCGGCTCTCGCTGTTGATGTCCAGCTTCCAGCCGGTCAGCTGGGCCGCCAAGCGGACGTTCTGGCCGCGACGGCCAATGGCCAGGCTGAGCTGGTCGTCCGGGACGATGAGCTCCATGGCGTGGTTGGCCTCGTCGATGATGACGCGGCTGACCTCCGCCGGGGCCAGCGCCGAGCACACGAAGCGGGCCGGGTCCTCGTCGAACGGGACGATGTCGATCTTCTCGCCGCGCAGCTCCTGCACCACCGCCTGCACGCGGCTGCCCTTCATACCGACGCAGGCGCCCACCGGGTCCACGTCCGAGTCCCGGCTGGACACGGCGATCTTCGCCCGGCCGCCCGGCTCACGGGCCGCCGCCTCGATGACGACGATGCCTTCGGCGATTTCCGGCACCTCCATCTCGAACAGCTTGGTGAGCAGGTTGACGGACGCGCGGCTGAGGACAATCTGGGGGCCCTTGGACTCACGGAGCACGTCCAGCACGAAGGCCTGGACGCGGTCGCCGGGGCGGTACGTCTCACGCGGGACCTGCTCGCGCACCGGCAGCACGGCCTCGGCGCGGCCCAGGTCCACGACGATGTTGCCGCGCTCGAACCGGCGGGCGATGCCGGTGACGATTTCGTTCTTCCGGTCGCGATACTCGTTGAAGACGTTCTCCCGCTCCGCGTCGCGCGTGCGCTGCAGGATGACCTGCTTGGCCGTCTGCGCGGCGATGCGGCCGAAGCCGCGGCGGAAGGTCTTCAGGCGGAGGATGTCACCGTACTGGTCGTCCTGGGCCTTGGCCTCGGCGGCGTCCTCGTCCCGGTAGAAAATCTGGAACACGAGCTCGTCGCCCGGCTCCACTTCCATGCCCTTCTTGTGGGCCTCGACCAGGGAGATCTGATTCACCGCCTGGACCGGGTCGACAATCTCCTCGACCACGGTGATGGCCTGGAACAGCTCCACGACGCCCTTGTCCGGGTCGTACTTCGCCTCGAGCTCGCGGTCCTGGCCAAAGTGCTTCTTGGCCGCGGTCTTCATCGCGTCTTCGAGCGTGGCAATCAGCACAGCCCGGTCGATGCCCTTGTCCTTGGCGACCTGGTCCAGGACGAGGTTGAGGTTGACACTCGGGTTGGCTTGCTGCGTGGGCATGGTCTTCTCCTAAAAGGGTCCACGGGCGCCCTCGCGCGGAGGGGCACCCTGTATGTCGACGTCTAGAACTGGAACTCCAGGTTCGCCTTGGCGATGTCCTTGAAGAGGATGTGGAAGGTTCCGGCCCCTTCCACCTCCACCGAGATTCCGTCGCCTGCCACCTCGGTCAGGGTGCCGGTGAAGTTCTTGCGCGGGGGCTCTCCCACCGGGCCGAACGTCTTCACCTTCACCTTCTCTCCCTTCACCCGCTCGAAGTGCGTCGGCTTGCGCAGCGGCCGGTCCACTCCGGGGCTGGAGACCTCCAGGCTGTACTCGTGGGGAATGAAGTCCTCCACGTCGAGCGACGGGTCCACCGCGCGCGACACCTGGGAGCACTCGTCCAGCCCGACGCGGCCACCCGGCTTGTCGATGAACAACCGGAGCACCCAGCCCTCGCGCTCCCGGAGGAACTCCAGGTCCACGAGCTCCAGGCCTTCACCCGCGACAATGGGCTCGAGCAGGGCCAAGGCCCGCTCCTCCACCGTCTGCTTGAGGTTCTTCTCCGACATGAGCGGGAAACCAGTCTCCAAAAACACGAAAAGCGGGCACGCGGCCCACTTTTCGAAGTGCTTCATCGAAAAATGTCGGGGGCGTCCGTAGCACACGCCCCGTCGGGGTGTAAAGGAAGGACGCACCCTCCTGCTCCCGGTGAAACGGGCCTGGCAGGGTGAGGAATTCCCAGGGGTTCCGGGGCCCGACGGGGGATATAACGCCCCCATGCACCTCATCGCCGCCGCGCAGATGGTGTCCACCGCCGACAAGGCCCATAACCTGGAAGCCGCGACCCGGCTCATCCGGCGCGCCGCCGGGCTGGGGGCCCGGCTGGTGGGCCTGCCTGAGAATTTCTCCTGGATGGGGCCGGAGCCCGAGCGGCAGGGCGCCGCGGAGGGGCTCGACGGTCCGACGATGTCCCGGATGGCCAGCCTGGCCCGGGAGCTGAAGGTGACGCTGCTCGCCGGCAGCGTGCTGGAGACGGGCGCGCCGGGTGGGCGCCTCTACAATACCAGCGTCCTCTTCGGCCCCGGCGGCGAGCGGCTGGCCCTCTACCGGAAAATCCACCTCTTCGACGTCGAGGTGGGAGACGGTGCGACCTATCAGGAGTCCGCGGCGGTGGCGCCGGGCACGGACGTCGTCTCCGCGGAGACCGAGGTCGGCCGGCTGGGGCTGTCCGTCTGCTACGACCTGCGCTTCCCCGAGCTGTACCGGCGGCTGTCCCGCGAAGGCGCGACGCTGCTGGCGGTTCCGGCGGCCTTCACCCTCATGACGGGCAAGGACCACTGGGAAGTGCTCCTGCGGGCCCGCGCCATCGAGAACCAGGCGTACGTGCTGGCGCCCGCTCAGGGGGGACGGCACTCAGCCAACCGCGTCACCTATGGCCACGCCCTGGTGGTGGACCCGTGGGGGCTGGTGACGGCGCGGGCCTCCGAGGGAGAAGGGCTGGCGCTGGCGCCAGTGGACCCGGAGCTGCTGGCGCGCATCCGCCGCAACCTCCCCTGCCTGGAGCACCGCCGTTTGGACTAGCGTGTGCGTACCCGGGCCCGCCCGCTCGGGTCCACCTTCGATAGACTTCGGGTCCCCCGGAACTCCCCTCGTGAACGGACGACACTGGTCTCCCATGCTGCTTGCGCTCGCGCTTTCGGCCCTCCCCGCCGCCGGCTGCACCGCCGATGAGCGGCCGTCCGCGCCCGATGCGGCGACGCGTCCGGCGGTGGCCACGCACCGCGCGCACCTGCGAGCCATGAAGGGCGGCGTCCAAATCAAGCGCGCCACGGCTGACGAGTGGAGCCCCGCGCTCGAGGGCCAGCCGCTCTACGAGAACGACAAGGTCCGCACCGAAGCGGGCGCCGGCACCGACATCGTCTTCGCCGCCAACGGCAGCACGGTGCACCTGGGCGGGGACTCGCTCATCAGCATCGCGGAGACGCGCGCCCGCCCCGGCCAGCAGCGCACGGACCTCACCGTGCTGCGGGGCCGCATCGACGCGGAGCTGGAGAAGCCCGCCGCCCAGTCCCTGTCCGTCACCACGCCGTCCGCCACCATCCAGGCGGGAAGGGAGATTGTCTTCCAATGAAGGCGGCGCTCCTCCTCCTCACATGGCTGGGCACGACGCCCCCGGGCACCGTGGTGGTGGGCCCCAACGAGTCCCTGCGCCAGGTGGCCCAGCGCACCCTGGGTGACGCGCGCGCGGTGCACGAGCTGCGCGCCCTCAACGGCCTGACGTCGGATGACGTGGCGGCGGGGACCCGGCTGAAGGTGCCCGGCCACGAGCGCGTGCTGGCCCAGAAGGCGCTGGAGACCGCGCGCACGCTGGTGGCCAGCTCGAAGGACGCGAGCGTGCCCCCGGAGGCCTCCGCCCGACTGAAGGACGCGGAGGGCCATTTCCGCGCGGCGCGCTACACGCAGGCCTCCGCGGAGGCCAATGCCGTGGGGAAGCTGGTGGCGACGGAGCGCTCGCCGCAGTCCTCCGCGTTCTCCGTGGAAGTGGGCGACGGCGACAGCACCACCGTCACCGTGAAGCAGGGCCCGCCGGTCCGCGTGGAGGCCGAGGGCGTCACCCAGCCCGTCGCCAAGGGCGAGTCCATCCGCGTGGAGAAGGGCCGTCCGCCCC
>NZ_JAAIYB010000566.1 GCF_010894475.1 Myxococcus vastator
GGCTGGGGCTGGGCCTCTTCATCGTGAAGCACATCGTGGATGCCCACGGCGGCGTGGTCCGCGTCCACTCCACGGAGCAGGAGGGCACCACGTTCCAGGCCCGCCTGCCCCGCCAGCCCGCGCAGCTCGCTCGCCCGGGCGTCGAACGCTCCGTGACACCGTGACGCTTGCTCCAGGGGGCCCGGCCCGGCTAGCACAGGGTCCGTGGTGACACGTCTTCCCTGGAGGGTTTCATGAAGAAGGTCCTCATCGGATTGGGCATCGGCTGCGGTGTCTTCATCCTGGCGGGCATTGGCTTGATGCTGGCGGGTGGCATCTGGGCCAAGAACAAGTTCGGCGGCAGCATCGAAGCCGTGCAGGCGATGCAGGCCCAGGAGCAGGAGCTGACGCAGCTCAACGCCAGCAATCCGTTCAAGGCGCCTCCGGAGGGGCAGGTGCTGCCGCTGGACGAGCAGCGGCTGCTGGCCTACCTGACGGTGCGTGAGTCGGCGCTGCCGGCCTTCAAGGCCTTCGAGGTGAAGTCCAAGGAGTTCGAGGCCGAGCACGCGGGCGACGGTGACGAGAAGCCGGGTTTCAACGCGGCCGTGGACGCCGCGGGTCTCTTCATGGGGCTGATGGCGGACGTGCGCAAGGCGTACATCGCCGGCCTCAAGGCGCAGGGGATGTCGCCCGCCGAGTTCCAGAGCATCACCACCACCGTCTATGCCTCCATGGTGGCTGACAGCCTGGACCAGCTTGGCGCCGCGGCGGAGCAGGGCCGGAAGATGATGACGACGCAGCTGGCCGAGGTCGACAAGCGGCTGGCGGATGATTCGCTCTCCGACGCGGAGCGCGCGCAGTTGGAGGAGGCCCGGGCGCAGCTCCAGGAGACGCTGGACTCGATTGATGAGACCCGCGCGAACGAGGAGCAGCCGCTGTCCGATGAATCCAAGAAGGCGGCCGCCGCCAACGTGGCGCTGCTGAAGAAGCACAAGGAGCGCGTGGAGCTGATGGCCAATGTGGCCTTCGACGGCTTCGTGCTGGGCGGCGCCGGCGCGGACGGTCAGGCCGCGGGCCTGGAGTAGCCGCTCCGCCGTGTCATGGGCGTTCCCGGCCCAGGCCTCCCGTTCCACGGGGGCGCCGGGCCGGGAACGCCGCCGCCGCGGGTGCCTCCCGGTTGCGCGCCGCGTTGCAGTTGCAGGCGCTTTTCACATGCGCAATGGATTGCGCCCGCCAAAGGTAGGCGCGTGTGGCCTTTCGTCCGCCCGGCCACTCCCTTTGCGGCCAGCCGTCCGTGAGATATGCAAGCGATTGAACACACCGAAAGTCGCTTCGCGCGTGGAGGGGCGCGTGAACCTTTGAGGAACGGAGTTGGACGTCTGATGAACAAGGTCATCTTCGCCTGTGTACACAACGCTGGCCGCTCGCTGATGGCGGAGGCGTTCTTCAACGTGATGGTAGACCCCCAGAAGGCGCGCGCCGTCTCCGCGGGGACGCAGCCTGGCGACAAGGTGCATCCCGAAGTGCTCGCGGCGATGCGGGACATTGGCATCGACCTGCACGACGTGAAGCCCCGCCTGCTCACGGACGACCTGGCCCAGGACGCGCAATGGCTCATCACCCTGGGATGTGGCGAGGCCTGTCCCCAGGTGCCGGGGCTCCAGCGCGAGGACTGGCCGCTGGAGGACCCCAAGGACAAGTCGGATGTCCTGGTCCACCGCATCCGCGACGAGCTGGCCGCCCGCGTGGCCGGACTGCTGGAGCGCGAAGGGTGGATGCGCGCCGGCTAGCGCGGCCCGCACACGCGCTCATCGCAGGTGGTAGTTGAAGGGCAGCTCGACGGTGACCCGGTCGCCGAGCGCCGGGGGCGGCGGTGGAAAGGGCGCGGCGCGCCGCACCGCCTCCTGCGCGGCTTCGCACAAGAGGCGGTGGGGGCAGGGGCCCAGCACCCCCAGGGCCACCAGCTGACCCTGCACGCCCACGGAGATGCGCAGCACCAATGACCCTTCGATGCCCGCCATCCGCGCCTCGTGGGGGTAGGGCACGTCCTCGAAGCGGTCGCGGAACATCTGTTCGAAGTAGCGCCGGGCCGCGTCCTCGCGGTTGTCGGAGGCCGTGGCGGGCGGCGGCTCCACGAGCAGCCCCGGGAAGCCCGGCCCCAGGGCGCGCTGGGTGATGCCCGCCACGGCGCGGCCCGCCAGGCTGTCACGGCCGTGGGCTGGGATGCCGGCGGGGCGCCCGACGGACAGCGGCTCCGCGGGTTCGGGGGGGCGTGGTGCCGCGGCGGTGCGCGCCGGCGTGGGCGCGCGCAAGGGCCGAGGCCTGCGCGCGGTCCGGGGGCGAGGGGCCACGGGGGCCGTCCCGGTGAGCTCCCCCACGGGCGCCGAAGGCGGCCTGGCGGTCAGCCGGAGCACGAGGACCTCTCCCCGGGTGGTTTCGCCTTCGAGCCGTCGCGGCAGGCCGTGCCACAGCGCGGCCGCGCCGAAGAGCGCCGCGGCGTGCAGACCGACGGCGGCCAGCACCAGCACCAGCGTGCGTTGACGGCTCCGGGCGGCTGTCACGTGGCCAGGGAGGGCCGAGGCGAACAGCACGGCCTCCGGCGCGCGGGCCCTCGCTGGTGCGTCCGGCATGGTGTGCCCCCTGTCCCGCCCACGTCTCGCCACGGGATGGGGTAGTGGCGTGCGTGCCGGGCGTGAAGGGGGCTTGCGCCGCGGGCGTGTGCGGCGGTCCGCACTCCGCCGGCGCGGTGTCGGGCGGCCTTCAGTGTGGGGACACCGGGGGGCGGGGTTTGCGGAAGAGCACGGTGAGGTTGTTGCTGGGCATGTCCACCACGCGCTCGCGCTCCAGGCCATGCAGGGCGGCCTCGGCGGTGACGGCTTCCAGCGACCGCACGCCCCACGCCGGATTCCTGGCGCGGAGGGAGGCGTCGAACTCCAGGTTGCTGGGAGCCGTCTCGCGGCCCTCGACGAAGTAGGGGCCGTACAGGACGAGCAGCCCGCCGGGAGACAGCGCCCGGCCCGCGCCCCGCATCAGTCCCTGGCAGGCCGCCCAGGGGGCGATGTGAATCATGTTCACGTTGAGGATGACGTCCGTGTCCGCCTCCGGCCAGGACTCCGCGCTCGCGTCGAGCCGGCGCGGCGGCAGCAGGTTGGGCGGGCCCTCCTCGGCGCGCCACGCCTCGATGCTCTCCAGCGACTCCGCGTCCACGTCGGTGGGCTGCCAGACGAGGTGGGGCAGGGCGCGGGCGAACCAGGCCGCGTGTTGCCCCGTGCCGCTGGCCACCTCCAGCACCCTGCCGGAGGCGGGGAGGACTTCGCGGAGGACGGCGAGCAGGGGCTCGCGATTGCGTTCCGTGGCCGGGGCGTGGCGCTTCATCTCTTGGGGTTTCGCACATCCGCC
This sequence comes from Myxococcus vastator, assembly GCF_010894475.1. Lineage (GTDB taxonomy): Bacteria > Myxococcota > Myxococcia > Myxococcales > Myxococcaceae > Myxococcus > Myxococcus vastator. The sequence continues at coordinate 3,379 of NZ_JAAIYB010000566.1, forward strand.
GCGTTCCACGCGAGCGCCGGGTGGCCGCCTGCGTGGGCCAGCGGACGCACGGCGTTCAGTCAGGCCGCCAGCGCTCGACGCGGCCCGGGCCTGTCCCATCCTCCACCACGCGGTACAGCGCCATCGTGCGTGCGCCGGACGGTGCGTCCACGGTGTGATGGACGAGGAGCGGCGCCACGGAAACGTCGGGAAGCGCGGCGCGCACCCGCTGGAGCGCGGCCTCGGGCGTCTGGGCCTCGAGCACGCCCGCCGTTGCGTGCCCTGTCAGCGACGCGTTGATGAGCATCCGCAGCTCCTCGTCCGTGCGGACCTCGTCCGCGAACACCACGTCCGGGTCCTGCCTCAGGAACGCGCGGAGCGTGCCCTCCATCGTCTTCTCATCTCCAGGCTGGACGATGCCGAAGCGGAGGTCCGTGGCGCGGGGCGTCTCCAACGCGGCCATCCCGCGCACACCATCCGGGAGTGCCTCGATGGCCGCGTGGAGCGACGTCGTCCGCCCCGAGCCACGCGCGCCGGTGAAGAGCACCCCCTGCCCCTGGAAGAGCGAGTCGAGCTGGAGGAAGCGCTCCGACAGGAAGGCGGACTCTTCTGCGGACAGGGGCAGCGAGGCGAATGAGGGGAACGCGTCCCGCGTCCGCCGGTCCCGGGCCACGGAGATGACCCACGGGCCCAGCGCGCCCGGCTGGAAGAGGATCCGGAACTCCACCTCCGGGCTGCTGGCCTCGAACGGGAACGGCACACTGCCGCGGTCGGGCCGCCGGGCATCGGCGCCGCGTTTCGCGAGCGCCGCCATGGCCCCCGTGAGCGGCCCGTGGAGCGACAGGTCCAGGGCGTGCCGCACCCCGCGCTTCTCCGCGCCGAGCGGCCCCGGCCGCGCCGAAGTGTTGGGGACGTCATAGAAGAAGCTGATGCCCGCGGCGTCTTGCCCGTCTTCGAGCGTGTCCGCCCACACCGAGAAGTGCGCGGCCCGCGTCTGCCCGGCGATGGCGTAGAGCGCCCGCGCGGCTTCATCGAAAGTCCGCGCCACGGGCGGCGTGGCCACGGAGCGGTCCTCCCGGGCCAGCGTTTCGAGCAGTCCTGCAATCACGGCGGAGATGGGCGGAGGGGGCGGACTCATGGTGTGACTCCGATGCGGAGACGGCCGACTCTCTCACGGGACACGTTCCGGACGGAGGCCGCGGAGACGCGGGCACGCCCGCGCACCGCCCTGGGGAGCGAGTGGGCGGAGCGGGGCGTGGGCCTCCTGCCGTGACTCCGGGTCCGGGTCCGGCCTGGAAGGAACGTTCCGTCCACGCC
>NZ_JAAIYB010000567.1 GCF_010894475.1 Myxococcus vastator
CCGGGGCCTTCTTCGCGGCGGCCTGGGCCGCGGGCCTGGCGGCCGGCTTCTTCGCCGGGGCCGCCGGAGCTGGGGCCGCGGCGGGCGGGATGACCTGGTTGAGCTGCGTCCTCACGGCCAGGTCGTCGTCCTGGGGCGCCGCGGGTTTGGCGGGGGCCTTGGCCGCGGTGGTGGACTTGCTCTTGTAGCGGGCCAGCTCCAGCTCGGCGACCTTGAGGGCCTTGCTCTTCTCCTGCACGGACTGCTGCAGGCGGGTGACCTCCTGCACCTTGATGGCGTCGCGGCGCTCCAGCTCCGCCTTCTGTTTGGCGGTGAGCTCTTCCTGCTCCTTGGCGTGCCGCGCCTCCAGGTCCTTGCGCTCCTTCTGCGCGGAGGCCAGGCGGGTGGTGGCCTCGTGGGCCTTGCTCTCGGCGGCGGCCACCTTGGCGTTGAGCTCCTTCTCCGCGCGGGATTTGGCGCCCTGCGCGTTCTCCACCGCCAGCTCCAGGTCCTGGATCTTCTTCGCCCGCGCGGTCAGCTGGCCTTGGAGGTCCTTGGCCCTGGCGTCGGCCTCGGTGGCCTGCGTCTGTGCGTCCTGTGTGAGCTGGGCGATGCGCTGCTCGGCCTTGGCCAGCTTCGCGGCCAGTTCATCCGCCGCCCGCCTGGCGTCGGCGCGTTCCTGGTTCGCCTGCTGGGCCTGCTGCTGGAGCCGGGCCTCGGCCTGCTGGACCTGGCCCGCGAGGCCGTCCCGCTCGGCGGTGAGCTTCTGCTGGGCGACGCCCGCGGCGCGCAGCTGGTCCTCGCGGCCCGCCAGCGCCTTGCGGCCCTGCTCGAGCTGCTCGTTGAGCCCGGCGATCTGCTGACCCAGGCCCTCGGCCTGACGGCGGGCCTCGGTGGCCTGCGTCTGGAGCTTGGCCTCCAGGGCCTTGAGCTGCTCGGTGCGGGTGGCGACCTCGCGGTTGAGCACCTCCGCCTGACGCATCTTCTCCTGCGTCACGTGGGTGAGCTTGCGGAGCGTATCCGACAGCTCCGTGCCCTTCTGCGTCAGGTCGTTCTGGAGCAGCTCCTCGCGGCGCTGCGACTCCTCGGTGAGCGTGTGCAGCCGCTCCTCGAGGTGGGCCCGGGTGTTCTCCGTCTGTGCCAGCGTGGCGGTGAGCTGGGTCACCTCGGCGACGCGCGTGCCCAGCTCGTGCTTGGTGAGGGTGAGGTGCTCGCCCAGGTCCTCTCCATGGGCGCGTGCCTCGGCCAGCTGACCTTCCAGCGTGGCCTGGGTGCTCGCGGCGGCCTTCTGGTGTTCCTGGTGCGCGTGCTGCTCGCGCGCCAGCGCGTCGCGGGTGGCGGCGAGCTGGCCCTGGGTCTGCTCCAGCGTCTGGCTGGTGGCCTCCAGCTCGGAGCGCAGGCCGTCGCGCTCGCTGGTGAGGTCACCGATGTGAGCGGTCGTCTCCGCGGCCAGCTTCTCGTGCGCGGCCCGCTCGGCCTCGTAGTGGCCCTGCGTCTCGGACAGCTCGGCGCGGAGCTGGCCAATCTGGCCGGTGAGGTCCTGCTCCAGCGCGTCCTTCGCGGCGCCCAGGTCGGCCAGCTCCGCGGTGCGCTGGTCGCGCTCGCGGGTGGTGTGGGCCAGCGTGTCGCGGGTCTCCTGGAGCGCGCCGCGCGTGTCCTCCAGCGCCACATGCGTCTGCTGGAGCGTCTGGGTGGTGGCGTCCAGCTCGCCGCGCGTCTCCGCCAGCGTGCCTTCGGTGCTGGCGAGGGTGTTCTGCGTGTCGGCGAGCTGCTGCTCCGTCTGCGCCAGCGTCTGCTGCGTCTGCGTCAGCGTCTGGCTGGTGGCGTCCAGCTCGCCGCGCGTCTCCGCCAGCGCGCCTTCCGTCTGGGCCAGCGTCTGCTGCGTCTGCGCCAGCGTCTGGCTGGTGGCGTCCAGCTCGCCGCGCGTCTCCGCCAGCGCGCCTTCCGTCTGGGCCAGCGTCTGCTGCGTCTGGCCCAACGTCTGGCTGGTGGCGTCCAGCTCGCCGCGCGTCTCCGCCAGCGCGCCTTCCGTGTCGGAGAGGGTCTGCTGCGTCTGACCCAGCGTCTGGCTGGTGGCGTCCAGCTCACCGCGCGTCTGCGCCAGCGTGCCCTCGGTGTTCGCGAGGCGCGCCTGCGTGTCCGCCAGCGTCTGACTGGTGGCGTCCAGCTCGCCGCGCGTCTCCGCCAGCGTGCCTTCGGTGCTGGCGAGGGTGTTCTGCGTGTCGGCGAGCTGCTGCTCGGTCTGCGCCAGCGTCTGCTGCGTCTGCGTCAGCGTCTGGCTGGTGGCCTCCAGGTCTCCGCTCAGCTCGGAGATGCGCTGGTCGCGCGTGGCCACGTCCCCTTGCAGGGCTTCGATGGTGGCCTCGCGCTGGGTGACGGTGTCCTCCAGCTGGGCCACGCGCGCGGAGAGCTGTTCGCCGGTCCGCTGCGAGTCATCGAGCTGCCGCTGCGTCTCCTCGAGCTGCGAGGTGAGCGCCTGAATCTGGCCGGTGAGGTCCGCCTCCAGTTCGGCCTTGGCGGAGCGCAGCTCCTCCAGCTGACGGGAGAGGTCCGCCTCCAGCGCGTCCTTCGCCTGGGAGAGGGCCTGGAGCCGGTCATTGAGGTCCGTTTCCAGCTCGTCCTTGGCCTGCCCCAGCGCCTGGAGCTCCGCGGTCAGCTCGGCCTCGCGGTCCTCCAGGTGCGCCCTGGCGGCCTCGACTTCGCCCTCGAGCTCGCCGATGCGCTCCAGCTGCTGCTGGATGTTGGCGTTGAGCTCCGCCTCGGTGTGCTCGTTCCGGGCGATGGTCTCCGACAGCTCGCGCTCGAGCGTGCCGAGCTTCGCGTCACGCTCCTCGACGCGCTGGGTGAGCTCGGCTTCCTGGGCGTCCTTGTCCAGCCGGAGCTGGTCGCGCTCGCCGATGGTGCGCGCGAGGTCCGTCTCCAGGTCCGCGACCTGCTGGCTGAGCTTCGCCTCCAGCGCATCGCGCTCGGCGTTGAGCCGGTGGATTTCCGCGTCCGCCTGGGTGCCGTGCTCCTCGGCGCGGGTGGCGCGGGCTTCCAGGCCGCGCACGGTGGTGTCGCGCTCCTGCTCGGTCTGCTGCAGCCGCTCCTGGAGGGCCTGGATTTCACCGTCCAGCTCGGCGAAGCGCTCGTCGCGCTCGCTGATGGTGCGGTTCAGCTCGGTCTCGAAGTCGTCACCGCGCTTCGTCAGCCGCGCGATTTCGCCTTCGTTCGCGAGGACGGTGTCCTGGAGCTTCTGCTCCTTGACCTCGAACTCGAGCGTGACGACGCCGAGGTGCTTCTCCAGCTTGTCGTACTCGTTGCGGCCGTGCTCCAGCTCGCTGGCGCGGCGGCTCAGCTCCTCCTCCGCACGAGAGACCTCCCGGCGCAGGAGGTTGATGTCCTTCTCCTTGGAGGCGACGACCTCGATGAGGTCCTTCTCCGCGGAGAACTTCTGGAGGAGCAGGTCGTCGACGGTGGCGCCGTGCTCGCGCTCCTTCTGGATGGTCGCCTGCTGGGCCTCGTTGAAGCGGCGCAGCAGGTCGTCCACCTGCATCTTCAGGCCCTGCAGCTCCACGTCCTTCTCGTGGATGCGGTCCTCGCCGGAGAGCAGCTCGCGCTCGCGCACGTTCCAGATTTCGGAGAGGCGGGCGAGCTGGGCCTCGCGCGTCTTCAGCTCGTCGCGGAGGATCTGAATCTTGCCCTCCGGCGTGCCCATCAGCTCGCGCCGCGGCGGCGGACGCTTGAGCTGGCGGGATTCGGCGAGCAGCTCCGCCTTGCGGTCCGCGATGGACTGGAAGGTGCGGTCGAGGAACGCGCGGTCCTCCTCCGTCATCGCGCTGCGGCGCTCGCGCTTGGGCAGCTTCGGGGGCCCCCCCGCGGCGGCCTTGAGCGACGGAGGCATGGGCGGCGGCGCCTCGCGCGTCCCGTTCAGCGCGGCCTCCAGCGACGCGCCGGTGTCATCCGTGCCGGGCGGCACGATGCCGTGGCTCAATGCGGTCAGATCTCCCAGCGCGAACGGGAAGGCGAGGTACCCGTCCGCCGCCTGCGGCGTCTGACGATGCTGCGCCAGGCCATCCACCCCGCTCTCAGAGGAGATCAGCAGCACCTTGAGGTTCTGGCCCCACTTGCCCTTCTTGATGTTGCCGCAGAGGACGAAGCCGGACTGATCCTTCAACTCCGCACGGAGGACGACCAGGTCTGGCCGGCGCTTCTCCAGCTCACGCTGCGCGTCAGCCGCTGTCTCAGCCAGGGCCGTCTGGTAGCCCGAGCCCTTGAGCACGGTGGCCATGCTGAGCGCTAATTCATGATCGCTTTCGACGATGAGGACCCGACGCTCCATGAAGCCTTTGTCCCGGAAAAGTGCTGTGAAAACCGGAACATCCTAGCGGGCGGGTGCGACCCTTGGAAAGTTTCCAGGATCAGCTCGGTTGGCTGCCTCACGAGCTCTTGCCACGGACGACGACTTCCGAACGGCCTGAGGGGGCCGGGTGAGCGGGGTTCGTGGGCTCGTCGCGGCCAGGGAACGTCGTCGGGGGCGTGTGCCGGTCGAAGCGGATTCCGTCGGGGGGGCAGTAGCCGTGCGCGAGCTGGGCGAACCAGGGGTTCAGCGCCGAGGGGACGGGCTCCGGAGCGGGGCCCTCGTCGTGGGGCTCGGGGGCCACGTCGGCGTCGGCTTCCTCGAGGTCATCG
>NZ_JAAIYB010000568.1 GCF_010894475.1 Myxococcus vastator
CCGCCGCGGGAGCCGCGGCCGGAGCGGGCACGGCGGTGGGGATGCCCAGGGCAGGGGGGCCAATCAGACCCATGACCCCGCCGAGCACGGCTTCGAGCCCGCCGCTCTTCAGGATGTAGCCGTCCGCCCCCGACGCTTTGGTCTTCCCGTCCAGCTCCGCTTCGGAGATGTCGGAGTAGAGGACCAGCTTCGCGGTGACCTTCTTCTGCCGGCGGAGGTACTCCACGACGTCATCGCCGAACATCTCCGGCATGTTGACGTCCATGAGGATGAGCGAGAACGGCCCCTCGGCGAGCTTCTGCTCGAGGCTGGCAAGGTCCTGCGCGCCGCTCGCCTGGTAGCCGGCGGCGGTGAGCGCCCGGACGGTGAGCTCCACCAGCATCGGGCTGTCATCAATGACCAGTACGCGCGACATCGTCCTCCTCAAGGGCTTCGCGGTGGAACCCTACACCTTTGGTGCAGCGCGGACCATCGAAACGGCGACCAGGCGGGCTGTCCGTCGGGTCCTCTTGACCGCTATTCGCCGCCTCCGGATACTTTGGCGCCTTGACCACGACCTCGACTCCCCTCCAGCGAGCACTCCGGATGGCTCCGGACCGCGCCTTGGCCGCCCAGGCCCGGCCGGAGCAGGAGTTCTTCTGCTTCCGCGTGGGCGACCTGCGCCTGGGCGTGCCCAGTGAGAACGTGCTCGAAGTGCTTCGGGCCGGTCTGCTCACGCCCTTGCCCCGGACCCCGTCCTTCATCATGGGCGTCACCGGCCACCGGGGCGAGGTGCTCCCGGTGCTGGACCTGCTGCGCTTCCTCTCCAAGGGAGAGGCCCGCATCGGCCCGCGCACCCGCCTGTTCGTCGGCGTCACGGGCAGCTACGTGGCCGGCGTCGTCGCGGACACGGTGCTGGGGCTGCGCCGCATCCCCGTCTCGGAGATCCTCCCACCGCCCCTGGGGGGGGACGCCGCGGCCGAGCACCTGCTGGGCGTGGTGCAGGCCAGCGGCAACCAGGAGGCCATCAACCTCCTCAACTTCTCCAAGCTGCTCCAGACGGCGCGGCAGCGGGCGGTGGCGCGGTGAACGACGACGCCCTCCATGAGAAGGAGGAGGAGGTGGACCTGCTCTTCTTCGACATCGGCGCCACGCTCTACGGCACGGATGCGTCCCAGGTGCTGCGCATCGACCGCTCGCTGCCGGAGGACCTCACGCTGCCGGAGCTGGGCCTGCTCCACCGCGGCGGGCGCGCCATCGTCTTCGACACCCCGGAGGGGGAGGCCCACCTCAAGGTGGACGCCGTGCACGGCGTGCGCTCCATCCCCGTCAATTCCTTGCGCCGGATGCCTCCCACGGCCGGCGCCGCAGCCTACGCAGTCGGTGTGTGCCTGGAAGAGGCCCGCACCGTGTTGCTCATCGATCTGGTCGAAACCGCAAGGACTCAAGGAAGGCACTGAGACACATGTCCCTGGACACCCCCAACGAGAAGCCCGCAGGCAAGGCTCGCGCCCGGAAGGCCCCCGCCTCCAAGGCCGGCGCCACGAACGCGGCGTCGACCCCGCCATCCACCAAGGCCATCACCGACACGCTGCTGACGGTGCTTTCCGGCAACCTCCAGGCCCGCGTGCCCAAGGAGCTGGTCGGCGAGTCCGGCGCGGAGCTGGCGCACCTGCTCAACCAGGTGCTGGACCAGTTCGCGGCCTCCGAGCACCGCAAGCACGTGGCGGCGCAGGAGATTGACCAGGCGCTGGACGCGCTCATCGGCCTGGTGCGCGAGGGCGACCTGTCCCGGTGGAACACCACCACCGAAGACCCGCAGCTGGGGCCCCTGCTGGAGGGCTTCGGCAAGGTCATTGAGACGCTGCGCACCTTCGTGCGGGAGATCAACGAGGCGGCCCTGAGGCTGTCCTCGTCCGCCAACCAGGTGCTGGCGGCCTCCACGCAGCATGAGACGTCCTCCACGGAGCAGGCGGCGGCCATCCACGAGACGACCGCCACCATGGAGGAGCTGAAGCACGCGTCGGCGCAGATCGCGGAGAACGCGGGCAGCGTGGCGCGCGTGGCGGAGGAGACGCTGGGCGCGGCGCGCGCGGGCCGGGGCGCCATTGGCGAGTTCATCCAGGCCATGCAGCAGATCCGCAGCGACGGCGTCGCGGTGGCGGACTCCATCGCGAAGCTGTCCAAGCGCGTGGAGCGCATTGGCACGGTGGTGGAGGTCATCGACGAGATCGCGGACCGCTCCGACCTGCTGGCGCTGAACGCGGCGCTGGAAGGCAGCCGCGCGGGTGAGGCCGGCAAGGGCTTCTCCATCGTCGCGGCGGAGATGCGGCGCCTGGCGGAGAACGTCCTGGACTCCACCAAGGAGATCAAGAACCTCATCACCGAGATTCGCGAGGCCACGGCCGCCGCGGCCGGCGCCGCCGAGGCGTCCAAGGCCGCCACGGAGTCCGGTGAGAAGCTGGGCGCGGTGGCCGCGCAGGCCGTGGAAGGCATCCTCGCTGGCGTCCAGGAGACGAGCGACGCGGCCCGCGTCATCAACCTGGCCACGCAGCAGCAGCGCACGGCCACCGAGCAGGTGGTGGCCTCCATGGCGGAGATCGAGGACGTGACGCGCCAGACGACACAGGCCTCGAAGCAGGCCACGGGCGCGGCCGCGGAGCTCACGCAGTTGGCCGGACGGCTGGCCGAGCTCATCAAGCGGTTCAAGGCCGACTAGCGCTTCCTGGAAGGGGAGGGGCGTACGTTGGCCATGGACACCGAGGCTCTCAAGAAATCCCTCCTGAAGAAGTTCCAGGAGGTCACCGCCGACCGACTCCAGAAGATTCAGCTGGGGGTGTTGGACCTGGAGAAGGAGACCGCGGACCAGGCCGCGGAGGACGTCGCGCGCGAGCTGCACACGATGAAGGGCGAGGCCCGCATGCTGGGTCTGGCCGCCATCGGGCAACTGGCGCACGCCGCCGAGGACGTGCTGCGCGCCGAGCGGGAGGGCAAGACGGCCACCGAGGTGGCCACCGACGTCCTGCTCAGGGCGTGCGACGTCCTCTCCGACCTCAACGAAGACCTGTCCGGCGCCAACACGGGCAACCCGGCCAGCGAGGAGATGGTCCGCATGCTCGCGGAGGTCTCCGGTCAGACGCCGCCGGCCATCGCTGGCGCGCGGCCCGCCGCGCCTCCTCCCGCGCCGCCGCCTGTCGCCGCGCCGGCGGCCGTCGCCGCGCCGCCCGTGCAGGCGCCGGTGGCCGCGGCCCCGCCTCGGGCCCCCGGGGCCGAAGCGGTGGCGCACGCCGCTGCCTCCGCGCCGCCGGCGGTCGGGGCGCACGGCCGTGACGAGGAGGCCCCGAGCGCCGCGAAGTCCGCGGTGGCCGACCGGAGCATCCGCGTCAACGTGGAGGTGCTGGACTCACTGGGGTTGCTCGCGGGCGACCTGCTGGTGGAGAGCGCCCGCGGCCGGCTGCGCAGCTCGGAGACGGAGGCGTTGTTCGAGCGCTTCAGCCGCCTGGGGGACCGCTTCCTCCGGCTGGCGGAAGAGGTCGACATCTCGAACGAGGTGCGCGAGCAGCTGGACCGCGTGGAGAGCGACCTCCACATGCTGCGCGACGACGCGTTCCGCTTCGTGCGCCGCAACGACGACGGCATCAACACGCTGCACGGCAACCTGGCGAAGATGGCGGACCACGTGGCCGAGGCCCGGCTGGTGCCGCTGGCCACCGTGTTCGACGCCTTCCCGCGCGCCGTCCGGGAGATGTCGCGCACGCAGGGCAAGGAAGTGGACCTGGTCATCGAGAACGCCGACATCGGCGTGGACCGGTCCATGCTGGCCGACGTGCGCGACGCGCTGGTGCACCTGCTGCGCAACTCGGTGGACCACGGCGTGGAGTCCCCGGACACGCGCCAGCAGCTGGGCAAGCCGCTCAACGGCCGCATCCGCGTGCGCGTGCGCGTGGACGGCGACATGCTCCACATCGAGGTGGAGGACGACGGCCGCGGCATCGACCCGGAGCGGCTGCGCCAGGCGGCCATCTCCAAGCGGCTCATCAACGCCGTGCAGGCCGCGGCGCTGTCGGAGCGCGAGGCCATCGAGCTCATCTTCCGCCCCGGCTTCTCCACCCGCGACCAGGTCAGCGAGCTGTCTGGCCGTGGCGTGGGCATGGACGTGGTGAAGCGCAAGGTGGAGATGCTGGGCGGCTCGGTGGGCGTGAACAGCCGCATCGGCCGTGGCACCACCATCACCTTGCGCCTGCCGCAGTCGCTGGCGTTGATGAAGGTGCTGCTGGTGCGCCTGGGCGACGACGTCTACGGCATGCCCGCCGCGGACGTGGAAGCCGTCATGCGCGTCAAGCCGGATGACCGGCTGGAGATCTTCGGCACGCTGGCCGTGCGGCACCGGGGCAAGCCCACGGCGCTGGTGGCGCTGGGGCCGCTGCTCGGCCTCAACGGCGGCAACCGCTTCGACAAACCGCCCGCGGTGGTGGTGCGTCACGGCGAGGACCACGCGGCGCTGGTGGTGGACGGCTTCGTGGACGAGCGCGAGGTGGCCGTGAAGCCCTGCGGCGGCGAGTTCCTCAAGGGCGCGCCCTTCATCGCCGGCACCGCGGCGCTGGAGGACGGCCGCATCGCCGTGCTGCTCCACGTCCCGGACATCATGGCGGAGG
>NZ_JAAIYB010000569.1 GCF_010894475.1 Myxococcus vastator
GGGTGGGGCGATGTGTCCTCCTCTCGCCACGACAGGCGGTTTGGCTTGCGGGGCAGGTTTTCGGCTTTAGCTTGGTCTGCATATGAACCGTTCGACCGTCTCGTTCCGGAAGGCGCTCGTCGCCGCGCTCCTGGTCGCGTTGCCTCCCGCCGCGGCTGTCGCCCAGGCGCCGAAGTCGCCTCCCGCGGCCACCCAGCCGGGCGCCGGCAACGTCCTCCAGCCCGCGACACGGGAGGCCCAGACGCTCCCGTCGCTGGCGCCGCTGGTGGAGTCGGTGAAGTCAGCGGTGGTCAACGTGGACGTGCAGGCCCGAGGCGGCGGCATGCCGCGTGGGATGGAGGACAACCCGCTCTTCGAGCGCTTCTTCGGTGGAGGCCGCGAGGGCGGCAGTCAGCGCCGCGAGCCGCTGCGCCAGGGCGCGGGCTCTGGCTTCATCATCGACCCGAAGGGCGTCGTCCTCACCAACAACCACGTGGTGGAGGATGCCGTCAGCATCACCATCCGCTTGGACGACGGACGCAGCTTCAGCGGCGAAGTGGTGGGGCGGGATCCGCTCACGGACGTGGCGCTCGTGCGGCTCAAGGAGAAGGTGGAGAACCTGCCCACCGTGAAGCTGGGCGACTCGGATGCGCTGCGCGTGGGGGACTGGGTGGTGGCCATCGGCAATCCCTTCGGTCTGGCCTCCAGCGTCAGCCTGGGCATCGTCTCCGCGCGGGCCCGTGAGATTGGGGCCAGCCAGTACGACGAGTTCCTCCAGACGGACGCGGCCATCAACCCGGGCAACTCGGGCGGTCCGCTCTTCAACATGAAGGGCGAAGTGGTGGGCATCAACACCGCCATCGTCGGCGGTGGCTCCGGCATCGGCTTCGCGGTGCCCAGCACGCTCATCGGCTCGCTGCTGCCGCAGCTGGAGAAGGAAGGCTCCGTCACGCGCGCGTGGTTGGGCGTGGGCATCCAGGACTTGACGCGGGACCTGGCCAGCGCGCTCAAGCTCTCCGTGAATGAAGGCGCCATCCTCACGCAGGTGATGCCGTCTTCTCCCGCGGCGAAGGCGGGCCTGAAGCAGGATGACGTCGTCGTCGCCATCGACGGGCGGACCGTCACCTCCAGCGGCGAGCTGACGCGCACCGTGGCGCTCAAGCGTCCCGGGAGCACGTCCACGTTGACGCTCTTCCGCGACGGCAAGAAGCGAGACGTGAAGGTGGCGCTGGGCACGCGGCCGGACCTGGAGGGCGTGGCCTCGGCGAAGCAGCGGCCGGAGGACTCGCAGGAGAGCTCCCGTCGCGTGGGCGTCAGCCTCCAGAACCTGGACGCGCGCACCGCGCAGCAGGCCGGCTTCACCGACAGCAGCGGCGCGCTCATCACCGACGTGGTGCCCGGCTCGCCGGCGGACCGCGCGCAGCTGGAGCCCGGCATGGTCGTCATCGAGGCCAACCGCAAGAAGGTGGAGAACGCGGACGCCCTGGCCCGCATCATCAAGGGCGCTGCGTCCGGGAGCACCTTGCTGCTCCGCGTGACGGCGCCGGGCGGGGCTCGCAACCTGCGCGCCCTGCGGGTGCCGTGAGTCCGGAGCGAGGGAGCGGCGGATGAGCGTCAACTACGTCGCGCTGGGAGACAGCTCGGCCGTGGGCGTGGGGGCGGCGCGAGGTGGGGGCTACCCAGAACGCCTCGCCTCCCGGCTGCGCGCGGGCGGCCTCCCCGTGGGCCTCAGCAACCTGGGGCAGAGCGGCGCGCGCATCCGCGACGTCTTCACGGGGCAGGTGAAGCGCGCCGTGGCCGCGCAGCCCACGCTGGTGACGCTGGGCATCGGGACGAATGACGTCTGGCGCGGCACGCCCCTGGAGGACTTCCAGGACGACCTGGACCGCATCGCCCGCCGGTTGAAGCAGACCGGGGCGCCGCTGGTGGTGGTGAACCTCGTGGACCTGGCGCTGGCCCCGATGGCGCGGCTGGTGCCCGCGGCGCTGTACGAAGGGCGCATCGAGCCCTTCAACGCCGCCATCGCGGAGGTGGCCCGGGTGCACGGCATGCACCACGTGGACCTCTTCACGGCGAGCAAGGTCATGATTCCCAAGGGCCCGCACTTCTTCTCGGAGGACGGCTTCCATCCGTCCGCCGAGGGTTATGAGGCGTGGGCGGACCTGATGCTGCCCACCGTGCAGACGCTCGTGAGCCGCTGAGCGCCTACGCCTTGGCCACGCCACCCGGAGGCTTGGGGGCGGCTGTCACGGAGGGAGGCTCGGCCGCGGGCGTGTGCGGGCCCCGCTCGCGGCCCGGGTGCAGCTCCATGCCGGCCTCGTACAGGGTGGTGCGGTTGCGGCCGGTGCGCTTGCTGAAGTAGAGCGCCGCGTCCGCGCTGTCCACCAGCTCCTCCTGGGAGGAGGCGTCGGAGGGGAAGTGCGACACGCCAATGGACACCGTGACGTGGTTTCCCGGCAGGCCCGGCTGGACCAGCGCCACGGACTCCGCCACCGCGCGGCGCAGCTTCTCCGCGACCTCCATGGCCTCCGTCTTGTTCGTCTGAGGCAGGAGGATGACGAACTCCTCGCCGCCGTAGCGCGCCAGCGTGTCCACCTTGCGCACGCGCAGCCGCAGCACGTCGCACACCCGGCGCAGCGCCTCGTCACCCACGCGGTGGCCGGCCAGGTCGTTGATGCGCTTGAAGTGGTCCACGTCCACCATGAGCAGCGCCAGCGGGGTGCCGAAGCGGTTCGCTCGCGCCAGCTCCAGCTCCATGCGCTGGAAGAGGTGGCGGCGGTTGGGCACGCCCGTGAGCGGGTCCGTCATGGTGAGCTTCACCGTCTCCGCGTGCAGCCGGGCGTTCTTCACCGCCGTGGCCACCACGTCCGCCACCGCGGTGAGCAGCTCGATTTCCTCGGCGGAGAAGCTGGCCACGTGGGGGCGCTGGAAGTTCATCACGCCCAGCAGCGTCTCCATGTGCACCATGGGCGCCGCCAGCAGCGCGCCGGTGTTCAGCCCGCCCTTCACCAGGTCCGGCCTGGCGAATACGCTGGAGCGGTCCGCCGTGTCCGGCAGGTACACCGCCTTTCGCGTCTCAGCCGCACGGCCGCAGGCGCCCTCGCCCAGTGCGAACGTGAGGCCCTCCGCGCCGCGGCCCTCCGGCCAGGCGTGCTTGATTTCCAGCAGGCCCTCCGGGTTCATCAACATGATGGAGAACTCGGGGATGCGCAGCCGCTCCGTCACCAGGCGGGTGACGGCGTCCAGCAGCTCATCCAGCTCCAGCGTGGCGTTGAGCGAGCGCGCCACGTCGAAGAGCAGCGCCAGCTCCTTGAGGCGGTCCTCCAGCTCGTCCTTGAGGGCCAGCTTCTCCTTCACCAGCTCCAGGTCGCGGTGGGTGTCGATCTCCTCCGCCTTCATGGAGGTGAGCCGCGCCAGCATCTGGTTGAAGGCCGCGCCCAGCCGCGCGAACTCGTCGGTGCCCCGCGCCTCAGCGCGCACCAGCAGGTCGCCTGCCTCCGCGCGCCGCATGGCCGCGCTCAGCTTGCGCAGCGGGCGGGTGAGGACGAAGTGCAGCGCCAGCCCGGTGATGAGCGCCAGCAGCACCACGAAAAGGCCCATGGAGCCGAGCGCCGCGCCGAACACGGACGACAGCTCCTGGTGCAGCGCCGGCTCCGCCATGCGCAGCTGCAGGATGCTGGCGCCCGGCACGTCGCCAGCGGTGTGGCAGCCGGCGCACTCCGGCCCGCCGAGGGGGCGGATGACCTCCGTCATCCGCGCCACCGAGCGCGCCCGCTCGGGGCCCGGGGCCGTCAGCCGCGCGGCCTCCGGGTGCGTCGTGCCCTCTTCACCCGTGCGGCGGGACCAGAGGATGCGCCCGTCCGGCGTCAGCACCCGGACGTCCTCCACCGAGCGGAAGAGCCGGGTGTCGGAGCGCATCACCTCCGTCACCGCGCCATGGGCCGGAGCCCCGCGCGCCTGCGGAAGGGTGAAGGTGGACGCGACGAACTCCGCCAGCGCCAGCGACTCCACCTGGGTGGCGTCCTGGACCGCGACCCGCGCCTCACGCCAGAAGTGGCCGACGCCCAGCAGCGCCACGAGCAGCCCGGGCAGGGCGATGCTCCACAGCAGCTTGCGACCAACGGTGTCGGGACCCAGGGGCATGCGGGTGCTCGCGGCTCTCGAGCGCGGGGTTGCGGATGGGTTGCACGGAGTTCAGGCGGTCCGTGAATTGTCAGTTGGCTGACGCTACCTGTCAAACGAAGCGGTGAAATCATCCTACGATTGCGCTGACGCTGGATCACCTCCTGGTGCATCAATCAGGTGGATTCCTGGAGATTCCATGTCGACCGAGTTTCTCACCTCCGCGCTGCTGCCCGTGCCGCACGGCTTCGCCACCCGCGCTGGCGGCTGCTCGGAGGGCCCCTACGCGTCACTCAACCTGGGGTTCTCCGTGGGCGACGAGCGGGCGCGCGTGGAGGAGAACCACCGCCGCCTGGCACGGGCCGCTGGCGCGCCGCTCGAGGCGCTGAGCCGCGTGTCGCAGGTGCATGGTGATCGCGTGGTGGAGGCCCGGAGCGGGGAGGGAGCCCAGGGGCTGCGCCCCACGGAGGGGGAGGCGGACGGACTGTGGACGCAGGCACCGGGG
>NZ_JAAIYB010000056.1 GCF_010894475.1 Myxococcus vastator
CGCCCTAGGGGGTCGCGTCGCGGGCCTTCCCCCACGAACCGTCCTTGAAGATGCGCACGCCCTTGCCGCTCCCTCCGCCAATCATCCCGGGAATGGTGGCCTGGAGCGGCTTGGCGCCGGGCGGCTGGTAGACGACGCGGGCCTTCCGGGCGGAGGGCAGGGCGGCGCTGGTGGCGTCCACCAGCAGGTAGATGGTCTCGCCGTCCACGTGGAGCCGCTCGGGGTCCTGGCGGTGGTTGAACTCGGCCAGCAGCTCGCCGTCATCCACGGAGGAGGCCTCGCTGCCGAGCAGGCGGACCTTCACCCTCAGCCAGCTCGCGGCGGGGGCGCCGTCCTGGCTCGCGTAGTCGCGCACGCCCTGGATGACGACGGCGACGTCGGCGCCGTTGCCGGGCGCTTTCTTCGCCGCCAGGCGCAGGCCT
This sequence comes from Myxococcus vastator, assembly GCF_010894475.1. Taxonomy (GTDB): domain Bacteria; phylum Myxococcota; class Myxococcia; order Myxococcales; family Myxococcaceae; genus Myxococcus; species Myxococcus vastator. The sequence goes on from NZ_JAAIYB010000056.1 coordinate 423, forward strand.
GTCTGCTTGCTGTTGTCGGTGTCCAGCAGCAGCGTGGTGTTGGCGCAGCGGTTCTTGCACGCGTCTCCAAACGGCACCTTGTCGAAGCGCAGGCGCATGGCGAAGTCACTGCCCTGGGGGCCGATGACGGCGTTGACGATGACGGGACGCTCCCCCTCCGGAGGCGCGGTGTAGCGGAAGGTGGCGCGCTCCTTGGCGGCGAAGGCGGTGCCGGCGAGCAGGGTGCAGAGGAGCAATGGGCGCTTCACGTGGAGACCTCCCCAGAGGCAAAAGGACCTATTCAAGGGGGAAGGGGCCCGCCGCTTCAAGTCCCGGACGTTAGAGTGGGGCTTTTGACGGGGAGGATTTCGCGATGCGTGAACCGTACGTGCGGCAGCTCAAGCTCGGGCCCATGGACAATTTCGTCTACCTGGTGGGCCCCCGGCACTCGGACGAGGTGGTGGTGGTGGACCCCGCGTGGGACGTGGCGGCCATCGAGCAGGCGGTGAAGCAGGACGGCAAGCGCGTGGTGGGCGCGTTCGTTTCGCACTGCCACTTCGACCACATCAACGGCCTGTCGGACCTCTTGTCGAAGTGGGACGTGCCGGTGTTCGCGCAGCGTGAAGAGGTCCAGTTCTCCCCGGAGCTGCGCGAGCTGGGCGGCGCGCTGCGGCCCCTGGGGCCGGGGGACGAGGTGCGCGTGGGGACAGAGACGTTCCAGGCGCTGCACACGCCCGGGCACACGCCGGGCTCGCACTGCCTGCTGGCCGGTGACGCGCTCGTGTCCGGGGACACCGTGTTCATCAATGGATGCGGCCGGTGTGACATGAGCGGCGGCGACCCGGAGGAGATGTACCGCTCCCTGTCCCAGGTGCTGGCGAAGGTGCCTGACAGCGCGAAGCTGTATCCAGGACACGACTATGGGGACGTGCCAGTGACGTCCATGGAGACGGTGCGGCGGAAGAACCCGTACTTCGCCTTCGACAGCGTGGACGCCTTCGTCGCGTTCCGCATGCGGCCGCGCACGTAGCCGCCCGCGCCTCCGGTGTCTGGCGCCCAACGCGCTCTCACACCGACGACACGTTTACCCCGAGTGCGTGCCTGTCTATTGAATCGCGCCCGGCAGGAGAGGGGTTTTCGCCTGCCGTGTTTCCTCGCAGTCCAGGCGTCGAGTCAGGAGCGTTCTCATGTTTCAGGAGCAGCTTTCCCCCCAGTCGCAGCAGATGTTCGGTGAGTCGCTGAAGGAGCGGGTCGTCGAAGCCGTTCGCGAGCAGATTGTCTCCACGATTGAGGACCGGCTCGGCCGCGAGGTGCGTGAGCGCGTGGGGGAGGCCATCCGCCACGCGATGTCCGAGCGCGGCGGCGGCATGCCGCAGGGGTACGGGATGATGCAGCAGGGCTACGGGATGCCGGAGCCGGAGCGCATCGCGGACGCGCTTTGTTCCCGCCTGGCGGAGACGCTGCGCGAGCGCATCGCCTCCGTGGTGCACGAGCGCATCCGCGACGGCATCCGCGAGCGGCTGGCCGAGTGCGTGCGCGCGGGGATGATCGAGCAGTGGCAGATGTCCTCCCACGGCTTCGGCGGCCCGGATGCCGAGCGCCTGGCGGAGACGGTGCGCACCCGGCTGCTGGAGTCCCTGCGCGAGCGCATCAACACCGCCGCGCATGACGGCGTGCGCGAGGCCCTGCGCGAGCGGCTGGCGGACACGCTGCGCGCGGTGATGTCGGAGCGCGTGCCCGGCTTCAGCCCCCACGACGCGGAGCGGCTGGCGGACGCCCTCCGTGGGCGCCTGGCGGAGGCCCTCCACGAGGGCCTGGTGTACAGCCTGCGTGAGCGCGTGCGCGAGTCCCTGCGCGAGCGCCTGGCCGACGGGCTCCGCGGCGTCATGACGCGCCAGTGGGGCGGCATGGCGGCCGGCTCGTTCGACCCCGATCGCATCGCGATGACCCTCCAGGACCGGCTGTCCGAGGGGCTCCGTGAGCGCATCAACTCGGCGGTCCGCGAGCGCGTCCGCGAGGTGCTGCGGGAGCGCATGGGCGAGCTGCTGCGCGGCGCCATGGCCCGTCACCGGGGCACGATGGGCCAGGGCGGGATGATGGGGCAGGGCGGCTACGACGTGGAGCGGCTGGCGGACGCCATCCGCGGCCGCCTGGCGGACTCGCTGCGTGAGCGGCTCATCAGCAGCATGCGCTCGGAGCTGGACTCGGCGCTCCGCTCGCAGCTCCCCGAGGCCGTCCGCTCCGCGCTCGGTGAGGCGATGCGCGCCGGTCCGTCCGCGCCGCCGATGCAGCACAGCGGTGGTGGCGCCGTCGACCCCGAGCGCATCGCGAGCGCGGTGCGTGAGAGCGTGAGCGCCGACGTCCGCGAGCGCGTGGGCGAGATGGTCCGCGAGCGCGTGTCCGAGGTCGTCCGCAACGAGCTGTCCAACGGCGTGCACGCCCCGCAGGCGTGATGCGCCGGCTCCCCGGAGGCGCGGCGGTGAGGTCCGCCGCCCGCCTCCGGGGAGGCCGTTTTCAGGGCGACGTCCAGTACATCGGACCGCCGTTCCAGGTGGTCGTGATTTCCATCTGAGGCGCCGCGTTCCAGGGCGACGGTGTGGTGAAGCCGAGTCCGACGCCCGCGGGCTGCTCCGTACAGCCGGACGTCAGGAGGGCTCCCGCCATCAGGAAGGCCCAGGACAGCGAGCGGGGGGATGTGTGTCGACGCAGACGCATGTGGGGTTCTCCTTGAGAGTGGCGCATCACGGCGCCGTTGCGGCCTTGGACGTCTCGAAGGGATAGCGCTGGAGCGCGAGCACCGCGCCGCTCGGGTCGGCGATGAGCGCGAGCGAGCCGCCCCGCGCTTCCGGGCACGGGGCCAGCAACACGCGGCCCCCCAGGGCCTGGGCCCGTGACGCGAGCGCCGCGGGGTCCTTCACGCGGATATAGGTGAGCCAGTTGGGGCGCGCCCCCTTCACCGGGTTGGCCAGCACGCCGCCTCGGGGATGCTGTCCCTGGGCGAGGACGTAGTGCGGCCCGCCGCCGAGTGGGCGTTCGCGGACCTCGTAGCCCAGGAGCTCCTTGTAGAAGCCCGCCGCGGCGACGGGGTCCTGGGCCAGGTACTCCATCCACAAGAACTGGCCCTCGTCGGGCACGCCCGTGTCGGCTGGGTCTCCGGGCTGGGAGCGCACGAAGCCCACCGCCGCGCCTTGCGGGTCGGAGACCACGGCGGCCCGGCCGATGTTCCGCACGTCGATGGGCCCGTCGAGCGCCTTGCCGCCGCGGGCGCTCACCTCGGTGACGGCGCGGTCCACGTCGGGCACGGAGAGGTAGCCGAGCCACAGCGCGCCTGCGCGCTTCTCGGCCGCGTTCGCGGGATGGACGATGCCGCCAATCCAGCGTCCCTGGGCGCGGATGAGGGAGTAGGGGCGGCGGCCGCCTCGGAGGTCCACGAACTCCCAGCCGAACAGGTCGCCATAGAAGCGCTTCGCGGCGGCGGGGTTGTCGGTGACGAGGTCGTGCCAGACGAACTTGCCGTAGAGCGGGGTGGGCGACAAGGGGATGGCCGCGCGGACCGCGCTGTCGGGCGTGGCCGCGCAGCCGCCCTGGGTGACGAGCGTGCCTCCCACGGCGCACACGCCGGCCAGCAGGAGTCCGCCGCGAAGCCTCGCGCGCCACGTGCCAGGAAATCTCATCGTCTCTCCTCGTGCCGCGGCCCAAGGCCGCTCGCGGGCTGGAGGCCTCGATATGAGGCGGCGGCCTTCGCGCGACAACCCACGGGACGCATGCGTGCGATTGTGGGTGGGGCCGCTGTGTCCGGCGTGACGCCGTCTGGCCCGCGGGCGCTACTTCTGAACGACGGCGGACTCCCCACGTCATCCGCGAGTAGGAAGCTCGCGAAAGGCCATTCCTTCCAAACCGAGCTGGCGCACGGTCTCCATGAACCGTTCGGTGCACACGATGACGGTGGCGTAGTCACCTACGCGGAAGACATCGCGGTCGACGGGCAGGGATGCAGCGTCGAGAAGGGGCTCGTCCGGCAATCGAAGCGCGACCCGGCCGCAGGCGTCGCATGGCGGCGCAAGGTCCGATGGAAGGCAGTCCGGATGAAGTCGGCCGCGAGGTTCGATTTGGAGTTCCAGCAACTCCGGGGGCTCCTTCTGGCGGAACCGCAATTCCGTCTTGCAGCCGAGCAGTCCCTTGATGCCTTGAGCCTGGAGGCGCTCAAGAGCATCTCGCCGCACGAGCCACAGAATGTCCCCCTGTGATGTCAGTGGGCCGAATCTCCCAGAGGCGGTGCCCTCAAGAGGCCCCAGTTGCGTGCCCGGCGGAAGTTGCACGCCGGAGGGCACCCAGGGGCGAATCCGCTCTCTCAGTTGCGCGAGCTCCGAAACGGGAACAGGCCAGGGGCGCACGAAGCGAGACCGTTCAGGCAGGTGAGAAAGGTCCACCGATGGGTACTGGTGCCCGGCTCCACCCCACGTCACTCCACATGCGTTGCACTTCACGCCTGGCAGGCGCCACTTGTGCGTGGCATTGAAGCTGCCGTTGAAGGGTGGTGTCCGCTCCTCGCGTATCCAGAAGAACCGCATCATGTACGCAATCTCTCAAGTCCCTGGCTTGGAATGGTAGGCGCGAATGGGCCCGCCCATGAGCTGGAATGCTGCTCCCTCTATCCCTGAATGATTCCGCCAGGTCTCTGGCCCGGGGGAAGCTGTGGTGCTTCTCCATCCGCCCGGGGGAAGTCAACGTGAAGGTGGCACCACCCAGCCGGCAGCGCCGCTCCAGGTGGGGAACACCATGACCGCGCCCTGCGGAGGTTTTCGCACCAGGGCCGTCACCATCTCCGCATCGATGACGTGGCGCTAACACTCCACCCGTCAACCACAAGCGGGCGTACCGCCTCGTGCGGGATGCCGGGCTGCTCCTCCAGCGGCACACGGGCAAGCCCACGTGCACGCACGCGGGCACCGTCACCACGCTGAAGAGCGACCTGCGCTGGTGCTCGGATGGCTTCGAAATCCGCTGCTGGAATGGCGAGCGGGTGCAGGTAGTCCTCTCGCTCGACTGCTGCGACCGGGAGGTCATCGCGTACCGTACCTCCGCGGAGTACCCCACCAGCCTCACCATCCAGGACCTGATGGCCGAGACGGTGGAGGCGCGCTTCGGCCCGGGCACCATACGGGTGCCGCACCCGGTGGAGTGGTTCTCGGACAATGGCCCCGTCTACACCGCGCACGACACAGCGAGTTCAGCCGCTCCCTGGTGCTGTTGATGTGCACCACGCCCGCGTACTCGCCGGAGAGCAATGGCATGGCGGAGGCCTTCGTGAAGACCTTCAGGCGCGACTACGTGCACGAACTGCATTCTGCCGCCCACGTCCTGGCGCAACTGCCGGCCTGGCTCGAAGACTACAATTCGATGTACCCTCACAAGGGGCTCGGAATGCGCTCGCCACGCGAGTTTCGCAGGGCGGTGGTCGCAGGCGCCTCTCCCGCGGAGGTCGGCTGATGTCGTCAGGCTCCCCATCGATGCAGCTTGAACTCCGCAGCGCCCATGTGCCCGGCGAGGGCAATGAGCGGCGGCCCCTGGCAGCGCTTTGCGAAGATGAGCCTCACGTTCATGGTGAATGGGCGTGGACCATCGGCGAGCGACGCGTACCGTGCATGGGCTTCTGGGGGGCGGACGATGTGTGCCTCGGGCAGTGGTGGGACGAACTCACCGGGGCCGTAGCGGCACTTTCCGACAGACAGCCTTACACCCTCGACTCGTGCGAGCAGGGCGACCCCGCCTTCCTCTTCGAGCGCACTGACGCGTCCCTTCACCTCTCCATCGTCGCCGGCATAGGTGGTGGCGCCCCGCACCCCGAGTGGCAGAACGCGGAGTTTGCCTGGGACGACCTGGGCGCCGCACTCCGGCGCTTCAAGCACGACTTGCGGCAGCTTCTTGAGTTGAAAGGCCCGCCCACGTTGCCAGCGGAGTGGAAGAAGCGTTTTTCAGAACTGGTGTGACAGAAGTGCATCGTCGAGCCGCCAGCCTGTCCGAACTTGACGGGCAACTCCAAGGTAGCTGGGGAGGACTTCCTGCTGGCGCCATATAGCGCGCGACTTCCAGGGCTTCATCGACCGAGAAGGCGAGGGCGACCGTTTTCTTGGCGCACCGCCGGGTGCGCGATGGCGACGATTCGGGGTGCTCACAAGGCTCCGGGTCCAACAGTTCGACGGGTTCACCTGCACCCATGACGCGCCGACCTCTGTGCCTACGCCACGAGCAGGCTACCGCGTTTCCTTCCTTTGGGTCGGGCGCGCAGCCCGGTGGCTAGCTGTTCGGAAATGTCGGGACTTTTGTGGCGTCAAAACCCCCGACATTTCCGAACAGCGAGCGACGGGAGTGACTCCGGCTCGCTCGCCGCGAGGGGGCCCCTGGGGTGGCCGCGTGGTCCGCTCAGCATGAAGTCCGGCACGGAGGTGATGGCATGGCATCCGCGCGCATCGTGCGCTGACGAGGTGCCCCGCGCGCATGCACTCCCACGCGAAGTGCTCCGTCCTGCTGTCGCTCCTCCTGCCCTGCCTGGCGCTCGCGCAGCCCATGGACGACACGCCGCGGAGGACACGACCACTGCGGCTGCGCCGTCGCCCAGTTCATCTGCGCTGCGCGATCAGGCGTTGACCCGCAGCGGTATGTTCAGTCGTGCTCCGAAGTATCGCGGGCAGCGTGCCAGCCGCGTCACTGCGTGAAAACCGAGGGGTGGAGTCGACCTCCATGAACTACCGTCCAGAGAGATAGACAGTCCATTCCCTATCGTGATTTCGCCGCACACCATGCCAAGGTTGAATGCCAACACTTCGCGGATGCGCCGCCTCGCCGTCCTGATGGCATTCCTCTTCACAGCGTGTGCCGAGGGCCCCATCACGCGGCCTGACGTGCCGGTCCGGAAGTGGGTGGGGCCCGTCGTAAACGTGCCCGGTGGCGGGCAGTTCCGGACGGTCATCTTCTATGGTCCGTGGCAGTGCAGCCGCCAGCTCATGAACTACTGCCGCGAGAAGTGCGCTGGGAGTGGTTACGCCTTGCAGGGCTGCATGTGGCTGGCCGATGTGAAGATGGACTACCAGGGGACCGTCATCGACACCGGCAGTCGCTATGGGATGACCCACTGTTGCTGCAACTACTCAACCATCAGCGTCAGTGCGAATCAGTCGGCGCGCACCCAGTGGGACAATATCCGTGACCGGTTCCGCGAACAGCGGAACCTGTCAACGCGAGTGAGACAGCGAGTTCGTGAGATTACTGTGCGGCCTCCTGTGAATTGGCCAGCCGTGCGGGGTCGTTGATCCAGACGGCGTTGGGCAGCGCCTGCGGCTTGGGTGCGCCGCGCGGAAAGCGCTCGGGGTGAGCGGCGTAGGCGGCGGCGAGCACGGCGGCCCGGGCCGCGATGCGCTTGGAGGCCAGGCCGTGGTGCACGTCGTGGGGCGTGAGCAGTCCGAGTCCTGCGTGGTGGTGCTCCTCGTTGTACCAGCCGAAGAAGTCGCCGCAGAAGCCGCGGGCGTCCTGGAGGCAGCCGAAAGTCTGGGGGAAGTCAGGCCGGTACTTGAGCGTCTTGAAGTGCGCCTCGCTGAAGGGGTTGTCGTTGGAGACATGGGGCCTGGAGTGAGTCTTCGTCACGCCCAGGTCCGCCATCAGCAGGGCCACCGGCTTGGAGGTCATCGAGGAGCCTCGGTCGGCGTGAATCGTCAGCTGGCCGGGCGTCACGCCCTGGCGCTCGCAGGTCTGCGCCAGCAGCTTCTGGGCCAGGGCGGCCGACTCGCGGTGCGCCACCATCCAGCCGACGACGTAGCGGCTGAAGACGTCCAGGACGACGTAGAGGTAGAAGTACGTCCACTTCGCCGGGCCGTGCAGCTTCGTAATGTCCCAGCTCCAAAGTTCATTGGGCTTCGTCGCGTGCAACTGGGGCACCGGGTGGTCGGGGTGGCGCAGCTGGTTGCGGCGCTCGCGCACCTCGAGGTTCTCGGCCAGCACTCGGTACATGGTGCGCTCGGAGCACAGGTAGCGCCCCTCGTCGAGCAGCTGGGCGTAGACTTCCGCAGGCGCGGCGTCCTGGAATCTCGGCTCGTGCAGCGCCGCGAGCACCTCGGCCCGCTGCTCGGGGAGAAGCGCTCGCGGGGGACGAGCCCTGTGCACCGGCCCATGCTTCGGCCGGGCCTGCCGGTAGAAGGTAGCGCGAGACAGGCCCAGCGCCTGGCACACCGGCGCCACGCCCAGCTCGTCGACGGCCTCCAGTGCCGCAGCCATCAGGGCTCCTCGTCGGGCCTGGGCAGTTCCACTCCCAGAATTTCCGAAACTTTTTTTTGGAGGTCCAGCAGGGCCTCGGCGCGCTTGAGGCGCACCTGGGCCTGGGCCAACTGCTTCTCCAGCTCGGCCACCCGCCGGGAGCTCGCATCGGGCACCTTCGCCGGCGGGCCGCGCTTCTTCGGACTGCGGGCCGACAGCTCCCCCGCATCGCGCTGGCGCCGCCACGCACTCAGCAGCGACGAGTACAGCCCTTCGCGGCGCAGCAGCGCCCCGACTTCGCCGGGCTTCGTGCAGCGGTCTGCCTCCGCCAGCACCCCCAACTTGTACTCCGCCGTGAAGCCTCGACGCCTGGCCTTCTCCACCACCTCGGTCTCCCTGACCCGAGCCTCTTCACCTACTGCGCTCATCGTCCCTGCCTGGGTCGCCCTGCACACTAAACTGCTGGGTACGGACTGTCTCACTCACCTTGGCAGAGAGGGCAGTGGGCGGCCCGCTTTGGAGTGTGGCCGTCTGACAGGAACGGACTGGCCTATCCGGGCCACCACATCCGCGACCTGAAGCACGGTGGTAACCCAACAGAATGGGAGAACATCCTTCCGTTCCCCAAGGACATTCACGACACACTGAATGGGCTCTACAACCAGTGCTATGCGAACAACCCTCCATGGACTCAGGTTGGACCTGATTACCCCTATGGAGCGTGAGCACCGCCCATGAAGATGGCCGAACTACTCGCCGAGGTTTCGCGCCTCCATCACCCCAACCCTCCTGCGACGCCCGAGCAAATCGAAGCGTTCGAGATGCGGGTCGGATGGCCGCTGGACCCGGACCTGCGCGCCTTCTACCTGCATTGCGACGGTGCCGACCTCTTCGACCCCCGAACCCCCACGTTCAGAGACCCGGCATTCTCGTTCCTCCCCCTGTCGCGGATTCAGCGCGCGCGGGTCGTCATGGGCCAGGACGACACCGACAAGGGTGGGCCCGCGTCCTGGTACGCGCTGTGCGAAGCGCGGGACAGCAATTACATCCTCCTGGATGTGAGCCACCAAGAGGCAGGCCGGTATCCCCTGCGCGATGGCTACCGAGAAGGATTCCCGGACCCGGACTACTGCGAGCAGATTGCATCCTCGTTCGCCGAATTCCTCGCTGGCGCGCTCCGCTCGAATGGGCGCTGGTTCTGGCTCCCGCCAGCGTGAACGATGGCGCCGTCGCCGTGCCCTGGCTCGGCGGCGCCACCCTGCCGCACGCGGCGTCAGCCCGCTCCGTGAGTTGGGTATCCATGTACGCGGCCACCGTCCGCTCCGAGTCCCGCGCCGCCGTCAAGGCCGCGCCCGCGTCGTGACGGGGGGCATCTGGAGCCCCTTGGGCCTGGCGTGCAGGGACGTGTACGCCGCCACCGCCAGCAGGACGATGGCGAGCAGCGACCACAGCGCCGCCCACACCACCGCGGGCACGTAGGTGAGGTCTGCCAGGAGCGCCGCGTCACTCTGCGAGCGCACTTCGCTGTTCCACAAGTCCGAGCGCAAATCGAACAGCGCATACAGTGCAGTGAAGGCCGCGATGAACAGGTTCAGCGCGTCCACCGCGCCATCCGGCAGGAACTTCGCGCCCAGCGCGAGCACCACGGCGGTGCCCAGGCAGAAGAGCAGGGTGAAGCCGTCCCCCGCGTACAGCACGCCCATGACGGTGAGCCACACGCTGGCGGCGCCCAGCACCCAGCGGCGGAGCCGGAAGCGGAAGGTGGCCAGCAGCAGCCCCGCGCCGGCCACCGCGCTGCCCAGGTAGCCCCCGGAGTAGACCGCCACCCTGGCGAACAGCCCCGGCGGCAGGCGGGACAGGCAGGAGCCCGACTCGTTGGCCGCCAGGTGGATGCGGTCCACCGAGCCCCCCACGAGCAAGGACGTCAGCGCGTGCCCGCTCTCATGCATCATCACCACCAGCACCTTCATGGGCCACAGGGCGGGCGAATCCCAGAAGTACCAGCCCACCCCCAGCATGAGGACGAGCAGGGCCAACCGGCCGAAATCGAGCTGTGCACCGCTGGCGGTCCGCATCGGTCGCTCCCTCCTGGAACACCCCAACACGTGACACTACCGCGTCAGGGGCCCGAGCGGGGGACGGGGAGGCCGGGCCTGCGCGGACGCGCGGCGGCTACGGCTGCGGCACGCCCGACTGGTAGGCCTCGCGGATGGCCTGGGCACAGGCGCGTGACTTCTCGCCCTCGCCATCCGCGCCGAGCTGGCGACTGCGGGCCAGGAGCATGTACCGGGTTCTGTCGGCATTCACCCAGGGATAGAAGCCGAACGCTCCCGCCGAGGAGTGGCCCGTCACGGTCCACGCGCCATTGACAGTCTCTCCCTCAATCCAATGCCCGAGCCCGTAGTACGCCGTGCCCGCCGTCCACGGCGTGAAGGACACGCCGGGGCCCCCCTGCCAGGCGGGGACGGCATCCGCGGTCAGCTTGGAGGACAGCGCGTACTGCCCGTTGAGCAGCTTCATCAGGAAGACGCGGTAGTGCGCCGCGCTGCCCGAGAAGCCTCCGGCGGGGGCGACGTCGCTGTCGGACTCCGGCAGGGTGGTGCCCAGCCGGGCGTTGAGCCAGTCCATGACGCTCAACACGCCCGTGCCCCGTCTCGCGCCGATATCGTCCAGGGCCAGCTTCTGCAGGTGGCCTCCGTTATAGAAATACCGGCCATCCTGTAGCGGGCGGTAGGAGACGTCCTTGTAGGCGGGGCCGTAGCAATCCGAGACGCGCGTCCCGGCGTCCCCACACAAGGTGGTGTTCCCGTCGATGTAGCCGCTGGTGAAGTTGAGGCGCTTCTTCTCGTCCGGGGTGAGGTTCGCGTACCCCTTCGACTGCACGTAGGCGCCCGCGTACAGCCACTTGCTCGCGGACGCGATGGGCATCACCGTCGTGGCCGACACGCCGGTGCCGCGCGGGATTCCGTAGAGTGGCCCCGCGCCATCGCCAAGCTCCCAGTAGAAGTTCCCGAGCGGCGCGCAGCTCGCGGAAGCGTTGGCCGTGTCCAACGCGGCCTGCTCGTACACCGTGAGGGCCGCACGGGAGGTGCCCGGGGGCGCATCGGTGAGGGGGGCGGAGGCGTCCTCGGCGGTTCCACAGCCGATGAGGCCCAGGGCCAGCAGCCCGCGCGCGGAGATGAGCGTCATTCTTCTGTCGTGCTTCTTCATGGGGTGATTCCTCCTGGGAAATGTCCTGTGAACCCGGGAGGCGTCCGGAAGTTGCGCGAAACGGGGACGTGGTGGCGCGGTGCTGCCCGTGAACAGGCCTGTCGGCCTCCGCCCCTCGGCGAAGCCCACCGCGCAGCGGCCACTTCCTCCGGGTGCGTCTTCCACGAGAAAGCCCGGTCTCCAGGCCGCGAAGCGTCACGGCAAAGGGAGTCGCTTGCGGGCGCCGGACGGAGTAGGGAGGGATACCATGAAGAAGACGCTCCTCCTCCTGTCGCTCGTGGCTGCCCCCGCTCTGGCCGGGGAAGGCAAGTGGACTCCCCAGCAGGTCCTGGAGCTGGACCCGGCGTGGTTGCGCGCCCAGGGCCTCCAGGTCTCCCCCAAGAAGCTCTGGGACCCGAAGCGTGGCACCGGCCTGCTCGCGGGCGCGGTCAACGTCGGCGGGTGCTCGGGCGCGTTCATCGCCGCCTCGGGCCTGGTCATCACCAACCACCACTGTGCCTTCGGCGTCATCCAGGAGCACAGCACGCCGCAGCGCGACCTCATCACCCAGGGCTTCCTCGCCTCCAAGCGCGAGGACGAGCTGCCCGGCAAGGGCTCCCGCGTCCAGGTGCCCCGCAGCTTCACCGACGTGACGAAGACGGTGCTCGCCGCGGTGCCCGCGAACGCGGATGACATCACGCGCTACAAGGCCATCGAGCGGAAGCAGAAGGAGCTGGTCGCCGAGTGCGAGAAGCGCCCCGCCACCCGCTGCCAAGTGGCGACGTTTGATGGCGGCGTCAACTACACGCTGGTGGACGCGGTGGAGCTCACCGACGTGCGGCTCGTCTACGCGCCGCCGCGCGCGGTGGGCGAGTACGGCGGCGAGGAGGACAACTGGATGTGGCCGCGCCACACCGGTGACTTCGCCATCCTCCGCGCGTACACCGCGCCGGACGGCACCTCCGCGCCGTACAGCGACAAGAACGTCCCCTACAAGGCGGAGTTCTTCTTCCCCCTGGCCACCCAGGGCGTGAAGCCCAACGACTTCGTCATGGTGCTGGGCTACCCGGGCATGACGTACCGCGCGCTGCTCGCGGAGGAGATGGCCGAGCGCCAGTCCCGCCTCTACCCGCGCATGCGCGATGTGTTCGGCGAGGCCATCCGCATCCTGGAGGCGGAAGGGGAGAAGGACCCCGCGGGGAAGATCGCCGTCGCCTCGCAGCTCAAGGGCCTGCACAACGTCTACAAGAACTCGGGCGGTCAGCTCGCGGGCCTGAAGCGCGGCCACATCGTGGAGAAGCAGCGCGAGGCGGAGGCCGCCGTCGCGGTGTGGGCGAAGAAGGCGGGCGCGAAGTGGCAGCCGGCGCTGGACGCGCGGGCCGCGCTGCTCGTGGAGCAGACCGCCATCGCGAAGTCCTTCGAGCGTGAGTTCCTCCTCGCCGCGTCGTCGCGCCTGGCGCGGGGCCCGGCCCTGGCGGTGGCGGTGTCGCGGCTGGCCGCGGAGCGCGCCAAGCCGGACCTGGAGCGCCGCCCGGAGTACATGGAGCGCGAGCACGTCCGCATCAAGGACCGGCTGGAGCGCGAGCAGAAGAACCTGTTCCTCCCCGCCGAGCGCCAGCTGCTGCTGGCCTTCGTGCGCCGCGCGCAGGCGCTGGGCGCCGACCAGCGCATCGCCGCGGTCGACACGCACTTCGGCAAGACGTTCTCGGAGAAGGCCGTCCTGGCGAAGATTGACGCCATGTACGCGGGCACCCAGGTGCTGAAGCTGGACGCGCGCCTGAAGATGGCCACCGAGTCGGTGGGCCAGCTCGAGGCGCGCAAGGACCCGCTGCTCGCGTTCGGCCTGGACCTGGCGAAGGAGCAGGCCGCGCTCGACGAGGTGAAGGACCAGCGCCAGGGCGCCGCGCTGCGGCTGCGGCCGGAGTGGCGCAAGGCGGTGCTGGCGCACGCGGGCAAGCCGGTGGCCCCCGACGCCAACAGCACGCTGCGCGTGAGCTTCGCCAAGGTGCGGGGCTACGCGCCGCGGGATGGCGCCCTCTACACGCCGCAGACGACGCTGTCGGGCATGCTGGCCAAGCACACCGGCGAGGAGCCCTTCGACGTCCCGGAGAAGGTCTCCAAGGTCGCCGAGGCGAAGCGCTTCGGCGCGTGGCAGGACAAGAAGCTCAAGGACATCCCGGTGAACTTCCTGTCGGACGCGGACACCACCGGCGGCAACTCCGGCAGCCCCACCGTCAACGGCAAGGGCCAGCTGGTGGGCGTCAACTTCGACCGCGTCTGGGAGAACGTGGCCAACGACTTCGGCTACAACCCGGACGTGGCTCGCAACGTCAACGTGGACGTGCGCTACATCCTCTGGATGCTGGACCAGGTGGAGGACGCGGACGTGCTGCTGCGCGAGCTGGGCGTGCGCAAGGGTCCGCCGGTGGCGGGAGAGACGCGCTGATGTCGGACGCCGGGGACGGCTCGCTTCCTTTTCCGGTGTTCAAGCCGGAAGAGCGCGTGTGTGGCAACTGCAAGCTGTTCAGCCCGCAGTCGGTGGATGAGCGCCGGGGCTGGGTGGGCGCATGCCGGCTGCACTCGTGGCGGGGCCACTTTCCCCCGTCCGCGCCCATCTGCGACAAGTACACGCCTCGGGGAAGCGCGGCCCCCCTGGCGGCTACACCCGCGCGCGAGCGGACCGCGCGCGGCGTGGCGCCGGTGGTGGTGCGGCGCCGCGCGGACCCCAACGACGTGGTGGACCTGGAAGGGTTGAGCATGACGCGTGAAGAGCTGATGGACATCTTCCGGGAGGCGTCTGGCTTGCTGGACTCGCCGCCCCTGGCCAACAAGTGGGAGGGCGGCACGATGCGGCTGGTGCCCGCCAACACCGAGCTGCAGCCCAAGGACCTGCCCATCGACAACCTGTTCCACAAGGTCGTCATGGTGCGAGACAGGCTCCGGGTGCTGGAGCAGAAGCTCAACGCGCACCCGAAGCTGTCGGACGCGGAGAAGGTGGAGCTGCAGAGCTACATCACCCGCGTCTACGGCTCGCTCACCAGCTTCAACGTCCTCTTCAAGGAGAAGTCGGACCAGTTCGTCGGCTCGAAGAGCGAGGACTGAGCCCGTCCCCGCTCAGGGCTGCTGGCCGCGCTCTTCCATCAGGCAGAGCGTGCGCTGGCGGGCGCGGTGGAGCGTGCTCTTCACCGTGCCTTCGGGGATGCGCAGCAGCCGGGCGATTTCCGGGTAGCTCAGGCCGCGCACCTCGCGCAGGTAGAGCACCTGGCGCTGCTGCTCGTTGATGTCCTCCAGCGCCTCACCGAAGTGGCGCTCCATCTCCGCGCCCACGGCGAGGGCTTCCGGGGACAGGGGCTCCTGGACCTCGTGGCTCAGCCTGTCCCGGCGCTTGCGCGCCCGCAGCCAGTTGATGCTGCTGTTCACCATGACCCGGTGCAGCCAGGTGCTCCACGCCGCGCGGCCGCCGTAGCCAGGGGCGCGGCGGGCGAGCCGGGCGAAGACGTCCTGCACCACGTCTTCCGCGTCGGCGGTGTCACCGACGATGCGTCGGGCAATGGCCAGCGCGCGAGGACGGTGCTCGGTATACAACTCGGACAGCGGCGGAAGCGCGTATGCGTGCATGACGGGTGCTCTCCTGACACGCCGGGATGGACGTAACAGGACAAGGAACGAACGAGCCGCCAGAAGGGTCTATCGCCCTCCGGGGCCATGCACCGTGGGACACAGTCTTCCGGGGCGGGGGCGTCCATCCGCGGACACCCCCACCTCCCTGGAAGACAGCCGCTACTCCTGCTCGTCCTGCTTCGTGAGGCCCCAGTCCTTCAGCCGCTTGAAGAGGGTGGAGCGCGCCACGCCCAGCTCGCGGGCCACGCGCTCGCGGTTGTTGTTGTACCGCCGCAGCGCCGCCTCGACGATTTGACGCTCCAGCTTCTCCAGCATCTGCTCCAGCGTCATCCCCGGCGGCAGCTCCGGCACGGCGATGCCCGTCTCGCGGTTCAGCTCCTGGTCGAAGGAGATGTCCCCCGCGTCGATGAGGGGCCCCTTGCGCAAGAGCAGCGCGCGGTGCACCACGTTGCGCAGCTCGCGGATGTTGCCCGGCCACGCGTGGTGCTGGAGCCGCTCCAGGGCCGCGGGCGTGAAGCGCACGGACTGGCCCCGCGGGGCGTAGGTGCGCACGAAGTGCTCCGCCAGCGAGCCCAGGTCCGTCTTGCGGCTGCGCAGCGGCGGCAGGTGCAGGGGGATGACGCAGAGCCGGTAGTACAAATCTTCGCGGAAGCGGCCCTCGCGCGCCGCCGCCAGCAAGTCCCGGTTGGTGGCGGCCACCACGCGCACGTCCACCGTCTGCGGGCGGCTGGCGCCCACGCGCTTGATTTCGCCGCCCTCCAGCGCGCGCAGCAGCTTGGCCTGCAGGTCCAGCGGCAGCTCGCCAATCTCGTCCAGGAAGAGCGTGCCGCCGTCGGCCTCTTCGAAGGCGCCCTTGCGCGCGCCCATGGCGCCGGTGAAGGCGCCCTTCTCATGGCCGAAGAGCTCGCTTTCAATGAGCTCCTTGGAGATGGCCGCGCAGTTGACGGGCACCAGGGGCCGGTTCGCCCGCTGCGAGCAGGCGTGGATGGCGCGGGCCACCAGCTCCTTGCCGGTGCCGGACTCGCCCAGAATCGTCACCGCCGCGGAGGACGGGGCCACCCGCTCAATCAGCTCCGCCAGCTGCCGCACCGACGGGTCGCCGCCGATGATGCCGTGGAAGGCCGTGGGCTCCTTGCGCGAGGCGGGCGCGGCGGGCTCCAGCACCAGCTCCGTCTCACCCACGCGCAGCACGGTGGGCAGCGGGACTTCCGCCTCGAAGATGCGCGCCGGGCCCAGCCACGTCCCGTTGGTGGAGCGCAGGTCCACGACGTGGAAGACGCCGTCGCGGCGGGTCACCTTCAGGTGCCGGCTGGAGGCGAAGCGGTCCTGGAGCACCAGGTCGCAGCCGGCGTCCTTGCCCGCCGTGAAGCCGTCACCCGTGAAGCGGTGGACGGACTCGTTGAGGCCCTGCTTCACCCGCACCTGCGCGGGCTGCCAGCGGGGGGCCTGCGCGTCGCGGGACTGGACGGACGTCGTGTGGCCCACCTCGGTGGTGACGTCCGCGCCCTCGCTGCCGCCGCTGATGCGGAACACCGCGCGCCACTGGCCCAGCGCCAGGTCCGCGCCGTCCGGCAGCTCGCCCTGGGTGATGGACTGGCCGGCGACGGTGGTGCCCTTGCCGGACAAGTCCTCCACCCGGCAGCGCTCGCCGTCCCACAGCAGGGCCACCTGGAGGCGGCTCACCTCGGGGTCGGGAATGGCGACGTCGCTCTGCTCGCCGCGCCCGAGCACCAGCCGTGCCCGGTCCACCCCCACCCGCAACACCTCCTCGCCACGACGAAAGAACACCAGCTCCGGCATCCCAGCCCTCTGTGCAGTCCAGCCCGTGAGCGCTTTACACGCCCTGGCGTTCCGCTTTCAACCCCGCGCCCCGGCGGGCACGCGGTCGTCAGCGCCGCGGGAGGAACGTCGGCCGGTTGAGGAAGCCGGCGAGCCGGGCGGCGCGGAAGCTGGGGTCCTTCTTGTCCGGCGGGAGGATGGTGACGCCCGCGCCCACCAGGCCCAGCCGCTTCTGGAACTCCGGGTCCAGCTTGATATTCACATCCATGCCGGGCTCGCTGTACTCCAGCCGCTTGCCCAGCTTCAGCGTGCCGGTGGCCAGGGCCTCCAGCTCGTTGCTCTTCAGGCGCAGCGACTCCACCGTGCCCAGGCCCTTGACGAACTGGATGCGTCCGGTGAGCGCGCCCAGGTCGATTTGCGGCAGGTCCATGGGCACCGCCGTGCCGCCCCCCATGGGGATGGCCACCTTGCCGCTCTTGATGACCATGTTCCGGGTGTCCAGCGTCAGCTCGCCGTCGGCCTGGGACAGGTCCGCCTGCGCGCCGTTCTTGGGCATCGTCAGCGACAGGGCCGCGTTCAGCTCGCCGTCCAGGTCCAGGCCGGTGAAGGCCGGCAGGTTGCCGCCGGAGGCCTGGAGCCCGTCCGCCGTCACCTTGACGCGCGTGTCGCCCAGCAGGCCCACGGAGGCGCTCAGCGTGCCGCCCATGACGCTGGCGCGCAGCGCGAGGCCCGGCGGGAAGAGGGCGGGGCGCAGCGCCACGCTCTCCAGCACCAGCGGCTCGCCCAGCTCCGCGGCGCCCAGCATGCCCTCGCCCTGCGCGAGCGACGCCACCGTGTCCGCGCTCAGCGGCTGGGGCGGCTTGCTCACGCGCACGTTGGTGGCGGTGATGCCCGCCAGGCCAGGCCGCAGCGAGCCGATGCGCACCGCGAGCCCCGCCTGGGCTGCTTCGCTGACCAGCCGCTTGCGGATGGCGTCGTACGGGAAGGTGATGAGCAGGCCCACGACGAAGGCCACCACCGCGAACGCGGCGTAGCCGAGGAGGATCTTCCAGCGGGCGGCTTTGGAGTCAGAGGACATGGGTCAGGGCTTCATCCGGTAGGTGGCGACAGTGGTCCACGCCGTCAGCGTGTCCGACGCGGGCCGCGGCTCGATGCGCAACAGCTTCACCTTCACCACGCCCGGGCCGCTCTCCACCGTCTGCAGGAAGTCGGTCAGCTTGCGCAGGTCCACGTCCGTGAAGGTCAGCTCCACGGCGCTCTCCACGATATTTCCGTCGCCGATGCCCACCTCGCCCTTGGGCGTCATGTTGGGCACCTGGAGGCCGGCCAGCGTCGCCTTGTCCTCGATGTAGCTGATGAGCTGCACGTTGCTGGACGTGAGCTGCTGCTCCACCGACTGACGGTTGGCCTGCGCCTCGCGGAAGCTGGCGGCCAGCGTGTTCACCTCCTGCAGCTTGCTCAGCTTCTCCTCGGTGCGCTTGCGGTACCCGGACGCGCTGTTGGTGAACGTCATCACCACGGCGAACAGGACGAACACCAGCACCGCCGCGCCGGCGATGGACACCATGCGGCGCTCGCGCTCGCTGAGCCGCTCGAACCACGTCTGGATGGGGGCGAAGACTTCCTGAAGCTTGGCCATGGTCAGCTCTCTCCGCCCTGCTCACCGGGGCATTGCACCTGCACGTCCAGGCGGAAGGACATCTTGCTGCCGTCCCGGGTCTTCTCCACCTTGCCCTGCCGGACGTCCTTGAAGCAGTCGTGCGTCTTGATGGCGTTGGACAGCGTGTCGATCTGCTTCGAGGAGTCCGTCTCGCCCTCGAGGATGACGCGGCCCAAATCAATCTGGATGCGGGTGAACTTCACCGGCATGTCCTCCGGCACGCGCCCCGTCACCTCCGCCAGGAGGTTGACCGCCGTCAGCCGGGGCAGCGCCGCCGCCGGGCTCTCCACGCCCGCGAGCATGTTGAGCGCGCGGTTGTAGTCCTTCTCGCACCGGCCCAGGATTCGCTGGGTGGTGTCACACAGCACGGCGTCCACCTGCGCCTCGCGCCGCGCCAGCACGGAGTTGCGCACCACGCCGAACGCGATGAGCAGCAGGATGAGCGTGGCCGCGAAGGACGCCAGGAGCCCCAGCTTGTCCTTCACGTAGTCGAAGTCGCCCTTGAAGGCGAACTCGCCCCGGCGCAGGTTGAAGCGCGGCGCGCGCACGCCCGCCGCGTTGCCGCGCAGGGCCAGCGAGTACGCCTGGGCCGCCACGGGCTGCTCCGCCTCGGGAATCGGCTTCGCGTCCGCGGGCAGCGCCAGCACCCGCACCGGCAGGTTCAAGTCCCGGGAGAGCTGCTCGGCGAGGCCCGGCAGCTTCGCCGTGCCGCCGCACAACACCACCGCGCCCACCTGCTGACGGGTGCGGGCCGTGAAGGCCTTGAGGGTGGGGCGCAGCTCGCGCAGCAGCGGCTGCAGGCCGCGCACGAAGGCCGCCGCCGCGCGCTCCGCGTCCGGGCCCTGGGCCGCGCTGGCCACCGCGCCGTGCTGCTCCTTCCAGTGGTTCGCCTCCGCCAGCGACGTCTGGAACTCCGTCGCCAGCGCCTTGCTCAAGTCCTTGCCGCCACCGGAGAAGGTGCGCGCGAACTGGACGCCCTCACCCGGCTTGCCCACCGACACGGAGGTGCGCTCGTGGCCGATGTCCACCATGGCCACCGCGCCGCCTTCACCCGTGCCCTGGAAGAGGCCCGGGTGCTGCTGGAACAGGTTCTGGTAGGCCAGGCCCGGGTGCGTGACGATGCGCGGGTCCACCTTCAGCTCGGACAGCAGCGCCAGCAGCTCCGCCAGCTCCGCCTTGCGCACCACGCCCACCAGCAGGTCGCTGGCCTTGTCCTTGCCTTCGCCGTCCTTCAAGCCCACGACCTGGTAGTCGTAGACGACGTCGGAGATGTCGAAGGGCAACAGGCTGCCAATCTCGAAGGGCAGCGTCGCCTCGATGCGCCGGGCGTCGGAGAAGGGCAGGCTCAGCGCGTGCGTGGTGAGCGCGGGGCTGGGCAGGGCGACGACAATCTGGTCCACGTTGCCCGGCGGGAGCTGGCCCAGCAGCTCCTGCACGGCGGCGCGCAGCGTGTCGGCGCGCTCGCCCTCCTGGGCACGCCGGACCTCGGCGAACCCATGGGTGGTGTGCGTCTTCGTCTTCGCCTCCAGCACCACGCCCTTCACGGCGTGACTGCCGAGGTCCAGGCCAAGGATACGGGCCATGCTATTCCTCTCTCCAGTACAGGAGCCGGCCCAGGGTGTCGTCGAGCCGGATGACGGCGGTCAGCGTCTTCTGCACGTTGCC
Organism: Myxococcus vastator; assembly: GCF_010894475.1. GTDB lineage: Bacteria > Myxococcota > Myxococcia > Myxococcales > Myxococcaceae > Myxococcus > Myxococcus vastator. The sequence continues at coordinate 20,563 of NZ_JAAIYB010000056.1, forward strand.
CGCTTCTCCCACAGATTTGATGGTGAAGGTCTGACTCTTGTCGCCCACGAGCCGGTTGCCCGCGACGTTGGACTTCACGGCCGGGTCCACCAGGATGCCCGCCGCTTCCACCACCGCGACGAAGTCCTGCACGGACATCCCGAAGAAGCTGAACATGCGCGCGGCGCGCACCCGTTCGATGAGCTCGTTGAGGAACACCGGATCTCTCAGGCGCGGGTCCGGCCGCGTCTGGTCCGCCACCGACATGATGGCCAGCCCCATCATCACCGGGTCATCGGTGTTGATGTTGGGCCGGCGGTTGATGTCCGGATAGACGGTGAGGCGGTCCCGGAACGCCGACATGAACTGGTCGTTGACGCCGTGGACCCGGTACAGCTCGTCCACGCTGTCGAAGCGCGCGTTCTTGGGCTGATAGCTGGGTTCATAACGGCTGTAGGACGCGCCTTCATCCGAGAACCCACCCGGCAGCGGATTCACCGGGTCCACCGGGTTGAAGGCCGAGCCTGTCCGGTCGTCGTCCGCCCAGTCCTTGAGGGCCAGCAGGACGTCCTGGGGCGTGCTGCGCACGTTGTTGGCGTCATCCCGCTCCCAGAGGAACTCGAAGCGCGGGTCCGCCATCATGTCCATGAGCCGCAGCGCCGTGGGCCGCGCGTCGCCGGCGCCCGCGATGAGGCGGTGCACGTTGAGCTTCTCTTCCTCGTCGGTGATGGTGGCCAGGAAGCAGCCCTCGAAGCCGCCGAACGAGCGCATGGTCATCTCCGAGGCCACCTCGCGCGCCGCCGGGTCCGCGTCCTCGTCATCCAGCTTGAAGTTGTCGTCCTGCTCGGGCTCCAGCGCGGACAGCTCTCCGCCGCCCGCGCCGTCGTTCTTCACCAGCCCGCGGAGCATGTGGCAGTCCACGCGCGCCATCTTGAAGAGCTGGATGTTGAGCGAGGAGGGCTGCACCTGCCCGGCCTGCGGCGTGCCGCCGATGCCCAGCTGCCCCAGGATGGCCGCCGGGTTGGGGATGGGCGTCTGGTCCACCTGCTTCTGGAAGCGCAGCAGCAGCCGTGACAGGGAGATGCCCGAGCGCGCCAGGTAGTAGGCGCGCACCTCGTCCCGCTGGTTGGCCGCCAGCTGCAGGTCCACCCGGCTGTTGTAGGCGAAGTCGGTGGCAATCACCGTCAGGATGGCGATGGAGACAATGGCGATGATGAGCGCCACGCCGCGCGAGCGCCGCTCCCGCCGCGCCGGGCGGGGCAGGGGCCTTGGCCGCCGCCGGGGCGGCTTCTGGAAGAAGGGCAGGGGCATGGCTCAGTACCTCGGCAGCTCCGTGTTGAGCATGATTCGGGCCTGGGTGACGTAACGGGCCTCCTTGCCGGTTTCGTCCACCGCCGTCAGCGTCACGCGCACCCGGGTGGGGAGAATCGCCTTGCGCTCCGTGCGCCGCGTGTCCCACTCGTCATCCCACTCCTTCTTCTCCGAATCCCAGTAGGCGAACTCCAGCTCCTTCACGCCTTCGAAGAGCACGTCCACGTGGCCGCCCTGCTCCATGCGCTCGTCGATGTTCGGGTTGACGCGCCGCTTGAGGTCCTGCCGGCCGCGGGCCTCCCGGTCCTCCGACGCCTCGACGAAGTACTCGACGATGGCCTGGTCGGACTCCTTCACGTCCGTGTAGAGGCGCTGGTGCGAGAAGGTGGTGAGCAGCAGCTTGCCACGCTCCCCCACGAAGTTGGTGGGCCGGTCGTTCTGGTCCCGGAAGCGGGTGGAGTCGTAGCGGTCGCTCACGTAGGCCGAGCCAATCTCGCGCGCCATGCGGTTCATGGCCACGCGGACCTGCCGGTAGCGGTCCGCGTCCACCTCCACCGTCTCCTTCGCCGTCAGGCCCGTCTGGAAGGCCATGGCCACCACCGTGCCCATGAGGGCGGTGATGGCGACGGCCACCATGACCTCCATCAACGTGAACCCGCGCATGTGACGCCGCATCATTGAACCCCCCGGGGGCCGCCCGGCATCAGCGGGTTGCTGCCCATGTTGCCGCCGCGGCGGCCCAGGTCCTGCTGGGCGTCACCCAGGCGGCGCAGCGGCTGCCGCGTCGCCGGGTCCAGCATGATGCCGTTGGGGCCGGGGATGGGGTTGGCCACGGGTCGCCCGTCCTGCGTCACCCACTGGTTGTCGGAGCCTCCGCCCTGGGCCGCGGCGGCGCCGCCGTTGCGGTCCGAGCCCGGCCCGAGCGACACGACGTGTGTCACCAGGTCGATGCTCTCCACCTGCGTGCCTTCCTGCCAGTAGACGGTGAGATGCACCTCGCGGACCGTCTGGGTGATCTGCTCCACCATCTGCGTGAACATGGGCTGGGCCATGCCCATGGCCGCGCCGCCCATGCCGCCCAGGCCCGCGGCCTGGGGCCCGCCGGAGGACGCGCCGTCCTTGCCGCCGGCGGCGCCGCCGAAGAGGCCCGCCAGTCCGGACAGCGGGTCATCCCCGCCGCTGTCGCCAATGGGCAGGTTGAAGATGGCGCCAATGAGCTGGTCCGGCGTCACGCCGTCCGTCTTGGGCGCGATGATGCGCGCGCGCCACTTGAACTGGTTCCAGCCTTCATCGGAGAAGTCCCCGGACTCCTCCTGGTCATCCAGGCTGAAGCCGTCGTCGTAGAGGTCCTGCTCCAGGTCCGTCATCTTCGACCGGGCCAGCAGCGACGCCACGGTGAGGCGCTTGGTGTAGACGTGGTTGGACACCGCGCCCGCGTTGAGGTCGAAGATGGCCATCAACGCCAGCCCGAGGATGGCGAGCGCCACCACCACTTCCAGCAGCGTGAATCCCTGGGCGCGCTTCATCGCGGCACCTCCAGCGCCTCGGCGACAATCTGCACCTTGCCGGTGAGCGGTGACACGTCCAGCGTCCAGACGTTGTCTCCCTGCTGCACGTAGACGTACGCCTTCTCCGTGTAGCCCTGCGGGAAGAAGTAGAGGTACGCCACGCCGCTCTCCACCGGCTGACGCTGGTGGCGCGTCCACACGGAGACCTTGACGTCCGCGGGCAGCTCCCGCGCGGGGACCTCTTCGGACGTGTAGGAGGAGAAGCGGGCCGCGTTCTCCACGCGCAGCTGCTCACCCTCCAGCAGCTCCTGCGCGCTGGGGGCGTTCGTCCCGCTGCCGCCGCCCAGGTAGTTGCGCCGCTCGTCACGGCCGCTGCCGCTGCCCCGGTTGCGCGCGGCGCGCTCGCGCTCGCTGTTCTCCGTGCGCAGCGTCTCGTCGCGGTCTCTCGCGGTGGTGACGGCGCCCTCCGCGCACTCGGCGTGATAGCGCGTGGCCTGCTCAGTCTTGGGGTCGGGAATCTCGAAGACGAGCCGGCACGTCTGCCCGCGCAGCGCCGCGGAGTCATAGAGCGAGCGGATGAGGCCCGCCAGCTCGCCCGCGCTGCCCTTGGCCTTGGCGCCGGTGATGGAGCCAATGCCCATCACCGCCGCGGAGAACAGCATCGCGACGATGATGATGGCGATGGAGATTTCGATGAGCGTCAGGCCACGCTGGTGGCGGTGGCTCCGCTTCGTCATGGCTCCCCCCAACCGGCGGCCAGCACGCCGCCGCTGCTCAGGTCCGCGGCAGGCCCCGTCCCGCCCGGCCTGCCGTCCGCCCCGTAGGACACGACGGCGCCCGTCGACCCGTTCATCCAGTACACGTACGGGTGGCCCCAGGGGTCCACCGGCACGCGCTCCAGCAGGCGGGCCTGGATGAGCGGGGTGAAGCCTTCCTCCTGGGAGGGGAAGCGGCCCATCAGCCGGTGGTGGGACTTGAACATGCCCTCCAGCTTGCGGATGTCCGTGCGCGCCCGGCGCTGGCTTGCGTCCAGCGTCCGGTCCTCCGTCACATAGACGAGCGTGAAGGCAAGGGCCGTGGCGGCCACGAAGACGAACACGAGGAGCAGCCGCCCCAGGCTCCGGCGGCGGTCCAGCCCCTCGTGCGAGGGCGTCGGGGATGCAATGGCGTCGTGCTCGTTCATGCCCAAGCCCTGTCAACGCGTGGCGCGCGCGACTTGTTCGTTACTTGTTCGCGGTGGCCGCGTCCGCGGACGAGATGTCCGCGTCGTTGCCCTCACCGCCCGAGGCGCCGTCCGCGCCGTAGGAGATGATGACGGGCTTGCCGCCCTCGTTGATGTAGACGTACTCGTTGTTCCAGGGGTCCGTGGGCATCTGCTCCAGCGCCTGCGCCTCCACCAGCGCTTGCAGGCCAGAGGCCGTGTCCGGGTACTTCCCCTTCTTCGTGTAGTAGAGCTTCATCGCGCCCTGGATGTTCTTGATGTCCAGCGCGGCGCGGTCCCTGCGCGCGGCCTCCAGCTGCGGGATGACGGCCACACCCACCGCCGCGGCGATGAGTCCGAGGATGGTGATGACCACCATGATTTCGATGAGCGTCATGCCGCGGTTGCGGCGCTGCTTCTTCTGCTGCTGCTTCTGGCTCTGGCGCATGTCTGCTCTCCATCCCGGGTGACTTTCTGGCAGGCCACCCGTGTGTCGTCGTGTCTTCTTGTCAGGGCGTCCGGGCGCTGTCCGCCGCCCCGGCGGGCGGGCGCGGCTGCTGGGGACCGTACAGCCGGGCACCCACGGTCAGCAGCGCCGCCGCCATGGCGACCATCGCCGCCAGGGTGACGCGCTGAATCCAACGGTCCGCCAGGTCATTCATCATTCCGCCACACCTCACCGGATGGCCGAGTTCACCTGCAGAATCGGCATCAGGATGGAGAGCGCGACGAATGCAATCACCGCGCCCATCACCACGATGAGGAGGGGCTCCAGCAGCGAGGTGAGGGCGGTGATGCGCACGTTCACCTGCGTCTCGTAGTTGTCCGCCACGCTGGTGAGCATCTCCTCCAGCTGGCCGGAGCGCTCGCCAATGGCGACCATGTGGTACACCAGCGGCGGGAACTCCCCGGAGCGCTTCAGCGGGTTGGCGATGCTCTCGCCCTCGCGGATGGAGTCGCGGGCCTTCTCCACGACCTCCGCCAGGACGGTGTTCGTCATGATGGCCTTGACGATGTCCATGGCCGCCAGCAGCGGGACGCCGCTCTTGAGCAGCGTGGACAGCGTGCGGGCGAAGCGGGAGATGGACAGCAGGCGCACCAGGTTGCCCACCACGGGGGCCTTGAGCGTGAGGCGGTCCCACTTGGGCTTGCCCGTCGGGCTCTGCGTCCAGCGCATGAAGAGGACCACGCCCAGCGCCATGCCCGGCAGCAGGATGAACCACCAGCTCTGGAAGAAGTTGCTGGAGGCGATGAGGAAGCGCGTGCTCAGGGGCAGCGTGGCCTTCATCGTCTCGAAGATCTTCGTCACCTTCGGCACCACGAAGACCATGAGGGCCACGAGGATGCCGCCGCCCACCACCATCATGATGGCGGGGTAGAGCATGGTGCTGAGGATCTTCTGCTGCAGGCGGGCCTGGTTCTCCGTGAAGTCCGCCAGGCGCGTGAGCACCGCGTCCAGCGCGCCGGAGGCCTCGCCCGCGCGCACCATGTTCACGTAGATGCTGGGGAAGATTTTCGGGTGCTGGCCCATGGCGTCCGCCAGGGACGAGCCTTCATTGACGCGCTGCTTGATGTCGGAGAGGGCGCGCTTGAAGCGCTCCTTCTCCACCTGGTCCACCAGCGCGCTGAGCGACTCCACCAGCGTGACGCCCGCGCCCAGCAGCGTGGACAGCTGCCGGGTGAAGATGGCCACGTCGTCGGTGTTGACGCGCCCCCGGCCCAGCTTGCGCAGGTCGATGTCGCGCGCCACCAGCGCCGCGTTGGTGCCCTTGGACACGGCGGCGCGGCTGCCTTCGGCCTGGGCCAGCACGTCCGTGAGGAAGATGCCGTCGGCGCGCAGCTTGGACCGCAGCGTCTTGGGTGAGTCCGCCTCGAGCAGGCCCTTGATCTGCTTGCCCGCGGAATTGAGACCTCTGTACTCGAAGACCGGCATGGTTCAGGAACCCCGGCCCCTCCCAGGGAGGAGCTGTCGGCTACATGTCCTCCTGGGTGATGCTCAGCACCTCAGCGATGGTCGTCTCACCCAGGGCAATCTTCCGCGCGCCGTCATCCAGCAGCGTCGTCATGCCCTTGGACGTGGCGGACCGCTTGATGGTGGAGGCGTCCACGTTCTTCAGCACCAGCTGGCGCACGTCGTCATCCACGGGGAGGAACTCGTAGATGCCGGTTCGCCCGCGGTAGCCGTTGCGGTTGCAGGAGGGACAACCCGTGGCCTTGAAGATGCGGTCCACGCCGTAGCGCTGCTTGAAGGAGGCCACCGAGTGGCCCAGCTCCTTCAGCTCCGCGTCCGTGGGCTCGTGGGGCACGCGGCAGTCCGGGCACACGCGGCGCACCAGGCGCTGGGCCAGGATGCCGGTGAGCGAGGACGCCACGAGGAAGGGCTCCACGCCCATGTCCACCAGACGCGTCACGGCGCCCGCGGCGTCGTTGGTGTGCACCGTGGACAGCACCAGGTGGCCCGTCAGCGACGCCTGGATGGCGATCTCCGCCGTCTCCTTGTCGCGAATCTCGCCGACCATGATGACGTCCGGATCCTGGCGGAGGAAGGAGCGCAGCCCCTGGGCGAACGTCAGGCCAATCTTCGGGCTGATGGCCATCTGGCCAATGCCCTTGAGCTGGTATTCGACCGGGTCCTCGACGGTGAGGATGTTGAGGTCGGGCGTGTTGATCTTCGACAGCGCGCCGTAGAGCGTCGTCGTCTTGCCGGAGCCCGTGGGGCCCGTCACCAGGACGATGCCGTGCGAGCGCTTGATGACGGCCTCCATCGACTCGAGCGTCTTCTGGCTCATGCCGATTTCGGCCAGGTCCAGCAGCGTCGCCGTCTTGTCCAGCAGACGCATGACGATGCGCTCGCCGAAGGACGTGGGGATGGTGGACAGGCGGATGTCGATGTCGCGGCCGGCCAGCTTGATGCGGATGCGGCCGTCCTGCGGCAGGCGCTTCTCCGCGATGTTGAGCTGCCCCATGACCTTCACGCGGCTGACGATGGCGTTCTGGTAGCGCTTGGGCGGCTTGATGACCTCCTGCAGCACACCGTCCACGCGGAAGCGCACCAGCAGCTCGCGCTCCATCGGCTCGATGTGGATGTCGCTGGCGCGCTCCTTGGCGGCGCGGAACAGCACGGAGTTCACCAGCCGGATGACGGGCGCCTCGTCGTCCTCGTCGAGCAGGTCCTTGGGCTCGTCCAGCTCGTGGGCGATGGCGTCCAGGTCCTGCGTTTCCATCTCGTCCACGAGCTGCTCCGTCTCATTGACGGAGCGGTCATAGACGCTGTTGATGGCGTCGGTGATGGTGGAGCCCAGCGCGATGCGCTGGCTGACGCTCTGGCCCAGCAGCACGCGCACGTGGTCCAGCGCCGCGGTGTCCAGCGGGTCGGCCACCGCCACCGCCACCGTGTCACCCTCCAGGGACAGCGGGAGGATGCGCGACTGCTTGGCGAAGTTGATGGGGATGCGCTTGACCAGCTCCGCGTCCACCTCTTCGGCGAAGATGCGCGCCAGGTAGGGCAAATCCAGCTGGTGCCCCAGGGCCTTGGCCACGTCCTCCTCGGAGACCGCCTTCATCCCCACCAGGGCCTCGCCAATCCGCTGCCCCTTCTCGTCCTGGACGGCGAGCGCCTCCTGGAGCTTCTCCTCGGTGAGCGAGGGGACGATGGCGCGCAGGATCTCCCCCAGCGGGCGGCCACACAGGTAGGCCTGTCCGTGGGCCACCAGCTGCGTGGCGTCGTTGCGCGGGGAAGCTGCTCCGCTGGAGGCGGTGGTGAGGATGGGGTCGGCGGTCAGGTTCATGGCGTCTGTTCCCCCGCCTCCGGCTGGATGCGCAGGCTTTCGGCGTCTCCCGCCTCGGGGACCGGGATGGCCTCGGGCGGGGGCTGCTCGAAGTTCTGCGGGGCGGGCACTGGTTCTTCCGAAC
>NZ_JAAIYB010000570.1 GCF_010894475.1 Myxococcus vastator
CCCGCAGGCACTTGCTTCGTCCACTGCGCATCACCCGCCCGAGACGTCAGGGCGGACACGGGGTTCCTCCGTCCGGTAGCGCGCGGAGCGGATGTAGGGCAGGCAGGCGGGCTTATGGATTCGCTGTGGATGCCACGTCCGCGCACACCCGCATGCCCACCGTCACGTCGCGCAGGGACGGCTCCGGCAGCTCGCGGTTGGAGGCGCGCGCCGAGGTCGCCGCGAAGGCGAAGCTGCCCCCACGCGCCACGGCCTTCCCCGGCTCCAGCCAGGAGCGGGTCCACTCCCACACGTTGCCGGACATGTCGTCCACGCCGAAGGGACTGCGCGATGCGGGGTGACTGCCCACCTCGTCGGGGCCGAAGCCTCCGGGCTGCTTGCCGTAGGTGGTGTCGATGTTGGCGTCGTCCGGGGCCAGGTTGTCGCCGTGCGGGTACTCACGCCCGTCCACGCCGCGCGCCGCGCGCTCCCACTCCAGCTCCGAGCAGAGCCGGGCGCCGGGGACCCGGCCGCTCTCCGACAGCCACGCGGCGTAGGCCTCCGCGTCCGCGAAGGTGATGCCACTGACAGGGAAGCGCAGCCAGTCCTGCTCCACGCGCGACGTGCGGCGGGCGTAGCGCAGCGGCGCCCCGGCCCGCGCCACGTAGGGCTCACTCCCCGGCTGGAAGCGCAGCCGCCAGACGCCGTCCACCTGCCCCAGCGCGAGCAGCCCCGCGTAGCCGCCCGTGCCCACGCGCGGCAGCCGCTGTGCGCGTTGCGCGGACGGCAGCGACTCCACGTAGGCCAGCCACTCCGCATACGTCACCTCGTGCCGGGCCATCAGGAACGCGGGGACGTCCACGAGGTGCAGGGGGACGGCGTTGAAGAACTCGCGCACGCTGGCCTCGGCCGCGCTGCCGAACTTCACCTCGCCCGGCGGCACGAAGACGAAGCCCTCCGGCACGCTGCCCAGGCGCGGCAGCGGCACGTCGAGCCGCCGCGATTCGCCTCGCCGCAGCAGCACCCACTGCACCACCGGCTCGTAGCCGAGCGCGCGCGCGGAAACCTGGTACGTGCCCGGCGCCACCGCTGCGTCCAGCCAGCGTCCCGGGTCCGCTTGCAGGGGCGCACCCAGCAGATACGCGCCCTGCGCATCTCGCGTCAGCGGGCGCAGCTCCACCTCCGCGCCCGGAACGGACGTCTCCAGCGTGAGGCGGGCCGCGGCGTTCCAGCGCCGCCAGCGCGTGCCCGCCGTGTCGTAGAGCCGCAGCCGCTGGAGCAGCGCGGGCAGCGCCGCGGCGTCTTCATCCTGCTCGGCCCACAGGGCGCGCTCGTAGAGGAAGTCCGCCAGGGCCTCGCGCACATCGGCGCGGCCGGGCGCCAGCGCCAGCGCACGCTCCAGCCGTCCGGCCACTTCGTCGAAGCGGCCGCGAAGCTGTCCCGCCTGCGCGCCGGCCCGGCTCCAGTGCCGGTCCGCCTCGGCGCGTTGGCCGGTGTCGTAGAGACGGAAGGCCTCGGCGCGTTCGGCGCTCAGCGTGCCCCAGTCCTGACGCACGGCGCTCAGGCCCTGGGCCGCCTGGCCGAGCTCGTCGCGCACCTGCTGGTCCAGGCTCCAACGCTCCCTCAGCTTGAGCCCCCCGTAGACGAGCCCCAGGGACACGACGAAGCCCACCACCAGCGCATGCCGCGTCCGCCGGCTGCGCACCATGGTGCGGCGCGAGGCCTTCAGGAAGTCGCGCTCGCGGCGGGTGAGCTCTCCCGTGTCGAGCACCTGCGCCTCCTCCAGCTGACGCGGGCCCCACAGGGCTTCGCTCGGGAAGCCCAGCTTCTCCCAGTGCGCGGCGGCGGCCTCCAGCCGGGCCTGGACCTCGCGGCGCTCGGAGGCCTCGGTCAGCCAGCGCGCCAGCGTGCCCCAGCCGGAGAGCAGCGCCTCGTGGGCCAGCTCGTAGGACGTGCCCTCCTGGGCCTCGCGCGCCACCAGCAGCCGCGCTTGCACCAGCGCTTCCAGGGCGGCGCGGTAGCGCGCGTCGTCGCCCACCAGCTCGCGGTCCGTCTTGCGCGCGCGGGTGCCGTCCGCGGTGATGAGCCGCAGGAGCACGCCCCGGGCCGCCACCCGCTGGTCTGGCAGCAGCCGGGCCACCGCGGCATCCGCGTGCCGCGCGAGCGCGCCCTCCACGCCGCCCAGCGAGTCGAGCACCGCCTGCGTCATGACCCCGGCCGCCGCGTCGCGCGCCTCCCACAGCTCGGCCAGCGCGAACTGGAGCACCGGCAGCCCGCCCTCCGCCGCGGACAGCGTGGAGTTGACGAGCGCATCCACCAGCGCGTCGGATTCGAAGCGCACGCCCTTCACGCGGGCGGGGCCCGTCACCGCCTCCCGCGTCTCCTCGGGCGACAGGGCGCGCAGCAGGTACAGCGCGCGCGGCACCTCCGCGCCCAGCCCTGGCACGGCGGACAGCCGGGTGAGGAAGTCGCTGCGCCCCGTGGCGAGCAGGCGCACGCCACTGGCGCCCTCCGCGAGCGCCCCCAGGGCCTGTCCTGCGGCTTCCGCCTCGGCCGGCGGCGCCAACGTCACCAGCTCCTCGAGCTGATCCACGTAGACGAGCAGCCCCTCCTGGGCGCCCAGCTTCACGCGGAGCCGGCGCACCAGGGACGTGGGCTCGGCGCGCAGGGCCTCGGCCAGGGGCTCCTCTTCCGTGTCCAGCACGGGCGCGAGCGCGGTGGCCAGGGCCACCAGGGGCCTGCGGCCCGGCACCAGCCGCACGCTGCGCCAGCGGCGCCCGTCCTCCAGGCCTCCTTCGGTGACAGCGGGGAGCAGCCCGGCGAGACACAGGGAGGACTTCCCCACGCCCGAGTCACCGGTGATGAGCAGGAAGGACTCCGAGCGCATCCGCTCCAGCACCGCGCGCTGCTCGCGGCGGCGGCCAAAGAAGACGGCGCGGTGCTCCGCCTCGAAGGCCTGGAGGCCGCGATAGGGATTGCCCTCCGGCACCGCCTGGACGGTGTCGTCGCGCGTGAGCGCGTCCAGGGCGTCGAGCAGCTGCGAGGCGGTGGCGTAACGCTCGGAGGGCTCGCGACGCAGGCACTTGTCGATGACGGCGGCGAGGTCGGCCTCCACGCCGGGCACCACCTGGGCCAGGGGACGCGCATCCCGGTGGCGCACCCGCTCAGAGAGTGCGCGCCAGGGCACGTCCCGGAAGGGGCCCTTGCCCGCGCACAGCTCGTACAGGACGACGCCCAGGGAGTACACGTCACTGCGCGCCGTCAGCGCCTCGCCCGCCCAGGCCTCCGGGGACATGTAATACGGCGTCCCCACCAGCGAGCCGCGCGGCAGCGAGGGGAGGAAGACTCCGTCCAGCGAGCGCGCGCCCAGGTTGGGGTTGGCCTCCGGGTCCAGGTCGGGAGGCAGCTCTGGTGGCGGCGTCCCGGAAGCGGGCGGCGCGACATCCCCCGCCCCCGCGGCCCGGTCCAGGAGCTTCGCGAGGCCGAAGTCGAGCAGCTTCACCTCGCCAGCCTCGGTGAGCACGGCGTTGCCGGGCTTGATGTCCCGGTGCAGCACCCCGCGCCGGTGCGCGGCGCTCAGGCCTCGTGCCAGATCCCGCCCCATGGCCAGCACGCGCTCCCAGGGCTGGGGCTTGGGCAGCCGGTCCAGGCTCATCCCCCGGATGAACTCGGAGACGAGGTAGGGCTGATCCTCCAATTGCCCCACCCGGTAGAGGGTGACGACATTGGGGTGCTGGATGCGCGCGGCCGCCCGGGCCTCCACGAGGAACCGCGCCAGGGCGTTGGGCCCCAGGGCGGGGATGAACTTCACGGCGACGGGGCGCTCGAGCAGCGTGTCATGGGCCAGGAACACCCGGCCCGTCCGCCCACGCCCGATGGCCCGCACGAGGCGGTACTCGTCGAACTCCTGGGGAGGAGTCCACGCATCAGGAGGCGGCGAGGCGGCCGGAGAGCCCACACCCGGTGCCTATGCATCCGTCCGCCAGGGGTCAACTGAACGGGCCACGCGGGAGGAGACTCCAGGACGCCAGGGCCGCTGGAGTGTCCGCTACCGAGCAGTGGCGCTGTCCTTGGGCGCTAGCCACCCCGGACCTTCCCCTTGCTCGGCTTGAGCATGTTTCGGATCTTGTTCTCCAAATCCTGCGGCAGGCAGGGCTTGGCGACGAACTCGTCCGCGCCGGCGTCCCGGGCGTGCTCCGCGTTCCCCGCGAGCACATGGCCGGTGAGCGCCATGACGGGGATGTCCCGGGTGCGGGAGTCCTGTTTGATGCGCCGCGTCGCCTCCCAGCCGTCCATGACGGGGAGGGACAGGTCCATCAGGATGATGTCGGGCTCGCCCTCGCTGGCCTTCTCCACCGCTTCCACGCCGTTGCGGGCGGTGTCCACCTCGAAGCCGACGAACTCCAGGTACTCCGCGTACATCTCCCGGGCGTCATCGAAGTCGTCCACCACGAGCACGCGCTTCTTGTTCCCGCCCGCCGCGGGCTCCTGGGCGGCTGGCAGGTCTTCTGCCTGGACTGTCATCGCCGTGCTCTTCATGGGACAGACGCCTCTCGGGGTTGGAACGGGCGTTGAACAATCTATACACGCCCCTCCCGACGTGCCC
>NZ_JAAIYB010000571.1 GCF_010894475.1 Myxococcus vastator
GGGAAGGGGCCCTTGCGGCACCCGGTGGCGGCGGTGGTGGTGGCCTCCGGCACGCGGATGCTGCTGCTCCCTCCGCCCGCGCAGCACCTGGTGGACCTGGTGGCGCGCTCGCTCGTCATCGCGTCGCTGGCGTGGTTCCTCATGCGCTTCGTGCGGCTGGCGGCGGGCTTCCTGGAGCACCGTGTGGGCGCGGAGGGCCCGGACGTGGCGCGCGTGCGCGGCCTGCGCACGCAGCTGGCCGTCATGCGCCGGGTCATCGAGTCCACCGTGGTGCTGGTGGCGGGCTCGCTGCTGCTGCTCCAGTTCGAGGCGGTGCGCAACGTGGGCGTGTCGCTGCTGGCCTCCGCGGGCATCGCCGGCCTGGTGCTGGGCCTGGCCGCGCAGAAGTCCATCTCCACGCTGCTGGCGGGCATCCAGCTCTCCATCACCCAGCCGGTGCGCATTGGCGACACCGTCATCGTGGAGAACGAGTGGGGCTGGGTGGAGGAAATCACCCTCACGTACATCGTCGTGAAGGTGTGGGACTTGCGCCGGCTGGTGGTGCCGATGAGCCACTTCCTGGACAAGCCCTTCCAGAACTGGAGCAAGGTGTCGCCGGACATCCTGGGCACGGCGGAAATCTTCGCGGACTTCCGGACGGACGTGCCGGCCGTGCGCGCCGAGCTGCGGCGCATCTGCGAGACGGACGGCGCCGCGCTATGGGACGGCAAGGTGGCGGGGCTCCAGGTGACGGACTGCACCGAGCGGACCATGAAGCTGCGCGCGCTGGTGAGCGCGGCGGATTCGGGCAAGCAGTGGGACTTGCGGTGCCTCGTCCGCGAGAAGCTCATCGAGTTCCTCCAGAAGCAGCCGCATGGCCTGCCGCTGCTGCGCGCCGAGGCCACCCACGCGAACGTCCAGGACGGCGCCGCCGTCACGCTGGGCGTGGTGCCCCTCTCCGGGCCCGCGGGCGCCAACGTCATGGTGGCGGCCAAGCGCCAGGAGTGAGCCTCGTGTCCACGGGGCCCCACGGGGAGGCCCCGCCGGGCAGGCCGTGTTTGCCGTGAGCGCCATGGGAGGCCCACCTTCGGACATCGCTTCGTCGGGAGGTGGACATGGCTGGAAGGCTTGGCAGAGCAGGCGGCGTGGCGCTCCTGGCGGCCCTGTGGGGCACGGGCCCCCTGGTGGGGCTCACCGCCCGGGCGGAGGCGGCCCAGGCCGGGCAGACGCGTGAGTCCCTGTCGGAGCGGGACCTGCTCCTGGCGCAGCTCTCCCTCTTCGACGCGACGGCCATCGCGGCGGGCAACCTGGCGCTGGAGAAGTCGGCCAACCCGCAGGTGCGGCAGTTCGCGCTGCGGCTGGTGGAGGACCACCGCCGCCACCTCCAGGACTTGAAGGCGTGGGGCGGCTCGCCGTCCATGGACATGGTGGTGGCGGACCTCACACAGCCCCGGGACACGGCGGGGATGGGCGGCTCGGGGAGCAAGGACGGGGGGCTCCTCCCGGGGCCGAGTCTGTCCATGCAGCGCGCGGACGCCCGCCTGGTGCAGGCCGTGGCGTATGCCCAGCAGCACCTGGAGGTGCTCCGCGAGGCGCAGGGCCGGGAGTTCGACGAGGCCTTCCTGAAGCGCGTCGTCGATGACCAGGAGGGAGTCCTGCGGCTCGTGAAGCAGGCACGGTCGACGTACAGGAACGACAAGGCCTTCACGCTCATGCTCGACAGGACGGGCAACCTCGCGGACCGTCATCTGCAGCGGGCCCAGGGGCTGAAAGAGTCCTTCGAGTGAACGCGCCGTCCCGTCGCCTGGCTCGCCGGGTTGACGTGACGAAGCGGGGACGCCTAACTCCGGCGGCATGAGGACCGCCGCGAGGCTGCTGTGGGTGTATCTGGCTGGAGCCTTGGGCTCGTGCGCCGCGCCCGCGTCTCGGGTGTCGCCCGTGGCCCCCGAGGGCGCGACGCCCGTGGGGCCCTTCCTCCCTGAAGCCCGCGCCTTGTTCGAGGGCTGCACGCTGGTGCCGGACCGAGCCGACTCGCGGCGCTACCGCTGCGACGGCGTGACGGTGTGGCTGACCGAGCGGGAGGGCCTGACGCGCGAGCAGGCGTTGACGGAGTCCCAGGCTCGAATCACCGAATGGCTGGGGCCCGGCGCCACGGTGGTGGAGGAGGCGCTGCCGCTGGCGGGAAGTCCGTGGCCCTCGGTCCGAGTGGAGGCGTGCGAGGCGGAGGCCTGTCGCGCCGCCGGGTATGCCTCCGCGGTCGCCGGGACGCTGGGGCGGGTGCGGCAGCTCGGGTGCGTCGTCCGCGCGCCCGTGCGGCCCCTGCTGGCGCGCTGCCTGGAGCTGCTCGAGTCCCTCGCCTCGAAGGGCAGCCCTGAAGGTGAGGCGCTGGGACGCGAGGCGCTGCTCGTCCCGCCGCGCCTGCCGTGGCGGGCCCTGGCCGTGCCGGACGGCTGTCAGCTCGCCGCGTCCACGGCGCGCGCGGGGCGCATCCGCTGCGAAAGGGCCGCGCTGTCGTGGAGCCTCCATGCGCCGGCCCAGGCCCAGGTGACGGAGCGTTGGCGCTCGCGGAGCGTGGCGGAGCTGGTGGATTCACTGCCGGGCGCGGGGCCGGTGGAGGAGGTGCCCTGCCGGCTGGAGAACCTGGACACGCGCTGCGCGCGCTTCACGGTACCCTCGCCCGAGGGGCCGCTGCGCGTGTGGGCCGCGGCCGTGACGTGGGAGGACCGGGCGCTCTTCGCCGCGTGCAGCCACCTGGCCTCCGAGCCTCCGTATCCCGCCGTCTGCAACGGCGCGTTCAGCCTGCCTTGATGCCGCGAAGGACGACACCTCGTGTACGAGCTCCAGGACGTCTCCAAATGCTACGGGGCCCTGCAGGCCTTGCATCCGCTCAGCTTGAGCCTGCCGACAGGGCGCACCACGGTGCTGCTGGGGCCCAGCGGCTGTGGCAAGTCCACGCTGCTGCGGCTGCTCAACGGGCTGCTGCCGTGTGACACCGGGCGCGTCCTCTTCGATGGCGAGCCGCTGCCCGCGGGAGGCGAGGCGCTGCTCGCGGTGCGCCATCGCGTGGGGTACGCGCTCCAGGGGGGCGGCCTCTTTCCGCACCTCACGGGCGAGGAGAACGTCACCCTCATGGCGAGCCACCTGCGCTGGCCCGCGGCGAAGACGCGCGCGCGGCTGGAGGCGCTGGTGGAGTTGACGCGCTTTCCCACGGACGCGCTGGCGCGCTACCCCTCGCAGCTCTCCGGCGGTCAGCGTCAGCGGGTGGCGCTGATGCGCGCGTTGATGTTGGACCCGGACGTGTTGCTGCTGGACGAGCCCCTGGGCGCGCTGGACCCCCTGGTCCGTCACGAGCTGCAAGGTGACCTGCGCGGCATCTTCGCCCGGCTGCGCAAGACGGTGGTGCTGGTGACGCATGACCTGGCGGAGGCGGGCTTCCTGGGCGACAGCATCCTGCTCATGCGGGAGGGCCGCGTGGTGCAGCAGGGGCGGCTCGCGGATTTGGAGGCGCGGCCCGCGGACGCGTTCGTCACCCGGTTCATCCAGGCGCAGCGGCCCCTTCCCAACGGCGGGGCGGGAGGCGAGGCGTGAGGGGCGTGTGGCTCCTGGTGTCGCTGCTCGTGTGCGCGTGTGGCGGGGCGTCCTCGTCTGGGGACGGCGTGCCCCAGGTGCGCGTGGGCTCCAAGAAGTTCACCGAGTCCGTCATCCTGGGAGAAGCGGCGGCGCAGCTCGCGCGGAGCACCGGTGCGCGTGTCACGCATCGGCGGGAGCTGGGCGGCACCGCCGTGCTCTGGGAGGCGCTGCGCCGGGGAGAGCTCGACGTGTATCCCGAGTACACGGGCACGCTGCGCCAGGAGTTGCTGTCCGGGCGCCACCTGCCGGACGACGCGGCGCTGCGTGAGGCCCTGGCCGAGGCGGGGCTGCGGATGAGCGAGCCGCTGGGCTTCAACAACACGTATGCGCTGGGCATGAAGGACGCGGAGGCCGAGCGGCTGGGCATCCGGCGCATCTCCGATTTGCGTGCCCATCCTTCGCTGCGTCTGGGTTTCAGCAACGAGTTCATGAACCGCGCGGACGGCTGGCCCGCATTGCGAGACAGCTACGCGTTGCCGCAGCGGGAGGTGCGCGGGCTGGACCATGATTTGGCGTACCGGGGGCTGGAGAGCGGGTCGCTCCAGCTCACGGACCTGTACTCCACCGATGCGGAGATTGAAGCCTACGGGTTGCGCGTGCTGGAGGACGACCTGCGCCACTTCCCCGCGTATGACGCGGTGCTGCTGTATCGCGACGACCTGGAGGCGCGGGCGCCCGAGGCCCTGGCGGCGCTGCTGCGTCTGGAGGGCCGCGTGTCCGAGGAGGACATGGTGAAGCTCAACGCGAGGGCCCGGCTGGAGCGCGTGTCGGAGGGGCGCGTGGCCTCGGGCTTCCTGGCCACGGCGCTGGGAGTCAGCTCGGAGGTGCGTGGGGACGGGCTGGCCGCTCGCGTGTGGAAGCGGACGCGTGAGCACCTGTTCCTCGTGGGGGTGTCACTGCTGGCGGCGATGGCGCTCGCGGTGCCGTTGGGCGTGCTGGCCGCGCGGCGGCCTCGGCTGGGG
>NZ_JAAIYB010000572.1 GCF_010894475.1 Myxococcus vastator
CCGCAGCTCCTGCACCAGTCGAGTCAGCTCCTCGACTTGACGCTCGAGCTCCGCGATGCGCGCATCCTTGGGGTCGACCTCGGCCACGACACGCCGTGTCCCATGCCCCACGCCGCGTCAGCGAGCGACGAGCCTACCGTCGGCTGCTGGCCTGCTCCTTCTTCAACCGCTCATCCCACCTGAACGCTTACCCTCCACCCATCCCGTCTCGTCCGCGTGAGCCTCGTCGGCCGCCTGCACGTATGCGAGGGCCTCGGCCACCGCTGGGGCCAACGCGTCCGTCATCTCCCCTTCGAGATTCACCACGCTGCCCACCGACAAGTCCACGCCCACCATGTCCGAGAGGGCATCCTTCACCAGTCGTTTGGACAGCCGGTACTTGCCTACCAGCAGACTGGCCAGCGCCCCCAGCCTGTCCCCGAAAGCGCTGCGGGCGTGCGCCGACACCGGCTGGCGCGTCAGCGTGCCGCACGCGCGGCACTCCAGTGCGTGGCTGCGGTACTCGGTGACGACGGCCGAC
The DNA here is from genome assembly GCF_010894475.1 of Myxococcus vastator. Classification (GTDB taxonomy): domain Bacteria; phylum Myxococcota; class Myxococcia; order Myxococcales; family Myxococcaceae; genus Myxococcus; species Myxococcus vastator. The sequence goes on from NZ_JAAIYB010000572.1 coordinate 521, forward strand.
AACGGCGGCACTTCCACTACCTGGTGGCGGCGCGGCTCGCAATCTCTGCCCTCCAACCGGTGCCCGCAGCCTTGGCACTCCTTGGGCACCAACTCGACGACGTGCTGCACGGCTTCGGGCGGCAGGAGACTTCGCTCATGCTTCTTGTGCCCTGGCTGACCACTGGGGCGGCGGCCCGTGGGCTACTTCAGCGGACGCGGCGTGCCGGGGCATCCGCGGAGGGGGCTTCGAAGAGTTGCTCGAATTGAGATTCAGCCGCTCCTTGAGCTGCCGGTTCTCCTCGCGCAGTTGCCGGTCCTCTTCCTCCAGATGTGCGATGCGCTCCAGCGCCGCTTCCAGCAACGCCTCCAGCTTCGCAACCCGCGCGTCCCGGGGGTCGAGTTCCGACACGAGTGGCGGTGTGTCACGCCGCGGCCAACACCGTCGAGCGCCGTCCCGCCCACCGTCCGCTGCCCCGATGTCTCCTCAAGCAGGCACCAGCCGGTGAACGGTTACGGTGAAGGTTGTGCCCCACCGGTCGCTTCAACCGATTCCGGACCGCGCTCAGCTAGTCGGCTGCCTGATTTGCTCGGCAAGCTCGTCGAGCAGGACCACCAGCTTCTGGGAGTCGAGTTGTTCGTGATGGCGATAGAGCAGTTGCTCTCCTGTCTCCACGCTCAGCAGTTCGAGATCGCAGAGACCAGACTCCCAGACTGTGGCCCGTCCCATCCTCACGTCGGACTCCAGATCGACTCGAGCGCTCGGCGCATCCTCACTCGATCCCTCCACGAACTCCATCGCCACTCCCGCGTTCGAGAGCGTCTCCCTTTGCTCAGAGAACCACTGGTGGAATGCCTCAAGTAGATCCATGTTCATGAACGCCTCTGTCAGCGGAACTTCGTGGCGGCGTGCTCGATGTTTGTGGCCGCAGGCATCTCCGGTATGGGCAGACCTTTCTTGGCTGCGAGCCGCCCCTCCAGTGACTGTGGACCAACGATCTTCGCCCATCCCGCCTGGGTGGGACGGACAGATGAGGTGGGTACGTCGAACTTGACGTAGACGCTTCCTGGCTTCGCTTGGCTCATGAACGCCTCGGGAGCGGCAGGGTGAGCAACATGCGTCGTGCCACTGAGGCTCTCCTGGACCTTGCCTGTGGACTGCATCGCCTTGTGCTCGGCTTCAGACATCCAACGCCCGACACGCGTCGTGTCCACCCCCTTTGCTGCATCTGTGGCCACGTCGACGGCATTTCCTACCTTTGTCGCCGTGTTTGCCACGACACTGGCCTTGTCGGCCTGCTTGATCCCCTGAGCCATGCGATGGACGGCTTGCGCACCTTCCATCACATTGTCCGCACGACGGAGCCCTTGGATGGCCATTGAGGCGCCGCCTGGCACACCAGGAAGCGCGGTGGCGGTCACGTCAAGGGCAAGCCCGACGAGGTCAACGGTCGCTTCGCCCCAGTTCCCCGCGGCAACATTGTGAGCAAGTGAAGCGGCGCCAATCGCGACGTTGAGCGCGTCCCACGGGGTCTCAATCGCTTCTCCGGTGGGGTCGACCAGATTGGTAGGGTTGTTGAAGGTGTACCGATACAGGTTGGAGTCGCCCGCGCTGAGCCCCAACGGGTCCTGTTGCAGGAAGCGCCCCAACTGTGCGTCATACATGCGGGCTTTGTAGTGATAGAGCCCGATCTCATCCATCCAGCGCTGGCCGGTGTAGCGATACGGCGGCTGGACCGTGCTGGACGCGATTGGCTGCCACGACGGCGAGTGCGCTCGCATCTGTCCAAAGGCGTCGTAGCTGTACGTCTCCAGAATCACGCCGGACGTGTTGGACGTCGCGATGGTGTTATTGATGAGATCCTGGTGGTAATAGAATGCGGCCCCATCTGACGCCCGGTGAGTGAAAAGAGGTTCGTCGCCGAGCGGCCCCCAATACGTCTTCTCGACTAGCTGGCCTTGGCCCGAATACCAAGCCATCGGCCGTTGACCGGCGAAGAGTGCGTATCGGAACGACGTCCCATCGTGGATGGCCGCGAGTCGGCCGAGTGGATCATGGTGGAAGGTCCAGGTCCGAGCGCCCACGGACGCCGTCTTGACCCGGGACTCAGCGTCGTAGGTGTAAGCGCGACGCTCGGGGTACCGCGGAGTGCGCGATGGGGGTCCACGGACGCCGATGTACTGGTTGGCCCCGTTGGTCGTGTAATGGACGACACCGGCCGTGCGGACGCGATTACCAGAGCCGTCGTAAGTGAAGTCGTTCGCCCCGACTTCGAGGTCAAGATCGAGAATCCCGTCGTACTTGTAGGTTTTCTGAGTCGCGAGTTGCGAATCAGGGAAGTACGAGAAGACCTCCGACCATTGCGAGATTCCGCCCAGGGCGACGACCGTCTTTCGGTCACGCAGGTCGTACTGGTACGTGGCCTTCGTCCCACCCGGCGCTCCACCGAGCCTCCACGGGCGGCCCGCGACGTCGTAGGCATAGGGCTCGCGGATGCCATTACCTAAAATTTTCTCCTGGCGCTGCCCATCCAGGAAATACAGGTAACTGACTACGGCTTGGCCCGAGGCCGTCAGTGACGCCAGCTGGCTGCGGTGGTTGTACGCGTAGACCAGCGATTCGGAGGGTAGGTCCAGCCGGGACCGGTAGCCATCCAAGTTGTACGCATAGCCGGCCGTTCGGGCGGGCTGATCCAACACACGTTGGGTCTCCGTGGACACCTGACCGGCGGTATCGTACGTATAATCAATGGTGCTGACAGCGCTCGAGGTCGACAGCAGCCGGCCTGCGGCGTCATACGTCGTGGACACCTGAGGCGTTCCGTCGTTGTAGGTGCGCAGCGTTTCACGGTCGCGGCTGTCGTAGTGGTACTCGACGCTCGCCAAACGCGCATCGGTTCGCGTCTTGAGGTTTCCAGCCTTGTCATAAGTGAAGCTCTGCCACAGTTTGATTCCGCCAGAAACGTGCGGCGTGTAGCGAACGGTGATGTGGCCCTCGGCGTCGTAGTCGAAACCCGAGACACGGCCTTCGTGGTCGGTGACGCGGCTGACCTTGCCCAGCCCATTGTAGGTGTAGCGCGTCGTGCGCCCCGCCTCGTCCGTACGCGTTTCGAGCCGGCTCATCGCGTCGTAAGTCTTCCGGATGGTGCTCCCATCGGGGAGCGTCTCGACGAGGACGTTGCCCGCGGCGTCGTACTGCCACGAGGTCTCGCGCCCACCTGGCTTCGTGATGCGGCTCAGACGCCCTCGTGAATCGTAGGCGTGGTGAGTGACCCGACCTACCGGATCTGTCACCGTTTCCAGGTCACCGTTGGTGTTATACGTGAAGCGTGTCGTGGCTTCGTCGCCCGTACCGACGGCGTCGGTCTTGGAAACGAGACGGCCGGAGCTATCGTAGACGAAATCCTGTATCTTGCCACCGGGGGTAATGATCCGGCGCGGCATGTGGAACGTGCTCGCATACGGACTGCTCAGTCCGGGGTGATACGAGTAGCGCTTCCTGCGTCCGAGTGGGTCGGTAGTCATGGTGATGCGTTGATACGCATCGTACTCGTGGTGGGTGGTCCTCCCGGTCTCATCGGTTTCCGAAAGCAAGTTGCCATAAGCGTTGTAGCGAAATTGCCGTTGGCTTCCGTCGGGATGGATAATCTTTGTGACCAGACCACGACCGTGGACAGGTATGATGTACACGGGCTCCCCAGGCAGGGTGTCCATGACCATCTCAATGACGTCATATTCGAAATTCGTCACCCGCCCCAGGGGATCGGTGCGAGTCTTCACGCGGTCCTGCCACGCGTGTCCTGCTTCATAATACGTGTAAGTGATTTTGGCATCTGGGGTGCTATAGGTCGGGAGCCAGTGCGTCAGCAGGCGACCCGATGCATCAAAATCGAACCGCTCGGTGGCGCCGTTGCGGAGCGTGTGAACAGTGGGGACCGCATAGGCATTGAGTGTATTCCAAGACTCGATGGTGCCGTCCGGGTACACGATGCGCTTGAGGACTCCGTTCTCAAACCGCTCATACCGAGTCGTCTTCCCGCGCTCGTCCGTTTCGGCG
>NZ_JAAIYB010000573.1 GCF_010894475.1 Myxococcus vastator
CCCCCACCCCGGAGCCGGAGCCGGAGCCGAACCCCACGCCGGAGCAGCCCCAGCCGGGCGACGGCTCCAGCGTGGTGTGGGTCGGTGACTTCGAGACCAACAGCCGCTCACAGTGGAGCCACACGCAGATGGTGAGCGCGGACCGGCTGGCGCCGGTGAGCTCGCCCGCGCGGCAGGGCCGCTACGCCCTCAAGGCCACCGTGCGCAAGGGTGACGACCCCATCAACTCCAGCGGCAACCGCAACGAGCTGGTGCGCATGACGCGCGAGCCCGTGAACTCTGAGTACTACTACCGCTTCAGCACCATGTTCGACTCGAGCTTCCCCAGCGCGAAGACGTGGCAGCTCTTCACCCAGTGGCACCACGAGGGCAACTCGGGTTCGCCCCCGGTGGAGTTCTACGTCTACGGCGAGGAGATTCGCCTCAACATCGGCGGCAACCCGGGCACCATCGTCTGGCGCACGCCGCTGGTTCGCGGCCGCTGGCTGGACTTCATCTTCCACGTGAAGTGGTCGCCGGACTCGAAGGTGGGCTTCGTGGAGCTGTACCTGGACGGCAAGGTGGTGCTGCCCAAGCGCTTCATCGCCACGCAGTACAAGGGCCAGCTCAACTACCTGAAGGTCGGCCTGTACCGGAATGACACCATCAGCCCCGTGGGCATCGTCTACCACGACGGGTGGACCATGGCCCGCAAGCTGGAAGACGTCATCAGCCCGACGACGGTCCTCAAGGCCCCGTAGGCACTGACGGGCAGCCAACACCCCTGCCCCCTCCTGGGCCGGAGGCCGCGTCCCCACGCGGCCCCGGCCCGGAGTAGTTTCCGGGGCATGTCCCACAGCCTCCTCGTCGTTCACGTCCAGGTCCACGTCAAGCCGGAGCACGTGGACGCCTTCCACCAGGCCACGCTCGCCAACGCGCGCGAAAGCGTGAAGGAGCCTGGCATTGCGCGCTTCGACGTCATGCAGGACGCCGAGGACCCCACGCAATTCGTGCTGGTGGAGGCGTACCGGACGCCCCAGGCCCCCGCCGCGCACAAGGAGACGGCGCACTACCTCACCTGGCGTGACACCGTGGCGCCGATGATGGCGGAGCCCCGCACCAGCCGGAAGTTCGTCAACCGCTTCCCCGACGACGCCGGCTGGTGACGGACGTGAGCGCATCTTCCTCGTTCGAGTTCGCCACCGCCACCCGCGTCCTCTTCGGCTCGGGCCGCCTGGCCGAAGCGCCGGAGGCACTCCGCGGCCTCGGGGGCTCCCGGGTGCTGCTCGTCACCGGCGCCAATCCCACACGCGCACGGCCTCTCCAGGAAGCCTTGGAACGCCTGGGTTTGGGGGTGACTGTCTTTTCCGTGGACGGCGAGCCCACGGTGGAGCGAGCCCGCGAAGGCACCGCGCGCATCCAGGAAGCGGGCTGTGACGCGGTGGTGGCCCTGGGCGGAGGCAGCGCGCTGGACGCGGGCAAGGCCATTGCCGCGCTCGCCGCCAATGGAGGCGACCCGCTGGACTACCTGGAAGTCATTGGCCGGGGCCAGCCGCTCACCCGCCCGTCCCTGCCCTTCATGGCCATCCCCACCACGGCTGGCACCGGCTCCGAGGTGACGCGCAACGCGGTGCTCGGCTCGAAGGACGCGAAGGTGAAGGCCAGCCTGCGCAGTCCGCACATGCTGCCGCGCGTGGCGCTGGTGGACCCGGACCTGCTCTCCGGGGCGCCCGCCGCCGTGCTGGCGTCCAGCGGCATGGATGCGCTGTCGCAGCTCATCGAGCCCTTGCTCTCCGCGCGCGCCAACCCGCTGACGGACGCGCTGGCACGCGAGGGGCTGCGAAGGTCGGCCCGCTCGCTGCGGCGCGCGGTGCTGGACGGCGCGGATGCGCCCGCGCGCGAGGACCTGGCCCTGGCCAGCCTCTTCGGCGGCCTGTGTCTGGCCAACGCTGGCCTGGGCGCGGTGCACGGCTTCGCCGCGCCCGTGGGCGGCATGTTCGACGCGCCCCACGGGGCGGTGTGCGCGGCGCTGCTGCCCGCGGTGCTGGACGTCAACCTGCGCGCGCTTCGGGCCCGGGCGCCGGAGCATCCGTCCCTGCCTCGGGTGCGAGAGCTGGCGGTGCTGCTGACAGGGCGGGAGGATGCAAGGGCCGAGGACGCCGTGGCGTGGGTGGACGAACTGCGCGTGGCGCTGGGCGTGCCGGGGCTGGGACGCTACGGGCTGACGGAAGCCCAGGTGCCCGCGCTGGTCGCGAAGGCCAGGGGGGCCAGCAGCATGAAGGCCAACCCCCTGGTGCTGACGGACGCGGAGCTGGCGGAGATTGCCAGCCGGTCGCTTTAATCAGACGGAAGGAACCTCGACGGACGGTGCCGAGCAACTCGCTTGGCCCCCACGCGGTCGGGGGTCGGCGCGGTGGTTGCCCGAGGCCGCATCACCCCACTCCGGGACTTCCAGCAACCCTGCCAGAGGTGTTGGAGAACGACTGCGAGAGCGTCAAGAAGTGGCGGGCACGTGCTTGGCGATATCGATGATCGCGGCGCGTACGAAGGCGCACGCGTCGTCGTCATCCAGCGCGGCGGGCCAGAGCAGGTCCATGCCGCCGGCGCGGTGCGCGAAGGGGAAGGGCGCGCTGCGCAGGTGCGGACGCTGCCGCAGGAGCTGCGCCGCGAAGACGTCGGGCAAGGTCGCCACCAGCTGGCTGCCGTCGACGATGGCGCCGATCGCGTTGAAGCTCGCGACCGAGCAGCGGACGCGTCGCTCGACACCGTACGTGTCCTCGACCGTGCCGCGGAGGTCGCCGTTGTAGGAGACGATGACGTGCTCCTGCGCGAGATACGTGCGCTTGCTGGGTCGCGCGCCGAGGCGCACGTGGCGCGGATCGAACAGGCAGACGAAGTGGCCCCGGATGAGCGGTGTGCGCAGGATGGTCTGCGGCAGTTTGTCGATGACCGTGGCCGCGAGGTCGACGCGACGGGTCGCCAGCGCCTCGACCACCGTGCGGAACTGGACCGGAATACAGATGATCCGCATCTTGGGTGCGTCGCGTCCGAGCCTGCGCAGCAGCGGTGGCAGCAGCCACTCGTCTCCGAAGTCGGAGAGCCCCAGGCGGATGGTCCGCTCGCTCGTGCGCGGGTCGAAGCGCGCCGGTGCGAGCGAGGCCTGGAGCATCGCCTCGAGCAACGGACGGACCTCGGTCACGAGGCGTGCTGCCCGGCTCGTCAAGATCACACCACGGCCGTGGCGCACGAGCATCGGCGTGTCCAGTGACTCGCTGAGCCGGGCGAGCGCCGCGCTCACCGCCGACTGCGTGAGGTAGAGCCGCGCGGCCGCCTTCGTGACCGATCCCGTATCAGCGACGGCGACGAGCACGCGCAGCAGGTTGAGGTCGAGGTTCCTGGCACGAACAGCGTTCATGATTGCCATGCATCCTATTTGCTGGTGTGAATTGTGACCATCGTTAGATTCAAGCACATGACCCATACAGACAAACTCGGCGGTCGCTTCACGTTCCCCGGAACCTCGCTCACGGTGCACCGCATGGGCTATGGCGCCATGCAGCTCGCGGGCCCGCACGTCTGGGGACCGCCGCGTGATCCCGAAACAGCCGCAGCGGTCCTGCGCGAGGCGATCTCCATCGGCATCGACCACTTCGACACGAGCGACGCCTACGGGCCACACGTCACGAACCAGCTCATTCGCGACACACTGCATCCGTATCCCAAGAATGTCGTGATCGTGTCGAAGTTGGGTGGGCGGCGTGGCGCGGACAAGTCGTGGCTCCCGGCGCTGTCGCCCGCCGAAATCCGCTCGGACCTCCAGGACAACCTGCGCCACCTCGGGCTCGACGCCATCGACATCGTGAACCTGCGCATGATGAGCATGACGCCGACGGAAGGCCCGCTCGACAAAGAACTCGCCGTCCTCATCGAGCTCCAGCGCGAGGGGCTCGTTCGCCACATCGGCCTCAGCAACGTGACGGCGCGTCAGGTCGAGCAGGCGCAAGCCCTCACCGAGATCGTCTGCGTCCAGAACCACTACAACCTGGCGCACCGCGGAGACGACCCGCTCATCGACGCGCTGGCGAAGCAGGGCATCGCCTACGTGCCGTTCTTTCCGCTCGGCGGCTTCACGCCGCTCCAGTCGTCGACGCTGTCGGAAGTCGCGAACGAGTTGGGCGCGACGCCGATGCAGGTCGCGCTCGCGTGGCTGCTGCACCGCGCGCCGAACATCCTGCTCATCCCAGGCACGTCGTCGGTCGCGCACCTGCGCGAAAACGTGGCCGCGGCGTCACTCGTGCTGCCGGCAAAGAGCATCACCGCGCTCGACGGAATCGCGCGGTGAGGGAACCCGGCGGGTTGAGTCGCCAACGTCGGCCCTTCGAGGGTGAGCGACGCCGTCAGACCCACCCCTTTAAACATCTGCTCCCGCCAGGAAGGAAGGGATGCTGGCGGGCCAGCAGGCGAAGGCGGCAAGGGGGACTCCGTCGGCGTGCCATGCCCCCCTGTGCGGACGGATGCCCCTTGGCCACTG
>NZ_JAAIYB010000574.1 GCF_010894475.1 Myxococcus vastator
AGCCCGGCCCGGACGAAACGCTCGACTCCATCGGCACGGCGGGGGTGCGGGTGCTCCAGCGGCGGACGCGGTGCTGACGGTCGTCTATTCGCCGTAGTGCGTGTACTCGAAGCCCTCGGAGTCGAACGCCCGTGAGACGGCCATCACGTCTGCGTCAGTACCCCCGCAGTGCTTGATGGCATCTCGCCAGCGGGCGGACACGATGGCCTTCATCGTGTCGATGAGATGATGGGCGGCCTCTTTCGAAAGCCGGAAGCGACCGCACTCACTCATGAGGTTCTGCCGAGTGGCACGGCGATGCTGCGTGCTCCCAGCTTCCATGGCCAGGTGACGCTCCATGCTGACCTGCGGCAGCGGGGTCAGGTCATAGGCAGGAGAGAGGCTCCACGTAGAACCTGGCGCGATGAGCGCGTGGTTCCTCGGATGGTCGTCGATGTTCGAGATGAGGGCGTTGAACACCATTCGCGAGAACAACTCGCGCAGGTCCTCGTCCGGATTGCCGACCCACCGCTTCAGCTCATCCGCCAGCAGGATGTAGGACCACTTCGAGCGGTCCTGCGGATTCTCGTCGGCACGCAGGACGGTCAGCGCACTGACCATCCGGTGCCGGAGGTAACCGTCGTCGACGCGCTCCCTATCAAACCGCCGGACGAGCAACACGTCCTGCCCCGCGACATGCGCGCGTTTGCTCACGGCGGCCCTGAGGCCGCACTCGCTAGCGAGCTTCAGCATGCCCCCTTCGACCGCCGCGTTGTTCCAGCGGTCGCCTCGGGCCGGGAACTTGGCGACCCAGAGTCCCTCTTCATCCTCGACGACGTTCTTGGGCCGGGCTCCGCCCATGGAGCTGCCAGGATTCACCAGGTCACTGACCTGTGGGCCGGACAACGGCAACTCTTGTTCGACACGCCTTGCCTCCTCGAGCAGGAGATCCAGCCGGAGCACCTTGTTGAACTGGTGGACGGGAGCGGGCGGCGCGGGGCTGATGCCGAATGACAGGGCTCCCGCTCGGTCCTCGGGGGAGTTGAGGAGGAAGTCGACCTCACTCAGGTCCACACGCCCCAACTGGCGCTCGATGACCCGGCGGCCCCAGGCATCAGGAGAGGCGTCACGCAAGGAGCCAAAGATGCCGCCGAGTCTGGCCGTCTCGAAGGTGCCATGACGGAGCGGCAGCTCGAACTTCTCCAGTTCGACCGCGCGTGGGTTGGCCAGATAGCTCCGGCCATAGACGAAGCGTCCCACGCCGTCCTGTTGCAGGAAGCGTCCGCAGGTGACGACGTCCATGGAACCCGGGAGTTGGAGGTACACGTAGCAGCTTGAGTCTTCAGAAGTCCGCATCCAGGCCTTTCTTCAGTCGGACCCGTTGCGGCTGCCGTGCCAACTCCAGCGTCTTGCCCTCCTCATCGCGCTCCGGAGCGGCGAGATTGTCGAACTCCTGCTCGAGCCCCAGCGCCCACAGGACGGTGAAGTAGGCGCTGAGTCCCGTGGTGAGACTGCCCTCCTCGATTCGCTTCAGCGTCCCAGGGGCAAGCCCCGTCTTCTTCGCGAGATCCACCTGCCGCAACCCGCGCCGGATCCGCGCCCGCGCGATGTTCTGGCCCAGCCGTGCCACCGCGCGGACCACCGCGAGAGGCGCCGTGTCGCTCGTCAGATTCTGTCGAGGCATACTTCAATCTATTGAAGCTTGAGCGCTTCTAGAGTCAATAGATTGAAGAGCGCAGTCGTCAGCCACCAGAACTTCGCTTGCCTGGCGGACCTCAAGGGCGTGCCTCCTGGACAGCCGTCTTCTTGTCTGGGACACGGCTGCCCAGCGCGGAAAGCCCATGCCTGAACCCACCCTGCCCGAGCCCGGCCCGGACGAAACGCTCGACTCCATCGGCACGGCGGGGGTGCGGGTGCTCCAGCGGCGGACGGGTTACCGCTTCACGCTGGACGCGGTGCTGCTGGCCCACTTCGCGGCCACCGAAGGCACTGGCGCGTCGTCCGGGCGGATGCTGGAGCTTGGCGCGGGCAGCGGGGTGGTGTCCTTCCTGCTGGTGAAGCAGTTCGGCCTGGGGCCCGTGGATGCCCTGGAGCTCCAGCCCGCCGTGCATGCCCGGCTGACACGTTCCGTGGCGCTCAACGCGTGCGAGATGCAGGTCACCCCGCTGCTGGGAGACCTGCGGCGGATCCGCGAACACGTCTCTGGAGGCGAGTACGCCCACGTCGTGTCCAACCCGCCCTTCCGTCTGGCCGACGCGGGGGTCCGCAGCCCGGATGACGAGCGGGCCGTGTCCAAGTCCGAGGTCGCGTGTGACGCGCCAGCCGTCATCGCCGCGGCCCGGCACGCGTTGATGCCCGGCGGCGGCGTGAGCCTGGTGTACCCCGCGGCGCGAGCGGCCGAGGTGCTGGGCCTGCTGTCCCAGGCGAAGCTCCACCCCACCGTGCTGCGCTTCGTCCACGCGCGCGTGGGAGCCCCGGCCACGCGCTTCCTGGTGCATGCCCTTCGAGACAGGGACCGGGGCCTCGCCGTGCGCCCGCCCCTCATCGTTCATGGCGAGGCGCCCGGGGGCTACTCCGCGGAGGTGGCGGCGTTGATGGATCCGCCGCTCGCGCAGAGGCCCTGAGCCCCGCGCTGCCTCTCTACGGCGCACCCGTGAGCGGCTTCGTGTTCATCACCTGGACGCCGTGCTCCTCGGACGCGGTGACGAACAGCTCGTGCCTCGCGGGCACCTCCAGCGTCGAGCGCCGCAGCTTCCCGCCCACCGTGAAGTCCACCTCCAGCGCATGTGTCCCCGGCGGCACGTCGCGAAGGCTCAGGTTCGTCGCGTTGCTCGTGCCCCGGCGCCGTCCGTCCATCGTCACGGTGCACGGCTTCGCGCAGCGCACATGAACCAGAGAGGTCATCGCGGCGCTCGCCTCAGGCTGCTTCGGCGCCTCCAACTCCTCCTGCTCCGTGAGCGTCACGCGGCCCTTGGAGTCCCCCTGGAGGGTGACCTCCGAGCCACCCGGTATCTCCACGTAGCCCACGAACAGCCGCTGGTTGAAGACGCCACCGGTGGCCTCCACGCGCCGCTGGCCGGGCGCCACGTCGCGGAACTCCCAGGTCCGGTCGTCCCGGCGAACCCCTCGCTTTCCATCAAGCAGCACCGTGCAGTCGTCCCGGCACTTCACCGTGGCCACGCTCGGCGCCTTCGACGTGGAGGCCGGCGTGGGAGGTTTCGGCTCGGCCCAATCCGGTGTGCCGGGCATCGTGGAGCTGCCGGGCTCGATGAGGATGCGCTTGTTGCTGGCCAGGAACACGTCCGCCGTCGCCACGTCCGGGATGACCACGAAGCTGCCGGCGAGCGGACGGTTCAGCACACCCGTGGCGTCGATGCGCCGGTTGCCCGGCGCGATGCCCTTGAACTCCCAGGTGGAGTCATTCACCCGGAACCCGTGCTTCCCATCCAGCACCACCGTGCACTTCTCCGTGCAGCGGACCCGGACGGCGACGCCGTCGGCCGCGAGCGCCGGAGCAGACACCCACAACGACAGGAACAGGAGCGGCCAGCGGAGGGACATGACGGGGTGACTGCCTCGTACCAGTGGGTATTCACGCGGGGCCCGCCCGGGGATGCGAGTCCACTCCCGCCTCATCAGGCAGGCCCCTTGGAGCCGGCAGTATGCCCACCGGGCAAGGGAGGCGGAACCGCCGCGGCGTGCCATGCGCCCACGCCGGACCCAACCTACCCAGGGTTCCGGCAACGGCCCCAGCCCCATCCAAGGAGCGGAAGGTATGAACATGGCGACGCTGACCGAGCAACCGAGCATCCTGAAGGCAGCCGCCCTGCTGCCCCCGCGCCTGTCGCTCGGGTCGACGATGGTGGTGCATGGCGTGTCCAAGCTCCGCCCCGGGGGCACCGCCCAGCACGCGGGCTTCTTCGAGCAACTGGGCATCAAGCCCGGCAAGCCCTGGGTCATCGCCACGGGGGTGGCGGAGCTGCTCGCGGGCGTGAGCTCCATCCTGGGCATCGCCACGCGCCCCGCCGCGCTGGCCGTCCTCGTCACGCAAGCCATCGCCGTGGCCAAGGTCCACGGCCCCAAGGGCTTCGACAACACGAAGGGCGGCTTCGAGTTCAACCTGGCGCTAGGCGCCATCGCGCTCGGCCTGCTGCTGCGAGGCCCGGGGCCGCTCTCCGTCCACAGCGCCGTCGAGCGCCGGGTGAAGCGCAAGGAGCGGAGGCGGTTGCGGTTGTTGCCGCGTCAGCGACGGCGCTCGGTGCTGCTCGACGTGCTGGGTTGAACCCAGGCCGCGCCGCGACACACATCCCATCACCCTGACCGATGAGGTGTGTGTCGTCTGTCCGTCTGCTCGGCAGGCTGAGGTCATCTCCCCTGACACAGAATCCCGGGATGGCCTCTAGAATGGCGGGACATGCCCTCGTCCGTCTTTCTCTTGATGGCGCTCGCCACCACGCCGGGTGCTGCCTCGGCGCCTGAGTCCGCCCCCGCCCAGCACGTCGCGCCTCCGCGAGCCCCCAACTC
>NZ_JAAIYB010000575.1 GCF_010894475.1 Myxococcus vastator
GGCAAAGGCCGACTTCCACCGGCCCCGTGCTCGCGTCAACAAGACCATGTCGGGCGGCACCAGCGGTTCGCTGCCGGGCCAGCTCAACGCGCTAACAGCTCCCGAGCAGACACAGGAAGGAGCCGCCGTCCTCATCGCCCAGAACGACGAGACACTCGCGAAGTTCGCCCTCGCGATACTGAAGGACCTGGAATCTTCAGCCGAACGGGAAGCGAGCAGGTCCGCCGCGCTGCTCGTGCTTCGCCAGTACAATCAGGCCCTTCAGGCGGCAGATGCCGCCCTCGCCCTGAAACCTCAGATGCCCCAGGCATTGTGGAACCGAGCTCTGGCCTTGCGCGGACTGCAACATCCTCGAATGGCGGCGCAAGCCTTCCGAGACGTGGAGAAACTGGGGGAGCCCGGCTGGGCCGAAGAGGCCGCGCTTAACGCAGCGGAGTTGGAGTCCACCGTCCAACAAGGCTTCGAGCACTGGCGCGCAATGGATGCAGCGGGAAGGGCGCTTCTCGACGGGCCGCCCGTGAACCTTCCGGAACACTTCGTAGAGGTGCCCAGCGCGCGCCTCTACTTCTACGACGCGATACGAGCAGCCTCCAACCCGGAACAAGCCCTGGCCTTGTTGGACCTGGCCGCGAAGTTGGATGCCAGAGCAGGCAGGGGAAGCATCCTTCAAAACTACGTACGCCGGGTGGCAACAGCGGACTTCACGCGACGAGCACCGTTGGCTCGCGACTATGCCGAACTCGTCAAGGCGTACAGCGACCACTCCACTCCATCACCCTCGACCACAGCGCGTCGCAACGCGCTCTCGGAACAGTGGCAAGCGGACTTCTTGAACAGGCTCCGGTCCGCGCAGGAGTCCGACCTTCTACTTGGCACTCTGGTCCTCCTGGGTAAATCCCAGGAGGATTTCGCGCTTCTCGAACGTGCCGCGGGCGAGGACCCCTGGTTCGAACTCCTGCTCGCACAGAGGCGCGCGGCGGAAGTGTCAGTCCATCGAAGCGGTGGCGAAGCCATCCAGGCGCTGCTCGACGCCTATCGGCAGCACTGCCAGACAGCCGGACTGGAGTACCGCTGCATCCTGCTCGACATCGAGCTTTCAGGCCTTTACCTTCAGCGTCATCAACTCACCGAAGCGCTCCAACACGCCGAACGCGGGTGGACGAACGCACGATCCGGTGGCGAATGGCAGTTGGAACGTTCCCTCCTGTGGCAGCTTGCTCAGACGGCGAAATTCGCGAACGTCGCGGCGCACCTGGCACGCGCCCGTTTCAATGAATTTCTGGCGTTTGACCCAGCGGCTCCTGAGACCCGCCGGGCCGTGAACCAACACCTCGCGGACATCGCTTGGAACGAACTGCAAATCGAAGAGGCGCGCCAGGCCATCGACACCGCGCTGGCCACGGGACGTCCCCTCACCGTCAGTGGCGCGTTCACCCTGTCGGACCTGGCGCGCCTCATGCGCCACACCGAGGATGAGACACACCTCCTGCGAGTGAGAGACTCAGCCTCGACCCCCGATGAGCGGCTTCTCGCGGACCATGCACTCGGCCGGTTCATCATCGAAAGCGACCCGGCCCGAGGACGCCAGATGCTGGAGAACCTCATCGCGTCAGCGGCGAACGCAACCGCGGACACTCCCGTGGCGCGGCGCGTGCGGACCTACAGTTTCACGTCCTTGCTTTTCGAGGCGGGAAAGCGAGATGCCTATGACGAGGTACTCGACCTTGCCACACGTGAGCGAGGATCGCCCCTACCGGGCCGGTGCTTCCTGTTTGCGACCGTGGACTCGGAACGAACGCTGCTCCTGGTACGCGGAGCAGATGGGAGGCTGGTGGGTGACTACGACGATTCACGGCGCAGCCAACTGGGCGCGAAGCTCAATGGGCTGGTGAAGAAGGAGTCGCTCCTGGCGCCTCTGCGTGCCTGTGAGCAGGTCGAGGCGCTCGCCAGGCCACCCTTGCATGGACGTGCGGGACTGCTCCCTCCCGAGTTCGCTTGGAGCTACCTGACGCGGCGCTCAGCGGAACGCGTACCGCCGAAACCGACCATCAAGCGCCATCTGGTCGTCTCGGACGTCGAGGTCGCGGATCCGGATGCTCCGCGCCTCAATTCGTGGCGCACGGACTTTGGTCCGGACGAGATACCCGAGATCCTCAAGGGGAACCAAGCGACACCGAGCCGGGTGCTCAACGCCATGCAGCATGCCTCGGAAATCGACCTGGTGACCCACGGCTACATCAACAGCGCGATCAGCAGCCCCTACCTCTTGTTGGCACCTGAGCTGAGTGGCTCGGAGCTGACGATGTCGATGGTTCGGAGCACCCAGCTCCAGGGAGCCCCCTTCGTGGTGCTGGCCGCATGCACGGCCGCGCATACGACATATGCCGTCCACGAGCCACTGAGCTTCCCGGCAGCGTTCTTCGACCAGGGCGCCAGGGGCGTGCTCGCGGCGACATCGGACATCCTTGATGTGGATGCCAACGAGTTCTTCAACACTGTCCGGGCGCGCATGCGCAACGGGACGCCTCCTGCCATTGCCCTCCGAGATGAGCGGCAGGCATGGCTTGCGAAGGGCAGAGCCACGAGTTGGCTGGAGAGTGTCTTGTTGTTCGAATGAATTCATTGTGCCAGGCCCCAGGTAATTAACCGGATCAAGGGCGTTCTTTCGGTCGGGTGACGGATGAATGGACATCCACCCGACAGGAGTCTCACGTGAGCACGCCCCCGCCACTTCCGGTGTATGAACTCGAGGACGCACCAGAGGCTTCGCTGTGGACGAAAGGTGACGCATCCTCGCGACGCGTCTTTATTGTCCCGGTTCTTCCGCCCTCGACTTTCGTGGCATTTGGAGCGCTCTGGCCAGCGCCGACGGACCCGGTGGAAGCCCACTTCGTTGCAATGGGAAATGTCGCGGAGCACCTGGGCACCTTCGTCGAACGCATGGTGCGGGAGGAGACGCGCGTCGAACTGTGCATCTGCCCTCCCCTTCCCCGGGAACTGGTGGAGCAGTACGCCTCCGTCCCTCCCTACGAGGGACATGAGTACGAGGCGCCGCCCGGAACGCCCGTTCGAGGGATGTCGGCCCATGCCAGCGTAGAGGATTACTCGCGGCTGCGGGGCACGATGCTCTGGACCGAAGGTGATGCCACCTCACGGCACACCTATCTCTTGCCGTTGAGTGATTCCTCGGAGTTCCTGGCACTGGGCGTCACCCTCCCGTCGGCCGAAGTGGTCTTCGCGGCGAAAGGCTTGCTCGTCGAGAACCTGGGAACGCTCATCCGCCACGTCCGGGATGAGCAATCCTTTGTGGAGTTGTATGCGAGGCCGCCGCTGCCTCCGGAGGTTCTGGCGCGCTACCTGTCCCCGCTTTCCTAGAGCACTGCCCATGCACGCCGAATTGCTCCTGTCTCACGACGACACGCACCACCCCGTCTTGAGCGATGGGCTCGATATTGAGTGGCTACCGGATGTCCCCATTCCTGCGGGAAACACGTCCTCGAAGTATCTTCGCTCCAACTTCGCGAGTCCGAATGACCTCGCCGCGCAACGCTGGGGACTGGTGGCCCCCAAAGGCCCCGAGGGAGACCGGCTGTTGAGGCTCATCGAGCCACTCCGGGAACTGCGTCAACTGGAGCAAGGAGGACATCCCGTCCAGGTCTACCGCCCTTCGGGCGGGATGACATTCGACGAGGCCCATAAATGGAAGGACCGGACATTCGGCCCCGAGAAGGTCGACGAAGAAGACCGTCCCTCCTATCTACTCATCCTGGGAGACCTGGATGCGGTCTCACTGGAACTGCAGCAAGCCCTGGCAACAGATTCCTTTGTGGGCCGCCTCACCTTCCCCACGAATGAAGGCTACCGGGCCTATGTCGCCAAGGTCCTGCGCTGGGCGGATGCACCCTCAACCGCGCAGCGAGCCAACCTGCTCTTCTACACGGCACGAGATGGTAGCTCCGCGACGGAACAGGGGCATGGCTTGCTGATGCAGGCGTGCATCGAGTGCTTGAAGACGCGTCATCTCGAGGGGCGATGTCACACCCATTCTCCTGTGTCACTGGAGGAGACAGGAGCGGAAAAAGATTCGGCGGTGGAGCGATTCCTGGGCTTCGCCTCCCGGGAAGATCCCTCCGTGTTGCTGTCGCTGAGTCATGGGCTGGGCACCCCGACGAGTGGTCGCTGGGAATCTTCAGAGAAACAGCGGGCGCGGCAAGGCGCGCTCCTGCTGACACGCGAACAACGTAAGCGTTCAGGTGGGATGAGCGGTTGAAGAAGGAGCAGGCCAGCAGCCGACGGTAGGCTCGTCGCTCGCTGACGCGGCGTGGGGCATGGGACACGGCGTGTCGTGGCCGAGGTCGACCCCAAGGATGCGCGCATCGCGGAGCTCGAGCGTCAAGTCGAGGAGCTGACTCGACTGGTGCAGGAGCTGCGG
>NZ_JAAIYB010000576.1 GCF_010894475.1 Myxococcus vastator
CCCTCCCCCACCGCGCAATTGCTGCTGCCGTCCGCTCGCGCGGCACCAGTGAAGCGGCGGCTGGACCGCAAGTCGCTCCTGTTCGAGATGGACCGCCTGGTAGGCAAGGCGCGCACCCTGGCGGACTCCGCCGGCCGGCCGCAGCTGGAGCAGCGCCGCGCGGAGCTGCTGGCGGAGACGCAGGCGCCCAACCTCTGGGACGACCCCACGCGTGCCGCCGAGGTCATCCGCGCCTTCCGCACCGTGGAGGCGCAGCTCAACGAACTGGAGCGGCTGGAGGCCGCGGGCCTGTTCGCGCGGCGGCTGGTGCGGGAGGCGAAGAACGAGGTGCAGCTCGGCTCCGCGGCGCGGCAGGTGGAGGACGTGGCGCGCGAGGTCCAGATGGCGGAGGCCCTGCACGCCTCCGGGGCCACCACCCAGGACACCGAGGCGCTGGTGGACATCTGCGCCAGTGACTCGGCGGAGGCCCAGGCGACCTGGGTGCAGGAGCTGGCCACCATGTACCTGGGCTGGGCCCAGCGGCGCGGCTACGAGGCGGTCGCGATCGCCGAGGCGGAGGAGCCCTCGCGCGTCGTCGTGCGCATCGCCGGACCGGGCGCCTATGGCTTCCTCGCGGGCGAGGCGGGCATGCACCGGCGGCTGGAGGACGAGAAGCGCCAGCGGGCCTATGTGCGCGTCCACCGCGGCGGCTCGCTCTCCGAGGAGGAGCTGGCGTACCTGGAGGTCCAGGGCCGGCCCATGAAGAGCCACGAGGGCGCCTACCTCCAGCGCGTCCGCACCGAGGTGACGGTGAAGGACGAGTCCTCCGGACGCGTGCTCACGCTCACGGGCGCCACGGAGCTTGACGAGCTGAAGGACATCGCCGCGCGTGTCGTCTACGGCCAGGGCAGCAACACGGACGAGGCACGGCGTTACTACCTGGGACGGGGCGCCCGGGTGGAGGACCCGCGCACCGGCGCCGGCACTCCTCGCGTGAAGGACGTCCTGCGCGGCGAGCTGGATGTCTTCATCGCCGCGTGGATTACACGGCCACCCACCGAGCCCCAAGCGCCCGGCAACTGAGCGCGGCCCCAAGGCCTCAGCGGGACATGTCCACGACTCGGAGCGTCGAAGGGCCCTCCGAGGCCGTGGCCATCGACTGGCCAAGCCTGCGGGCGCTCTCAGGGAAGGGGCCCCGCGCCAGCTCCCGACCCAACGGGCTCAGCACCTTGGCGACGGCCTGACCGAACCCCTTCTTCAGCCCCATGGCCTGGTGCGGCTCGCCCTTGCCGTCCGCCACCATGAAGAGCGACGACTCCAGCTCGGGAGGCGGCGCCTCGCCGTGCTGGCGGAAGATGTTCCGCATGTGCGCGATGGACTCGCGGTGGCTCTTCTTGATTTCGCCCCGCGCCATGCCCTTGAAGAGGCCGGGGACGTCTCGCAGGTCCACGTGAATCAGGACGATGGGCCGCTCCTCGCGCAGGTCATAGATGAACGAGTAGGCGTGCTGACGCAGCTCGTCCCGAGAGCCCCGGTTGGCGTACAACACCAGGGTGGGCCGGCCCTTGCCGATGGGGACCTCACGGCCGAATACGTCCTTCAGCTCGGCGGCCTGAGCGGGGATCGCTCCCAACAAGGCCAACAGACATGCGAGCGCGGCGACTTTCTTCATGCTGCGACTTCCTTTTCCAAGGGCATACCGTGGCTCGGACGAACACGGGGCTCCGCTATTCGAATCCCTTTTTGCCCAGGGCCCGGCCGGTTGCCTGACGTCAGCTCCGTCTGGTATCGGATTCATCATGCCGCGCGAGGCTGACTCGCTGTGGTGGGGGAAACCATGTCCAGACCGCACGGGGTGTTTCGAACGTTCGTCACGCTGCTCCTCCTGTCGCTGGCGGCGCCCGCCTTCGCCGCGACGCCCTTCACCGAGGGGATGGTCACCATCACCCTGGACGACGGCTGGGCCACGCAGTTCTCGCTGGCCCGCCCCGAGCTCAACGCGCGGAACATCCCCGCCACCTACGGGCTCGTCACCCTGGCCATCCACGAAGGCTGGGGCGGCTACATGTCGCTGGCGCAAGCCCAGACGCTCGTCTCCGAGGGCAATGACATCGCCAGCCACACGCTGACCCACCCGGACCTGACGTCACTGTCCCCGACCCAGCTCGTGGCCGAGCTGCAGGACTCACGTGCCTGGCTGGAGAGCGCGCTGGGCCTGCCCGCCGTCCCCAACCTCGTGGTGCCGTATGGCCTGCAGAACGGCCCGGTGCTCGACGCCATCCGCCAGCACTACGCCAGCAGCCGCACGGTGAACACGGGCCGCAACTTCCGCGACACCGTCGTCTACGAGCTGCGCGCCAACGACGTGGCCCGCACCGTGCCGGTCAGCACCGTCCAGGGCTGGGTGGACCAGGCCATCGCGGAGAAGAGCTGGCTCATCCTCGTCTTCCACGAGTTCGTCAACGGCACGCCGACCCGTGACACCGAGTACATGACGTCCCACTTCGCGGACATCCTCGACTACGTGCAGACGCACGGCGTGCGCACCGTGACGCTGGCCGAAGGCCTGGCCCTGACGGAGGGGCGCACCGAACCCGACTTGACGGCGGGCCTGTTCGTCTACACCGACGCGCTGCAGAACGGCTTCGCCAACTGGAGCTGGGCGGCCCACTCGCTCGACGAGACGGGGGTGGTCCATGCGGGCTCGGCCGCCATCCGCTTCGAGCCGGACACGTGGAATGGCCTGCTCTTCCACCACCATGGGCTGGACCTGGCGCAGTACCAGTCCATCCGCTTCTGGGTCCACGGCGGCAGCGCGGGAGGCCAGGCGGTGCGGCTGGTACTCCACGATGGCACGCAGATGCTTGGCACCACCCGCCTGGACATCGCGCTGGGGGCCCCCATCGCGCCGGGGGTCTGGCAGCAGGTGACGATTCCCCTCTCCAGCCTCGGGGCCACCACGGGCACGCTGCGGGACATCTACTTCCAGGATGACTCCGGCGCGGACCAGCCGGCGCTGTACCTGGATGACGTGGTGCTCGTGCCGCAGTGACGTCCTCGCGCTCGCGGCAGGCGCCTCGTCACCGCGCCGTCGGTGCCGCGCCCGGTGACAGGCGGCCCAGCACGTGGGGCTGCCCGTCCTCCGCCATCACCCGGTAGGCGACGATGCCCTCTGGCTGCGGCGCCGTCTGAAAGATGACCCGGGAGGGCAGCAGGAGCGGACGGCGGAACTCCGAGGACAGCGTGAGCGCGGGGGCCTCGGCGGCTTCGCCCATCTCCGCCACGCAGCGGCCCACGGTCCACATCCCATGGACGATGGCGCGGGGAAAGCCGAAGGGGCGCGCCGTGATGCCATACAGATGGATGGGGTTGTAGTCGCCCGAGGCCCGGGCGTAACGGCGGCCCGCGTTCTCCGGGACGGACCAACGGGCTGGACGGCTGTCAGCGAAGACTTGCGCCTCGTCCGAGGAGGGAGGACGCCCCGCCTCCCGGGGCCGCTCCCCCATTCCAGGCAGGCGGCGGAGCATGGTGGTGACGGCGCTCCACACCTGCGCGCCGTCCGACTCCACCACGGTGTGCAAATCCAGCTCGCGCCCCTGCCGCGCCTCACGCTGGCCTTCGACCCAGGCATGCACGGAGAGCCGGGCCCCCGCGTGCAGGCGGCGCTGCTGCTGGATGTGATTGCGCACGTGCACCATGCCCAGCAGCCGGTAGGGGAACGCCGGGTGGTTGAGCAGCGTGAGGTGCAGCGACGTCGCGAGCACCTGAGGAAAAGGCAGCGGCAGGGAGTCATCCTCGGGAAACCCACACACCTCCCGGTAGCGGGCCAGTTGACCGGCGTCCGGGGTGAAGCCCTTCACCCGCACCTCCAGGCGGGGCACCTCTCCGGGCCGCGAGGGCCGGCGTGCCACGGCGGCGCGCAGCAACTCCTTGGCGAGCAGCGGAGGCTGGGAGAGCTCGAGCGAGGGCGAAGTGTGGGACACGTTGGGACTCCAGGATGACGCAGGCGGACGTACCGCATGGCAGCACGCGCGGCCCCCGGCGTGAAGCAGAGAGTCCAGGAAAGGACGGCTTGGACTGTAAAGCCCCCCTTTCTCGGGGACACGGGGCGTGGGAGAACGCTGCCTCCGTGTCCTGCTTTGATGAAATCACCGCGCGTGCGCTCGCCGCTGGACAGCTTCATGCTTCGGAATCCAATCCATTGCGGAGACATGCGGAAGGCTGCCGCAAGTGCGCCCAGCTGCTGGCGCGGGTGACGCCGCCTGGCGCGGCGTCGCAGCGCACCGCCGTCGCGCAGGAAATATCGACGGACACGTCCACCCTGACGGCGGGCAGCGCTGACGACGACACGCTCCCCACCGAGCCCATCCGGGTGGGGAACCGGCCCACGGCCCGTGCGCCAGCGTCGGCATCGCCATCGGGCCCCAGGACTTCCGAACGCCCCTCCCG
>NZ_JAAIYB010000577.1 GCF_010894475.1 Myxococcus vastator
GGGGGAGGGGCTGCGGCGCTACGCGCTGGGCGAGGACTCAGGGCCCATTGACGTGCTGCACGCGGATGCCCGCGAGTACCTGAAGACGTTGCCGTCGCGCGCGTTCGACGTCGTCTTCTTCGACCCGATGTTCGCGAAGCCGCGCAAGTCGCAGCCGGCGTTCGACATGCTGCGCCGCTTCGCGGAGCACGCGCCGCTGACGCGGGAGACGCTGACGGAAGCCCGGCGCGTGGCGCGGCGGTGGGTGGTGGTGAAGGGCGCGAAGTACACGGACGACCTGCGCAAGCTGGGCCTGGAGGACGAGCCCGGCTCGCGCTTCACCGACGTCATCTGGGGCCGCGTGGGGGCCTCCGCCGAGCCGTGAGGGCCGTCATCCCGGCTGCACGGTGCTGCCCATTCGCGGCGTCCACAGCAGGCCCAGGTCCAGAGGGAGGGACTTGAAAGGCTCCGCGCTCACGGTGACGCTCCCCGTGAACAGCTGGCTCCGGACCCAGCTCGTGGCCCCACGCCGGTAGACCTCCAGCGACTGGCGCACGGGGTCGATGACCCACAGGTTCGCCACGCCTTCGCGGAAGTACAGCGGCATCTTCCGGACCCGGTCCAGGCTTCGCGTGGAAGGGGACAGGACTTCGCACAGCCAGTCTGGCGCGGTGCTGAACCAGGGCAGCTCGGGGTCTGGGGGCTCTGGCAGCCGCTCGCGGCGCCACCCGGCCACGTCGGGCACCACCACATCGCGAGCGAGGTGGAGCTCGGGCTCAACCAGGAACCACCAGCTGCCAGGCCCCTCTCGTGAGAGCTCGAAGGGATGCGCGAGGAGGCTCGTCAGTCGGCTGGACACCCGCAGGTGCCCGTAGGCGGGCCTGGGCGAGGCATACAGCGCGTCGTCGACGATTTCTCCGACCCAGCCGACCGGAAGCTGCTCGAGGTCCTCGTAGGTTGCTGGTTTCCGATGCTTGCCCCTGCCCATGCCCGCGCCTCCCCTTGGATGGAACCCGTGAAGTCCTCAAGGTAGCATCCAACCTCCGGGGATGGCTACCCGACAGGTTCCCATCCTACGGGAGGGTCTGACACGTCGCCTGAGGACTCCTCGTTCCCGGCGCCCTTCGGGGGGCCTTCGCTGCCCATGGGGGACAGCCTGGCGGACAGGGCGCCGGCCTGCTCGTGGGCCATCTTGTCGCGAGGTGAGCGGTAGTACTGCATGGGCGAATGGTGCAGGAAGTTCGACACCCGGCTCGTGTACAGACAGGCGTACTGCTCCACCTGGTACCCGAAGCGGCTGTTCTCGTTGCCTTCCTTGAAGAGCAGCCCCCAGTACGGGTTGAAGCCCTCCTCCACGTCCTCCTCGAGTGTGTCCGCGACCTCGTTGGCCTCCTTCAAGGCCCGCCGCATCCGGTCCAGCTCCACCTTCGTCTGCTTGCGGAGCTCCTCCACGCCCAGCCGCTCATCCGGCGCCAGCTGTTCGCGCTCCAGCCGCCGCTCCAGGAGGTTGAGCAGCGTCTTGTGGTGGTTCACCTCGTCGTCCAGGCGCTCGCGCAGCACCTCCACCTGCGACAGCGTGCCAATCTCCTCCTGCCGCGTCGCCGTGTACGTGATTTCGTCCTCAATCTCCTGGACCACCATGCACGTGCGCCACAGCGACGACTTCTTCGACTTCAGGATGTCGCCGTAGATGTGGTCGCCCACGTACAGGATGTTCTCGCCCCGGTAGCCCGTCAGCTCCTCGAAGCGCGCCAGGTTGCCGCCCGAATACACCTTGCCGCGCTCCAGTGACGTGGCCTCGCCCACCACGCGGCCTTCCTCCGTGGAGGCGTCCAGCTCCAGGAAGGGGCGGGCGTCCGTGAAGAAGCCCGGCTTGCCCGCCGCCGTCACCACCACGTCGAAGTAGTTCCTCCAGCTCGGGTACTCCGCGAGCTGCCCGTCCAGGAGGTACTTCATCACCGCGTCCGTGTAGTCCCATGCGGAGTTCGTCAGCAGGAACAGCCGCTTCCCACCCGAGCGCAGCTTGTGCAACGCCGGCCCCAGCTCCGGGTCCAGGAACACGTAGCGCGCCAGGTCCTTGCGCACCTCGCGCTTGAGCGAGTTGTCCCGGTGCACCGTGTCGATGGCCTCACGGATGTCGTCGTACAGCTTGCCGTACTGCACCGTGTGTCCCAGCGACTCCAGCAGCTCGATGATGCCCGCGAAGAGGCACGTCTCCGGCAACGCGAACAGCGTGTCGTTCCACGCGAACTGCGGGTTGCGCAGCCGCACGCGCTTGTTGCGGTACAGCTCCCGAGAGACTTCGCGCTTCAGCGGACGCAGCCCGTGGTACGCGCGGCCCACGTGGCCGAAGCGGTCCATCTTCAGGATGTTGCCGTTCACGCGGTCCACCGCCAGCCCGCGCATCACGAAGTGGTGGTCGTACAGCAGCCCGCCCACCACCGGCGGATAGCCGTACTCACTCACCAGCTTCGCCAGCGTCATGTCGAACGACAGCTGCTCCAGCCGGCGCATGTGATAGATGGCCAACGTGTAATCCATGTCGAAGCCGAACAGCTCGACACTGGCCATGCGCAGGTTGCGGTTGACGAAGATGTCCCGCGCCCGCTGCACCACCTCCCGGCGCTCGCGGGGCGAGGTGAGCAGCCGCGTGAGCTCCTCGTCGGCGAGCAGTCCACCGGCCCGCTGCGCGGCGTCCTCGGCGCGGGCTCGGTTGAGGGGAGAACGGAAGCTCCCGTGAAGCGGGTCCGGCGCAGGCCCACCCGGGATGGGACGGAACGGGGAAAGTGATGGTGCCAAGGGACTCAGACACATAACACGCGTGTGGCTGGCCCGGCTCTTACCTTGCGGGGTCTGGAGCCGGCGTGGCACGCTTCGGGTTCTGCGATGCGCTCGCCCACCCGACGACAGCCCTCGGAGGCCCCCGAGGCGGTTCAAGCTCGCCTGTCCGCCCGGATTGCCGCGCTCGAAGACCGGGTCCGCCGGCTGGAGGCCCGGTTGCGTCTGAAGGTCGCCGTCACCGGGCCCAGCGTCGAGCCCGCCTCCGAGCCCAGCGTCGCGCCCGCCGCGCGCCGGACGGCCCAGCGTGCGGCCGAGCGCCCGGTCCGGGCCCGTCCTCGCTGCCCGGGGTGCACGCTGGAGCTGCCGCGTGGCCGCCGCGGTGAGTCGTGCGTGTGGTGTGGCTTCGTCTTTTCCGCCGTCACGCGGCGACGTCCGGCGCGAAAGAAGCGATGACGGCCACGTACCGGCTGACGGGCAAGGTGGAAGGCGGGGAGCTGGCCGAGCTGTATCAGGGCATCGAGATCCCCGGCATCCCCGTGGTGGTGAAGCTCTTCCACCCCAGGACGTCGGACCCGGCCTACGCCCATGACCTGGCGGAGACGACGCGGCTGCTCCAGCCCGTGCGGCACCCGGGCATCCTCCACGTCGTGGACCTGGGCGTCATCCGCCAGCGCCTGGCCGTGGTCCGCGAGGACGTGGACGGCTTCACCCTGGGCACCGCGCTCCAGCGCCTGCACTCCAAGGACGTGGTGCTGCCGCCCACCGTGGCGCTCCACATCATCATCCAGCTCCTGGAGGCCCTGGACCAGGCACACGAGGCGGGCGTGGTGCACGGCGCCATCACCCCGGGCAACGTGGTGCTGTCGCATGACGGCCTGCCCGCGGTGTGCGACTTCGGCGCGCTGCGCGCCCTCATGGCCGTGCCCCAGCTGCGCAAGTCGTTTGGCCACCGGGGCCGCGGCACGTACCGCGCGCCGGAAGTCACGCGGGGCGATCCGCACTCCGCGCAGTCGGACATCTACTCGCTGGGCGCCATCGCCTACGAGCTGCTCACCCAGCGTGAGCCCGTGGTGTCCGGCAGCGGCGGGGTGTCCACGCGGCGCAGCGAGGCGTTGCCGCCGCCCAGCCGCGTGGACCGGCGCATCAATTCCCGGCTGGACCCCCTCATCCTCCGCGCGCTGGAGCCCACGCCGCAGCGCCGCTTCCGCTCCTGTGGCGAGTTCGCCATGTCCCTGCGCAATCAGCTCGCGGCCAGCGGCGGCATGCCCTCGGCGGACGACGTGCGCCGCTTCGTGCGGGAGCTGTTCCCCAACGAGATGAGCCACGTCAGCGCGGGGCCCCCGCCGTTCAAGGAGCCCTTCACGCTGGAGCCCATCTTTGGCGCGGAGATGGATGACCTGCGCGCGGAGGAGCTCGAGAAGTCCGTGGTCCAGCGGGCCCCGTACAGCCGCGCGCTGACCGAGGACGAGGCCAGCGCGGAGACGCAGCAGGCCTCCGAGCCCGCGTTCGAGGAATACCGCCCGGAGCTGTACGAGCGGGACGTGGCGGACGTGGCCACGCGGGTACGGGCGCCTTCGCGGGCCGCCGCCGCCGACTCCACCTCCGCGCCGGGGGAGGAGGACACCGGGCCCGCGCCCGCCGGACCGCTGGAGCAGGGG
>NZ_JAAIYB010000578.1 GCF_010894475.1 Myxococcus vastator
GTGGACTTCACTACCCTGCGCGAACCTCAATCCAAGACGCGTGCCAGCCTCCGGCCCCGGGGAAGTGGGAAGCGGGAGGGGTCGCGGAGGGAAAAGTCGTTCCCCGATCAGCGCAAAGCCTGAAGAAAGCACCGGGTGCGACGCGGGTACGATGCCGGAAAAATTTCCTGAACCCCATGGGGTCTCCCGGGAGGGCACTTCGTAACCCACTGCTATCCAAGGGCTTTCCCTCCCTCCAGTACGTGGCACACGCGCTGCTAAGGCAACGCAGCCGGAAGCAACGCTCGGCCGCAGTGGGGCCGGGAGCGCGACACACGCTTTTGAGGGAGAGCTGACGATGGGCAAGACGAGCGCGGGGTTCTGGACGGTGTTGGGCGTGATGCTCCTGGGGGGCTGCGCGCACCAGCCGCAGGTGAAGGTGGACAACACGGAGCAGCCCTACCGGATTGGCCGTGAGGACGTGCTGGACATCGCGGTGTGGCGTGACGCGGAGCTGTCCCGGACGCTGCCAGTCCGTCCGGATGGCTACATCTCCATGCCCATGGTGGGCGAGGTCCACGCCGCGGGCAAGACGCCCACGGAGCTGGCTGACTCGCTGAAGGCGGCCTATCAGCCGTACGTGCAGGAGCCGCGCGTGACGGTGATTGTCCGCGAGGTGAACAGCAGCCGCGTGTTCGTCACCGGCGAGGTGGCCCACCCGGGCGCCTATCCGCTGCGCGGCCGCGTGTCGCTGCTGCAGGCCATCGCGCTGGCGGGTGGCTTCACGGACTTCGCCAACTCGGACGGCATCGTGGTCATCCGCACCGACAGCAAGGGCGGCCAGATTCCGGTGCGCTACAGCGACCTCATCTCTCCGGATGGCGGACACGAGGTCATGCTCCGGCCGGGTGACACCGTCGTCGTTCCGTGAAGGGTGATGCCGCGGTGGGCGTCGTGGACGTGGGCGGTGGTTGGCGTACGGGACGGAGGGCGACGGTGAAGGGCAACTGGAAGAAGTGGCTACTCGCGGGCCTCATGTTCGGCGCGCCCGCCACGCAGGCCGCGACGGTGTGGGAACCCCGGCTTCGGCTGACGGCCGAGGAGCGGTTCGACGACGACCTGCGCCTGGGCGGTGACGGCACCGGCCAGCTGATGACGAAGGTGACGCCGCGGCTGGGACTGGAGGCGAAGGACGCGCGGCTCACGCTGGACAGCTTCTACGCGGCTGACCTGCTGATGCGGCATGGGTCGGGCAGGACGACGCTGGACCACCGGGGCGGTCTGGAGGCCCGGCACCAGATGACGCGCCGGCTGCGGCTGGACACGGCGATCCGGGTGTTCCGTGTCACGGACCCCAGCTCGCTGCCGCGTGACGGCCTGGCGCGCTCCACGCTGCCCACGTTCTTCACGCAGGCGACGCTGGGCGTGACGAACCGCGTGGCGGAGCGGCTGGACGTGCGCGCGGGCTACCGCTTCGAGGCGGTGCGCATCATCGACGTGGGGCAGCGCGCGGGGTACGCGCACACGCCCTCCATCGAAGGCTGGTACCGCGCCACGCGCCGGCTCAGCCTGGGCTTGGAGTATCGGTACCAGGGCTTCCTCTATGAGGGGACGCTGAGCCAGTCGCACGGCGCGGCGCTGGGGTTGCGGTATCGGCTGACGCGGCCTACCACCTTCACCGTCCGGGCGGGCCCCGTGCGGTACCTGGCGCCGGTGGCCCAGCAGGGAGGGTGGGTTCCGCGAGTGAACGTGGAGCTGCAGCGCGCGGGGGAGCTGTTCGACGTGGGCGTGTCGATGGGACACGACCTGGTGGGCGCGAACGGCTTCACCAACGCGCTGTGGGCGGACTACGCGTCGGTGATGCTGGCGCGCCGGTTCACCCAGAAGGTCTCGCTTTTTGGCGCGGCCAGCTTCTTCCGCAACGGGCAGGCCCCGTCGCTGGACTGGGCCGTGTTCAGGGGAGCGCCGCGGGTGTCGCAGGGCTACGCGGTGAGTGGTGGTGTGGAGTACCGCATTGACCGGCGCCTGTCGGCGCAGGGTGCGGTGGATCGAATCGCTCAGGTCGGGCTGGCGGATTCGGCGAGCGCGGTGGACCTGACGCGCAATGTGTTCGCCGTCCGTTTGGTGGTGACGCCTTGGTAGCTACAGCGCGTGGGATGGAGGAGGAGCGGAACATGGAGCGAGGGATGACGGCAGACCAGCTTCTGGGAGCCCTGTGGCGACGCAAGGCCCTGGTCGGTGCCATCGCAGCAGTGGTCTTCTTGGTGGGCGCAGCCATCGTGATGACCCGGCCGAGCATGTACGAGGCTTCAGTGGTGGTCCGCGTGGAGCCGCAGCGGCCAGGTGAGGAAATGGTGCAGCGCACGGTGAGCGAAATCATCGAGCAGCGGCTGCTCACCGTTCGACAGGAGCTGCTGGCGCGTCCGGTGCTCCAGAAGGCCATCGAGGAGATGAACCTCTATCCGGACATCGTTTCGGAGAAGGGCATGGAGTCCGCCGTCGCGCAGATGCGCAAGGACCTCACGGTGCGCGTGGAGGGTGAGACGGCCTTCGAGCTCACCTACGCCAACCGCGACCCGCAGGTGGCGGCGCAGGTGGCCAACCGCCTGCCGACCATCTTCTCCGATGAGACGCTGAAGATTCGTCAGGCGCAGGCGGCGCGCGCCACCGACCTCTTCAACGAGGAGATGGTGGCGCTGGGCAAGGCGGTCAGCGCCTGGGAGGGGAAGATCTCCCAGTTCAAGGTGGACCACCTGGGCGAGCTGCCCGAGCAGATGGAGATGAACATGCGCGGCCTGGAGCGCGTGTCGCACCAGCTCCAGACGAAGTCGGAGGAGCTGCGGGTCGCCGAGGCGCGCCGCTCCGACCTGGCCCGCGCTCGCAACGCGGTGGACAGCGAGGCCGGCCGGCTCGAGGCCGCGGAGAACGGGCTCACCCGTTCACTGGTCAACGCCCGCACCACCTGGACGGAGGACCACCCGGAGGTGAAGCGCCTGAAGACGGAGCTGGACAGCATGTCCGCGCGCCGCAAGGACGCTGAAGGTCGCCTGTGGGCCGAGCGCGCCGAGCGCACCCGCGTGGCCTCGCT
Source organism: Myxococcus vastator (assembly GCF_010894475.1). Taxonomy (GTDB): domain Bacteria; phylum Myxococcota; class Myxococcia; order Myxococcales; family Myxococcaceae; genus Myxococcus; species Myxococcus vastator. The sequence goes on from NZ_JAAIYB010000578.1 coordinate 3,068, forward strand.
GATTGGCAACATCCAGCAGGAGATTCAGGACCTCCAGAAGCAGGCCGAGGCGTACCAGGCCCGGCTGAACAACACCCCGCGCTGGGCGCACGAGCTGGCGGTGATGAACCGCGACTACGAAATCGCGCGCACCAAGTACCAGAGCGTGGTGAGCCGCAAGGTGGAGGCGGAGATCGCGCAGGAGCTGGAGGCCAAGAGCGCCAAGAGCCTGTTCAACGTCATCTCCCCGGCGGGCGTGCCGGCGACCCCGGCCCGGCCGGACCGCATGGCGGGCATGCTCATCGTCTTCCTCCTGGCCCTGGGCCTGGGCGTGCTGACGGGCTCGGTCCTGGAGATGCGCGACGACAGCCTGCGCGATGGCACCGAGGTTCGCCAGCGCCTGACGCTGCCTGTGCTCGCGGTGGTCCCGGAAATGCAAGGCAAGACGGAGCGGCGGATTCTGATGCCGGCTTCGGGGGCTCGAAACAGCGTGTCCAACCCCACGACGTTGAACTGAGTCTCGCCGGAAAAGGACGGAGGACGGACATGGATCAGACGATGGAACGGGCGGGCAACTTCCTCCCCCGAGTGGATGACAACCCGACGGGCGGCAACGCGGTGGACCGGCGGGTGGTGACGTTGACGGCGCCGGCGTCGGCCGCGGCGGAGCAGTACCGCAGTCTTTATTACAGGCTGGAGCGGATGCGGGAGCTGCGGCCGATGAAGGTCGTCGCGCTCACCTCGGCGATGCCGGGGGAGGGCAAGACGGTGACGAGCGTCAACCTGGCGCTCGCCGCGGCCCGGGCGAACCCGGAGCGCCGCATCCTGCTGGTGGACGCGGACCTGCGCCGGGGCGGCGTGGCGGCCACGCTGGGCATGCGCAACAAGACGGGCCTGGCGGAGCTGCTGGCGGGGGACTGCGAGGTGCGGGACGTGGTGCGGCGGTTCAACTCCACGCGCCTGGCCCTCATCCCCGCGGGCGTCACCCCCGAGGACACCGCGCAGGTGCTGGCGAGCGGCCGGATGAAGCAGTTCCTCAAGGCGGTGCGCGAGGGCTTCGACGAGGTCTACATCGACTTGCCGCCCACGCTGCCCTTCGCGGACGCGGCGATTCTGGGCCACCAGGCGGACGGCGTGCTGATGGTCATCCGCGCCAACGTGACGTCGGGCAAGGCGGTGCACCAGGCGGTGGAGAGCCTGGGCGGCGCGCCCATCGTCGGGTGCGTGCTGAACGGCGCGGAGGTCCACTCGGCGCCGTACCTGAAGAACTACGTGAAGAAGTAGCGGCGGGTGGCTTCGGCTC
>NZ_JAAIYB010000579.1 GCF_010894475.1 Myxococcus vastator
GGGACGAGCCCATCGCCATCATCGGGCTGTCGGGCCGCTACCCCCGGGCCGAGGACCTGGAGGCGTTCTGGGAGAACCTCCGCGCCGGGAAGGACTGCATCACCGAGGTTCCTCCGGAGCGCTGGGACCACGCGCCCTGGTTCGACCCATCCGCCAGCCGTCCGGGAACCACGCAGAGCCAGTGGGGGGGCTTCCTTCAAGGCATTGACCGGTTCGATGCCCGGCTCTTCAACCTGTCGCCGCGGGAAGCAGAGCTCATGGATCCGCAGGAGCGGCTGTTCCTGGAGACGGCCTGGCAGGTGCTCGAAGACGCGGGCTACGCGGGACGCGCCCTGCGCGGCCGCAAGGTGGGCGTGTTCGTGGGCGTGATGTGGGGGCAGTACGCGCTGCTCGGCCTGGAGGAAACCCTCCAGGGCAACCCGCTCTCGCCGTCCTCGTTCGCCGCCTCCATCGCCAACCGGGTCTCCTTCTTCTTTGACTTCCGTGGGCCCAGCCTGGCCCTGGACACGATGTGCTCCTCCTCGCTGACGGCGCTGCATCTGGCCTGCGAGAGCCTGCGGCGCGAGGAGTGCGAACAGGCGCTGGTTGGCGGCGTCAACCTCATGCTGCACCCCAGCAAGTACGTGCTCCTGAGCGAGCTCCGGATGCTTGCCCAGGATGGGCGGTGCCGCGCGTTTGGCGAGGGGGGCAGCGGCTACGTCCCAGGTGAGGGCGTGGGCGCCGTCCTGCTCAAGCCCCTGTCCCGCGCGGAGGCGGACGGGGATTACATCCACGGCGTCATCCGCGCGACCGTGGTCAATCACGGAGGCCGCGCCAACGGCTACACGGTGCCCGACCCCGACGCGCAGGCCACGCTCATCACCGAGGCGCTGGAGCGCTCGGGCGTGGAGCCACAGACGCTCGGGTACATCGAGGCCCATGGGACGGGGACGAGCCTGGGCGACCCCATCGAGGTTTCCGGCCTGGGCAAGGCCTTCCAGCGGAGGACGGCGCCGGGCTGGCGCTGCGCCATCGGCTCGGTGAAGTCGAACGTCGGGCACCTGGAGGCCGCCGCGGGCATGGCCGGGCTGACCAAGGTCCTGCTCCAGATGCGGCACCAGCAGCTGGCCCCTTCGCTCCACGCGCAGCGGCTCAATGCGTTCATCGACTTCCAGGCCACGCCCTTCCGCGTGCAGCAGGCGCTGAGCGACTGGCCCGCCCCCGCGGGCGTCGAGGGACACCGCCTCCCCAGACGGGCGGGGCTGAGCTCCTTTGGCGCTGGCGGCGCCAACGCCCATGTCATTGTCGAGGAGCACCTGCCGCCTCCGTCTCCGCCCGCGGCGCATGAGCGCCCCCGGCTCGTGGTGCTGTCGGCGCGCGCGGAGGAGCAGCTCCGTCCGTACGCGGAGCGAATCCTCCGCTTCCTCGACCGGCAGGCCGCGCCGGAGGCGACGGGGCCCGCGGTGAGCCTCGCGCGGCTCGCCTACTCGCTCCAGACGCGCAACGAGGCCATGGCGGCGCGGCTGGCCCTGGTCGCCACCAGCCAGGACGACCTGCGTGAGCAGCTGCGACGCTTCCTGGACGGACAGGCCCCTCCCGACACCTGCTTCCAGGGACGGCTCCGGGCCGAACAGTCCCGGGTGAAGGTGTCGCCCCAGGGTGAGGATGTCCCGGCGCTCAGGGCGCTGGCGGCGCGCTGGGTGGAGGGCGCGGACATCGACTGGGCGGAGCTCTACCCCCATGGCGTGCCAGGGCGGTTCCCGCTGCCGACATATCCCTTCGCCCACCGCTCGTACTGGCTGCCCAGGACGACGCCCGCGGCCACGACGCAGCCGCCGACGCGCCTGCATCCCTTGCTGGGACACAACACCTCCACGCTGGAGGCCGTGCGCTTCACCACGACCTTCCCGGCGACAACGCCGCTCCTCGCGGACCACCGCGTGGGTGGGCGCGAAGTCCTCCCTGGCGTCGCGTGCCTGGAGATGGCGCTGGGCGCGGCGCGGCTGGCCGGCGCCGGGACTGTCAGCGCCCTGCGCGACATCACCTGGGCCAGCCCCGTGATGCTGGCGCCTGGGGCCGCTGCGCTCGAGGTCTCCCTCACGCTCCAGCAGGACGGCGCCCCCCTGGGCTTTCGCCTCGTCGGCGCGGACGGCACGCTCCACGCGCAGGGACGGCTGCAGCGCCAGGAAGCCACGCCGAAGCCTCCCCTCCGACAGGAGCCCGAGGCCCTCCGGGCGCGCTGTCCGCGGGTGCTGTCATCGCGGGACTGCTACGCGCTCCTGAGCGCACGCGGGCTCGAGTACGGCGAGAGCCTGCGCCCGCTTCAGCAGCTCCACGTGGGCCGGGACGAGGCGCTGGCCACGCTGCGGCAGCCTGGCGCCGCGGCCCCGTCACCCGACGTCGTGCTCCCACCGGCCCTCCTCGACGGCGCGCTCCAGGCCGTGGTGGGCCTCCTTTCAGACGGAGCGCAAGCGGGGGGCGCCGCGTCCTGGCTGCCCTTCTCCCTGGGCGCGGTCCACCTCCATCAGCCCGTGCCCCTGGAGTGCCTCGTCCATGTCACGCGCACGGGGCGGCGCAAGGACGTGGAGACCTTCGACCTCTGCCTCACCGACGTGACGGGGCAGGTGCTCGTCCGCCTGGAGGACTTCCGCGTTCGGGAGGTCCCTGGGCAGAAGCAGCAGGCCCCCACCCGCGTCCTGGGCGAGCGCTGGGTGCCCGAGCCCCTGGAAGGCGCCGCCTCCGAGCCCGGGGGGCCGCTGCTGGTCTTCGACCACGACGCTCTTTTGCGCGATGCGCTCCGGCGCCTGGTCTCCGGGCCCGTGTTCCTCGTGAAGCCGGGGCCGGGCTTCCGTGCGGCCGGCGACGGCGTCTACGAAGTCGACCCCGCGCGGGTCGAGGACGTCGAGCGCCTGCTCCAGGCCCTCCGGCAGGGAGGGGGGCTCCCCGCCCGCGCCATCCACGCCTGGGCCCGTCACCCGCCCCAGGAGCTCGCCGCGCAGCACCTGGACACGGCGCTCGCGCAGGGCATCCACGCGCTGACGGCCTTCACCCAGGCGTGGCTGAAGGCACGGCCCGTGCCGTCCCTCCGGCTGCTGTGCGTCTACCAGGGGCCGGCGAGCGCCGCGCCCCAGCACGCCGCGCTCTCGGGGTTCTGCAAGTCCATCAACCGGGAGCACCGCGCGCTGCGCTACCGGACCGTGGAGCTGTCCGAGGCGCCAGCCGTCTCCGCGGCCCTGCTGCTCCAGGAGTTGTCACCTCCCGAGGCGCCGGATGACGAGGTCCGCATCGGCGCGGAGGGCCGCGCGCGGCTGTGCCGGACCCGCCTGTCGCCGCTCGCCGACCCGGACGACGCGCCGCTCTTGAGGGAGCGTGGCGTCTACCTCATCACGGGAGGCCGCGGCGGGCTGGGCCTGCTCTTCGCCCGGTGGCTGGCCCGGCGGGTCCGGGCGCGGCTCGTGCTGGCCGGGCGCTCGCCCGAGGACGACACCGTGCGCGACCAGCTCCGGGAGCTGGCCAGCCTGGGCGCCGAGGCCGTGTACCGGCAGGCGGATGTCTCGCGGGCAGACGCGGTGGAGACGCTGGTGGGCGAGGCCGTGGGCCGCTTCGGCGCCCTCCACGGCATCATCCACTCGGCGGGGGTGCTGCGCGACGCCATGGTCGCCCAGAAGCGCGACGAGGACATCGCGTCGGTCCTCCAGCCCAAGCTCCTGGGCGCGCTCCACCTGGACGCGGCGACCCGGCACCTGCCGCTCGACTTCTTCGTCCTGTTCTCCTCCCTGGCGGGCGTCATCGGCAACGTGGGGCAGACGGACTACGCCTTCGCCAATCGCTTCCTCGACCACTTCGCCCGGGGGCGCCTGGAGCAGGTGCGGCGGGGCCAGCGCCACGGGCGCTCGTTGTCCATCACCTGGCCCTTGTGGCGCGAGGGCGGCATGCACGTGGACGCCCAGATTGAGGCGCACCTGCTGCACACGCTGGGCATGAAGCCACTGAGCACCCGCGAGGGGCTCGACTTCTTCGTGCGGGCGCTGCACTCCACCGAGCCGGTGATGGCCATCGTCGAGGGCGACGTCGAGCGCATCGACCGCGCCTTTGATGTGAGGACGGCGCCCGTCGCGCCGGACGTCGCGGACGACGTCCTCGCGACCATCGCCGAGGTCCTCGCGGTGCGCCGGGAGGACGTGGACCTCGACGCGAGCCTCGAGGACCATGGCTTCGACGCGACTTCCCTGGCCGAGCTCGCCGCCCGGCTGGAGCCGCGGCTGACGCGCGCCCCGAGCCCGCGCGAGCTCGTTGAGCACGCCTCCGTGCGCGCGCTCTGTCAGGCCCTGGCCCCTGCGGCCCCCCTGTCTCTTATACACTT
>NZ_JAAIYB010000057.1 GCF_010894475.1 Myxococcus vastator
CTCGCCGGCACCGCCAGTCCGGGCCAGGTGCTCATCACCGGCAAGGTCCTGGCCACGGTGGGGGCCCGCTTCGACGTCCACCCGCTGGGCGAGCGCCTCATCCGTCCCCCGAAGGACAAGGTAGCGGCCTTCGAGGTGCTGGAAGAGGATGTAGGCCAGTTGACCAATCCCGGCTTCCGCTGAGGGGGGCGCGGCCGGTTGACGGGTTGCTGCGACGTACCGGGACAGGGTTCAATGCGGACCCCGTCGTGGTGAACCCCCGCACCGCATGAACTCGTCAACCCAACCCGCCCGGTTGAGACCTTTCCGGCCCCAGCCGTTTGGCCGGTACACGCTCCTGTCCCATCTGGCGACGGGGGGCATGGGAGAGATCTACCTCGCGCGGTTGGAGGGGGCGCAGGGGTTCGAGAAGCTCTGCGTCATCAAGAAAATCCTCCCGCAGCTGGCCGCGGACGCGGACTTCGTCGAGCGCTTCGTGGGCGAGGCCCGCACCCTGGTCCGCCTGAGCCACGGCTCCATCGCCCAGGTGCTGGACATGGGCCTCCACGAGGACGAGGCCTACATGGCGCTCGAGCACGTGGACGGCAAGGACCTGCGCAAGGTGGCCGCGCGCGTCAGGGACAGGCAGATGCCGCTGCCCGTCACGTTCATCCTCTACACCATGGGCCGGGTGCTGGACGCGCTGGCCTATGCGCACCGCAAGAAGGACGACGACGGGGAGGACCTGAAGCTCGTCCACCGGGACATCTCGCCGCAGAACATCCTCATCTCCTACGAAGGGGAGGTGAAGGTCATCGACTTCGGGCTCGCCAAGAGCCGGTTGTCGGCGGCGAAGACGAACCCCAGCATCATCCTGGGCAAGTTCCTCTACATGTCGCCGGAGCAGGCGCGGCACCAGCCGGTGGACCGCCGCAGCGACCTGTACGCGGTGGGGCTCTGCCTCTACGAGCTCATCTGCGGGAAGAACCCGTTCGACGGGGTCCACCCGGGTGAGCTCATGTCCCTGGTGGCGAACCCGCGAATCGCGCCGCTGGACCAGGTGGAGCCGCTCACGCCGCCCGCGGTGACGACGCTGGTGGCCAAGGCGCTGGCGGTGGACCCGTCGCAGCGCTTCCAGACGGCGGAGGAGTTCCGCGGGCGGCTCCACGCCTGCCTGATGGAGATTGATTCGAGCGCGGGCCCGGAGAGCGTCAGCCGCTTCATGCGCGAGCTGTTCGCGGCGGACTTCCAGTCCGAGCGGCGCCTCCTGGCGAGCCTCAAGGACGTGCCGCGCCTGTCCACGGAAGAGGTCCGCGCGCAGGCCTCGGTGTCGGATGATCCGCTGGCGCCGAAGCTGACGCACGCGATGCTGCCGGCGAAGACCATCCGCCTGGATGGCCCGGTGGAGCCGCTGTCGTTCTTCCCCACGCCCCGCAGCCGCGAGGGCGGTGGTCCGGTGACGGACGGTGAGACGCGCCCGGGCGTCCCGATGGACGAGTCCACCCGCCCCGCGTTCCCCATCGAGGCGCTGGAGGAGGCGGCTCGGGCGCGGGGCGTGCGCCAGGACCCGGCGCCCTCGGTGGAGGTGGGGCCCGAGGCCTTCGTTCGCGGTGGCGGGGTGAGTCCTTCGTCTGCCCCCATTCCTCGCGCGCCCGCGATGACGCGCGAGGTCCAGATGACGTCGATGCCGCCCGAGGCGGTGCCGCCTGGCGTGGCCGCCGCGCGTGCGCTGCTTCCGTCGCACCTGCGGCCGACCGAGCTGGCGATGCCGAGCCTGGGCGGGCTGTCGTCTGCCGCGGACGCGCCCGTCCCGGTGGAGTCCACGGACGCGAAGGCCGAGTCGCTTCGGGGCAGGACGTCCGAGGCGAGCCCGAGCGTGATTGCCTCGCTGGGGGCGTCCACTCCCGAGGTGCCGCCGCGTGGGGCGCAGGGCACGGTGAACTCGCGACCGCCGCCGCCAGGGGCCGAGCCGCACGCGCCCGGAGCGGTGCTGCCGCGCACGGGCGTGGTGGTGATGCCCGCGGTCAACGTGCCTGCTCCCGCTTCGGTGCCGCGCACGTCGGCGCTGGCGTCGATGCCTGACGTTGAGGTCTCGGAAGGGGCTGACGGATACGCGGATGATGACCTCGCGCTGTCCGAAGACGAGGACGCCGCTTCGGAGCGAGAGGGCGCGTTCGGGAGTGCGCCCCCGGTCGAGGCGCTGTCGTCGCGGGAGGACGAGGCGGCGTTCAGCGAGTCACCTCCTTCTGGCCCGATGTCTCGAACGGCTTCGGTGGTGATGGAGGCCGTCCAGCCGCCTCCGCCGGACTCGACGCCGCCTCGCGCCATTTCCTCCGTGGAAGTGCCTGCGTCGGATGCGCGGGACGAGGCCGCTCCGGGTCCGGTCGCTTCCGTGGACATGTCCTCGGTGGACGGGCCGCTCGGTGATTCGCCATCGCGCACGATGTCCTCGGCGGGGATGCCGGTCGTGGGGGCAGAGCACGTTGCGACGCCGCGCTCGATGCCGCCGGTGGACGAGCCCGCGGTGGACGAGCCCGCGGTGGACGCCACGCCTGCTCATGGCGGGCAGGCCCTCTCCCCCGAGGACGAAGCCGCGGCCGCGCACGAGCCCGACGCGGGCGTGTCCGAGGATGAAGCCGGCCTTTCTTCGACCGACGCGCCGGCCCAGGCGGACGCCTCGTCGGAGCTGCCCGTGCTCTCCACCGAGGATGTGGGGCACGAGGACTCCGCGGCGCGCATCGCTGACGCCGACACGCATCCGCGCATCCACCGTCCGACGCGAACCGAGCGTCACGACGACACCCAGCCCCGCGTCGCGCATCACGCCGACACGGACCCGCGCGTCACCCGCCACGACGACACGCAGCCGCGCGTGGTGCTGGACGCGGGCCTCTTCAACGACGTGGAAGGCGCCGAGGACGAGGAGCGGTCCGGCGCCTCCCGGCCCAAGGCACGGCGTACCCGGTCGTCTTCACCGGGGATGGCGCCGGCCAGCACCGCGCGCAGGACAGGTTCCGTCTCCGCCGTGCGTCCCCCCGCGCCCGCCCCTGTCGTGACGGAAGAAGACGACGACGAGAGCGACGACGATGTCCGCGTCTCCCTCACGCCCAACGAGGAGACGCGGCGCACGACGATGCCCGTCCGGCCGGAGACGCGCTCGGCCGAGCGCATCGCGAAAGAGGACACCCGCCGCACGACGATGCCTGAGCGCCCCGAGCGCCGCCGTAAGGGCCCACTCGTGTTCGTGCTGGTGTTGCTGTTCATCAGCCTGGCCGTGGCCGGCGCCTTCTTCCTGGGGCCCCCGGAGCTCCGCGCCCAGGTGCTGAGCCAGTTCATGCCGGAGGCGCCCGGAGGGCCCCCGCCCGCGCAGCCCCTGCGTCCCTCCGCTCCCGGCGAAGCGCAGGCGGGCAAGGCCGGCCAGCCTCCCGAGGGCACCGCGGCGCAGGCGGGGACCTCGACGCCGGGAGCGCCCGCGCCAACCGCTGCCACGCCCACCGCTCCCGCGCCCGACGGAGGCGCGCTCGACGACTCCTTCCTCGCGCCGCTGGACGCGCAGCCGAACACCGTGGCTCCCGTGAAGCGCGCGCCGTCGGTCCGCAAGACTCGCTCCGCCCGCGCCCGTCCGCTCACCACGCTGGAGAAGGAGTGGCGCGACACGAACGCGCTCTTCAACCAGCTCAACGCGGAGCACTCGTGCGTGGTGCTCGGCCTCTGGTGCACGCGGTACGCCGAGGTGAAGAGCGAGGTGGAGGCCGCGGGCAGCAGCAACAACCCGGAAGCGCTGCGCAAGGTCCGGGCGATGAAGCGCTATCTGCTGCAGAAGCAGAAGGAGCTGTATTAGTCCCGTGGAGCCCCTGCTCGTCACCCGGGCGCTGGTCGCGGGCTACGGTCCTCATCCCATCCTGCGGGATGTGGCGTGCGAGGTCCGGCCTGGTGAGCTGTGGGCGGTGCTGGGCCCCAACGGGACGGGCAAGAGCACGCTGCTGCGCGCGGTGCTGGGCATGGGACCCTGGACGCGCGGAGAGGTCCGCCTGCTGGGCCGGGAGCGCGCCGCCTGGGAACCCCGGGCGCTCGCCCGCAAGGTGGCGTGGGTGCCTCAGACGTTCGAATCCGCGGAGGGCTTCAGCGGCCTGGAGCTGGTGTTGATGGGCCGCAGCCCGCACCTGGGCCTCTGGGGCCTGCCGTCCGAGGGCGACGTGGCGCTCGCGCGGGAGGTGATGACGGAGCTCGGCATCGCGCACCTGGCCGAGCGGCCATCGGAGGCCCTCTCTGGCGGCGAGCGCCGGATGTTGATGCTGGCGCGAGGACTGGTGCAGCAGCCGGAGCTGTTGCTGCTGGATGAGCCCACCGCCTTCCTGGACGTGGCCCATCAAGTGGGCTCGCTCGACCGCGTGCGCGCGCGCGTGGACGCGGGGCTGGGCGCGGTGGCGGTGCTGCACGATGTGAACCTCGCCGCCACCTTCGCCACCCATGTGCTGCTCCTCCGGGACGGCCAGGTGCTCGCGCGGGGGACGGCGAGCGAGGTGCTGGAGCGTGCCTCCCTGGAAGCGCTCTACGGGCTGCCCATGGAGACCGCGCTGGCTCCGTCCGGCGCCCGGCTCTTCGCGCCCCGAGCACCCTCGCGCTGAACCTTCTTCCTGGACCGCCAACATGTCCCGCTACGCCATCGCCATCTTCGCCAGCGCGTTCCTCCTGTTCGGCGTGCAACCCCTGGTGGGGCGCTACTCCTTGCCGTGGTACGGCGGAACGCCCGGCGTGTGGACGGCGTGCATGTTGTTCTTCCAGGCGGTGTTGCTGGGGGGCTACGCGTACGCGCACGGCCTCGCCTCGCGGCTGGCGCCTCGCACGCAGGCCCGCGTCCACCTGGGTCTGCTGACGGTGGCGGTGCTGCTGCTGGGCGCCCGCGCGTTGCTGGCGGGCTCTCCGGTGGCGCCCGGGCCTGAATGGCGTCCGGAGGGCACCGCGCTGGCCGTGCCCCGGCTGTTGGCGATGCTGGCGGTCACCATCGGCCTGCCCTTCTTCGTGCTGAGCACCACCGGCCCGCTGCTCCAGTCCTGGTTCGCCCGCGCGCGTCCGGGCCGCTCGCCCTATCCGCTGTACGCGCTGTCCAACGCGGGCTCGCTGCTGGCGCTGCTCGGCTATCCCTTCCTGGTGGAGCCGTGGGTGGGGCGCGGCGACCAGGCGTGGAGCTGGGGCGTGGGCTTCGTCTGCTTCGCCGTGGCCTGCGCGGTGTGCGCATGGGACGTGATGAAGCAGCCGGACACGGCGACTGTCGCCACGGCCGCGCCCGTGACGGCCACGCCGCTGACGGAAGCGCCCACGGCGGAGGCCTCCGCCCAGGTGGCCCGTCCCACCGTGCGCGCCACGATGACGTGGCTGGGGCTGAGCACCTGCGCGTCGGTGCTGCTGCTGGCGACGACGAACCAGCTCTCCCAGGACGTGGCGGCCGGCCCCTTCCTCTGGGTGCTGCCCCTGGCCGTCTACCTGCTGACCTTCATCCTCGCCTTCTCCCGCGAGTCCTTCTACTCGCGGACCGTCTACGCGGTGCTGCTCATCGCCTCGGGCGCGGGCGTGGCGCACGCGCAGACGCAGGGGCCGCAGTCCTCGCTCACGCTCCAGTTGGCCGCGTACTCCGTGGCCCTCTTCGCGGGCGCCATGGTGTGCCACGGCGAGCTGTACCGGCTGCGTCCTCCGCCGCGCCACCTCAGCGCCTTCTACCTGTGGGTGTCCGCGGGCGGCGTGCTGGGCGGGCTGCTCATCAGCGTGCTGGCCCCCGCCGTCTTCAGCGCCTACTGGGAGTACCCCCTGTCGCTGGGCGCGTGCTGCGTCGTGGCGCTGGTGGGCGTGGCGAAGCAGGAGGGCGAAGCGACGCGGACGCAGCGGCTGCAGCGCGTCCTTCGCGGCGCCATGCTGCTCCTGGTGGCCGGGCACCTGACGTACACCATGGCCAGCGAGCAGCGCCGCGCGCGCTTCGCCTCGCGCAACTTCTTCGGCGTGGTGCGGGTGATGGAGCAGGGCGTGGGCTCGCCGGAGGACCACCGCTTCACGCTGCTGCACGGCGCCATCACCCACGGGCTCCAGTACGTGACGCCCGAGCGCAGGGGCGTGCCCACGACGTATTACACGCCGGAGGCGGGCCTGGGGCTGGCCATCGCCGAGCAGCGCCGGCTGCGCGAAGCGGTGGGGCTGCCCGCGGGGCTGCGCGTGGGCGTGCTGGGGCTGGGCGTGGGCACCAGCGCGGCGCTGCTCGAGGCGGAGGACACCGGGCGCTTCTACGAAATCGACCCCGCGGTCATCGCGCTGGCGCGAGGCGAGGGCGGCTACTTCTCCTTTCTGGGAGACACGCCGGCGAAGGTGGAGCTCGTGGAGGGGGACGCGCGCATCTCCCTGGAGCAGGAGCTGGAGGCGGGCGGCGCGCAGGGCTTCGACGTGCTCGCGCTGGACACCTTCTCCTCGGACGCGGTGCCGGTGCACCTGCTCACCCAGGAGGCGGTGGCGCTCTACCGCGCGCACCTGGCGCCTCACGGCGTGCTGGCGCTGCACATCAGCAACGTCCACCTGGACCTGGTGCCGCTGACGCTGGCCCACGCGCGGGCGCTGGGGCTGCACGCGGCGCTGGTGGTCAACGAGACGCAGGGGGACGCGCTGCGCAGCAACTGGATGGTGCTCAGCCCGGACCGCGAGTTCTCCTGGGGACCGACCTTCACCCGGGCCTCCGCGCGCGTGCGCCGGCTGGGCCTGCGGGAGGACCCCGACTTCACCTGGACGGACGAGAAGAGCAGCGTGCTGCATGTGCTCCGGCGCGGCAGGCCCTCGGCGAGCGTCAAGGACGTGGAGGCCTCCTCCGGCCCGCCTGGCCCCGCGTCCGCCCAGCCCGGGGCGGAGTGACTCAGGCGCGCGGCATCGCCGGGGGGCCGGAGGTGGCGACGGCGCTCAGGTCGAGCGCCACCAGCATCACCAGCACCACGCAGGGCACCGCCAGGGTGGCCGCGCCAAACCGGACGAAGAGCAAGGGCCCCAGCGTGCAGCCGCCCAGGAAGGCGGCGCCGAGCCCCAGGTGCAGCCGGGTCCGCTCGAACTCAACGGCGGTGGGCAGCGCCCCCAGCCGGCGGCGCAGGCCCGGGCCGCCCTGGCCCCGCGTGCCCTCGCGCAGCCAGGAGCCCAGCCGCACCAACTGGATGCCGATGTCGGTGATGAGGCCGGTGATGTGCGTGGTGCGCACCACGGCGCCCGAGACGCGCGTGACGAGCGCGTTCTGGAGCCCCATGGCATAGGCCAGGCCCCACATGAGCGTCGGCTCGCGTGTGCCGGGGTGGTACGACAGCCAGGCGCCGATTCCGCCCAGCGTCAGCGCCTCCAGCAGCAGCGCGGAGGAGTGGCGGCCTCGGGGACGCTGGCGCGAGGCCTCCAGCAGCACCGACGCGGACATGGCGCCCAGCAGGAAGGACAGCAGCAGCTGCGCGGCCAGCCAGGCCAGGGCCGCGTTGCCCGAGGCGAGCGACTCTCCCAGCGTGGCCATGTTCCCGGACATGTGCGACGTGTGCAGGCCCAGCGCCACGAAGCCCGTGGCATTCACCAGGCCCGCCACGCCCGCGAGCAGCAGGGACAGCAGCGTATAGGCCCGCCGGTTCCCGGGAGACGATTCCGATGAGAAGGGCATCTCGGCGCCCGACGCTAGCACCGGCTCCGGGGTGGGGGGCGCGCGGGATTAGCCCGGCGGCCAGCCCAGCGGACGGCCCGCCAGCAGGTGCAGGTGGATGTGGAAGACCGTCTGGCCGGCGTGCGCGTGGGTGTTCATCACCACCCGGTAGCCATTGTTCGCGTCCGCGTGCCCGCGCTCCCGGGCCACCTTGGCGGCCGAGGTGAAGAGGTGGCCCACCAGGGCCTGGTCCTCCGTCGTGATGTCATTCACCGTGGGGATGTGCTTGTGCGGGATGAAGAGCAGGTGGGTGGGGGCCTGGGGGTTGATGTCCTCGAAGGCCACGCACACGTCGTCGCGGTAGACCACCTTGGCGGGGATGAGCCCGTCGCGAATCTTGCAGAAGAGACAGTCGGACATGATTTCCGGCTTACCAGCGGCCGGGGCCCCACGGAATGGCCTTACGTGGGCTTCCGTTGCCTGCCGGAAGCCGCGCGCTACCGCCCGGTGGGGCGGCCGGGCCCCGGGAGTCCTACCTGGGCCCCTCTCGTTGAGGGCCCAAGGAAGGCCGTCCCCCTCAAAGGGCCTCACCGGTGATATCCACGCCCTGACGATGAAATCCATCCGCATCTCCCAGCTCCTCGAGGACCGCGACTACGACATGCGGCTGATGCTCGTCGCCGGCGGCGGCGGGCTGACGCGCACCGTGGTGTCCTCGCGCATCCAGAAGCCGGGGCTGGCGCTGGCGGGCTTCACCGAGCACCTCCATCCGAACCGCGTCCAGGTGTTCGGCAACACGGAGATTTCGTACCTGGCCACGCTGTCGGAAGCGCGGCAGCGCGAGGCGCTGGCGCAGCTCTTCGGCGAGGAGGAGCTGGCGTGCGTGGTGGTGACCAAGGACCTGGACATCCCCCAGGCCCTCGTCTCCGCGTGTGAAGGCGCGGGGCTGGCGCTGATGAAGACGCCGCTGCTCTCCAGCGACTTCATCATGCGGGTGCAGACCTTCCTGGAGGAGGCCCTCACCGAGTCCAGCAGCCTGCACGGGGTGTTGATGGACGTGTTCGGCGTGGGCATCTTGCTGCTGGGCAAGAGCGGCATCGGCAAGAGCGAGATTGCCCTGGACCTGGTGATGCGGGCCCACCGCCTGGTGGCGGACGACATCGTGGACGTCACCCGCCGCAAGGGGGCCGTCTACGGCGCTGGCAACCCGGTCATCAAGCACCACATGGAGATTCGCGGCCTGGGCATCATCAACATCAAGGACCTGTTCGGCGTGGCCGCGGTCCGCGAGCAGAAGAAAATCGAGCTGGTCATCGAGCTCCAGGAGTGGGACCCCCACCAGGAGTATGACCGGCTGGGCGTGGAGGACCGGCACCTGCAGATTGTGGGGGTGGACATCCCCCTGTCGGTGGTGCCCGTTCGTCCGGGTCGCAACATGGCGACCATCATCGAGGTCGCCGCGCGCAACCAGTTGCTAAAGCTACAGGGCCACCACTCGGCGAGAGAGTTCGCCGAGCGGCTCAATCGGGCCATCGCCGAAGGGGCGATGCGCCGCACCCTGGGAGAAGAGGTCGAGTGACCGCCCCCGCGAAACAAATCGTCATCATCACCGGCATGTCCGGGTCCGGGAAGTCCACCGCCATCCGCGCGTTGGAGGATTCGGGCTTCTTCTGCATCGACAACCTGCCGGTGCTGCTCCTTCCCAAGCTCACGGAGCTGGCGGGGGGCGGCCACTTCGAGCGCATGGCGCTGGTGGTGGACGTCCGCGAAGGCGTCTTCCTCAAGGACGCGCCCCGCATCCTCGCCGAGGTCCGCCGCGCCGGGCACCAGGTGGAAGTGCTCTTCCTGGACTCCAGCGACGACAGCCTCATCCGCCGCTTCAGTGAGACGCGCCGCCGCCACCCGCTGGCGCCCAACGGCACCGTCGCCGAGGGCATCAAGGCGGAGCGCCAGGCCCTGCGGGACTTGCGCGAGCTGGCCGACCAGGTCATCGACTCGTCCACGCTGAACGTGCACGACTTGAAGCGCATGGTGCAGGCGCGCTTCAGCCCGGAGCCCGCCGCGGGCCCCAGCCTGTCCATCATGTCGTTCGGCTACCGCTACGGCGTGCCGCCCCAGGCGGACCTCGTGCTGGACGTGCGCTTCCTGCCCAACCCGTACTTCGTCCCGGAGCTGAAGGGGCTCACGGGCAAGGTGCCCAAGGTGGCGGCCTACGTGCTGGAGCGCGACGAGACGCAGCAGTTCCTCGAGAAGGTCGTGGACCTCTGCCGCTTCCTCTTCCCCCGCTACCAGAAGGAGGGGAAGGCGTACCTCACCGTGGCCCTGGGCTGCACCGGGGGCAAGCACCGCTCCGTCGCCATCGCCGCCGAGCTCACCCGGCGCCTGACGGACGACGACACCCGCGTCCAGCTCTGGGATAGGGACATGGAGAAGGAATAGCGCCGCCAGATTGCAATGTGGCTGTGTGGCGGGTTGCTTCGGTTGAATGACAGACATTTTGTCTGTCGGGTTTTGGAGGGGATGGGGTTGAATCGCCATCCCTTCCACGCGACTGGAGCCCCGCATGCGCTTCATTAAATCCGCTGTCTGGTTTTGTGCCGCCGCGGCCTTCGCCGCCTGCGGCGCCCCTGACGAGTCCCCGGAGCAGACCGGGCGGGCCCAGCAGGAAGCCGCGCTGACCACCGGTACCACGCAGGGCTGTACGTACTCCATCACCGCCTCGACGGTCCCTGGCACCGTTCCGCCGAAGTACAGCGTGTCGGTGACGCGCGCGGCCTCCAGCACCTGCCCCTGGCCGGAGGCGAGCGTGACGCTGGACTCGGGCTCCTACGCCTTCCCCGCCCGCGCGCTTTTGGCGAACAGCTACGGCCTGGCCGTGACGTACACCGGCAAGTATTCGCCCAGCGGCAGCGCGCCCACCTCCTGCAGCGTGCGGCAAATCGACCCGGAGACCCTGGCGGTGGTGCGCAGCTCGGGCATCGCGGTGTTCCTGGGGTCGGGCAGCATCTACAGCTGCAACCTGGACCAGACGGACGGCGGCGCGACGCTGGTCGTCTACGGCACGAAGAACGGCCGCATCTACGGGGAGACGGGCAGCGGCAACAACTACGTCGCCACCTACTACGACTTCTTCACCACCACCACGGCGCCTGTCTTCTACGCGTACTGAGTCCGCCCACGCTCGGTGGCGCGGGACCCAGGGTCATGACGGCGTCAGGGATTGATGCTGTCAAATTGCAATGCGGCTGCGTCGCGGCTTGCTCCAGTTGAATGCTGGACGGTGACTCTGTCAGGTTTTGGGGAGATGGGGATGAGTCCCCATCCTCTCCGCAACGGAGTTCCCGCATGCAACGCTTCAAGTCCGCCGTCTGGTTTTGTGCCGCCGTGTCGCTGGCCGCTTGTGGTGCCTCCGAGGAGTCCCCCGAGAAGGAGGCGCTCGCGCAGCAGGAGGCCGCGCTGACCACCGGCACCACGCAGGGCTGCACGTACACCCTCTCCTCCGTGCCGGTCTCCGGGGCCATGCCGCCGCGCTGGGACATCGTCGTGACGCGCGCGGCGTCCGGTACGTGCGCCCACGGCGCGGGCAGCGTGACGCTGGGGACGTCCTTCAACCCCCCGTACCTCGCGCTGCTGGCCAACAGCTACGGCGTGGCCACGGCCTTCTCGTACAAGCCCACGCCCAGCGGCAGCTCGCACACGCGCTGCCAGGTGGACCACGTGGACCCGGCGACGCTCGGCTCGGTCCGCAGCACGGACATCACCGTCATGTACGGCACGGCCAGCGTGTACAGCTGCAACCTGGACCAGACGGACGGCGGCGCGACGCTGGTGGCCTACGGGACGAAGGGTGGCCCGCTGCCGGGTGAGGTGGGCAACCGCCCCAACTACGTGGCCACGTATTACAACTTCTTCACCAGCACCACGCCGGCTGTCTATTACACCTACTGAGACACGGGCGTGCGCCTCAGCTCGACTCGCCCAGGCTGAGGCGCTTGCTGCCCACGCCATTCTTGTCCGCGAAGGACGCCGTGCGCTCGCGGTTGACGTGGGCCAGGGCGTCACGCGCCTGCTGTCCGCCCACGTTCGTGCGGTTCTCCAGCGCGAAGATGCCGCCGCTGCCGTGCTGCTCCTGGCCGGCCTGGACGGCGCGCTCCAAATCCCTGGCGGACACCCAGTACTCGCCGTTGACGGGGTCCTTCACGCGGAACAGGTCGTCCGACGTGTCGGCCGTCCCGTTGCTGTTGACGCCGTCGATGGTGACCCAGTGGAGTTGGCCCGGCCCGTCGCGCCGCTGCTCGGGCGCGAGCGCGCCATTGAGGATGGCATTGGAGTCCACGAGCGCCAGGCCGAACTGACCGGCCTTCATCACCTTGCTCGTCGCCGCCGCGTCGAAGTCGGCGAAGCCGTCCGTGACTTCGATGCCCAGGCCCCCCAGCGCGGTCGCCATCTCCGTGGGCGTGGCGCCATCATCCAGGTTGACGTCCACCGGGGCGTGGACAGAGCGGGCGCCGCTGACCTGTGACGCGCGCTCGCGGACGCTCTCACGCTCCTGCTGCTCGCACAGGCTGCCCTTCGTCACGCTGCGGCTCGCCCGGCTCAGGAAGGCCAGCGTCGCCTCGCCGCAGCCCGTGTCCGAGTCCTGCGCGATGACCGACGCGGTGGGCGCCCAGCCCTTGTCGGCCTGGGCCTGCGCCGCCTCGTTCTCCGGCGCCAGGTCTCTCAGATAGGGAAGCTCACGGGTCCCCGTGGTGTCCGGCACCGTCAGCCTGGGCACGCCCTTGGGGGCGGGCTTCGTGTCCTGGAAGGTGTCTCGTTCCGGACGGGAGGGCGCTGGCGCCGGGCTGCTCACCGCGCAAACAAGCGCGGCCATCATCGGTGCCTGGGCGTCCTTCAATACCGAGGGCTGGAGATGCTTGGACAGGGCCTGACGCGCTGAGTTGAAAACGGTGGTGACATGCTTGGTCATGGCGGACCCTCCCGGACTTCCATCGCCTGTCCTGATTATCGGTGACGTGTGTGTCTTGTTGCGCGCGAATCCTTCATGCGCGCAGGAAGGAGGCTCGCTTCCCAGTACACTTGCGGCATGGCCAACACCGATGACCGGGGTTCGGGGGCGGACGCTTCGCCAGAGCTGTCGACGCAGGTCGTGTCAGCGGATGAAGCGGGCGCGGGGCATCGGAGCGCGCCGCACACGGCGGGCGGCGACGCCCGAGGGCAGGCCCTGGCGCGCGGTCCGCTGGGCCAGCGGGTGGGGCGCTTCATCCCGCTGAAGCTGCTGGGGCAGGGCGGCATGGGCGCGGTGTACGCGGCCTATGACCCGGACCTGGACCGGAAGGTGGCGCTCAAGCTGTTGAGCGTGGAGGCCCGCTCCGCGGACGAAGAGGGCGGGCGCGCCCGGCTGCTGCGCGAGGCGCAGGCCATGGCGCGTGTCTCCCATCCCAACGTCATCCCCATCTACGAGGTGGGCACCTGGGACGCGCAGGTCTTCTTCACCATGGAGCTGGTGGCCGGTGGCACGCTGGCGGACTGGCGGCGGGAGAAGCTCCGCTCCTGGCGCGAGGTGCTGGAGAAGTACCTGCAAGCGGGGCGCGGGTTGGAGGCCGCGCACGCGGCGGGGCTGGTGCACCGCGACTTCAAGCCCGCCAACGTGCTGGTGGGGCGTGACGGGCGCGTCTGCGTCACCGACTTCGGCCTGGCGCGTCCCGTGGACAGCCTGCCCCTGGACGAGCAGCCCACGCTGGCGCGCGTGCGCGGCGCCTCGGAGACGTCGCGTCCGCTGCACGACCCGCTCACCGAGACGGGCGTCGTCCTGGGCACGCCGCCGTTCATGTCCCCCGAGCAGTTCCGCGGCGAGTCCCTGGACGCGCGCTCCGACCAGTTCAGCTTCTGCGCGGCGCTGTACCGGGCGCTCTACAACCAGCGTCCCTTCGACCCCGACGAGCTCTCCCGGGCCGCGAAGGCGCTGCGGTCCGCGCCCGCGAAGGTGACGGCGCCGTTGGAGCGGGCCGGGCGGGAGCCCTCGCCCATCCACGAGCCGCCGAGCGACGCCCGCGTCCCCGCCTGGGTGCGGCGCGCGGTGATGCGCGGGTTGTCGCTGGAGCCGCAGGCGCGCTTCGACAACATGGGGGCGCTGCTGGAGGCGTTGGCTCAAGCGCAGCAGCGCGCACGGGCGCGCAAGGCGGGAGGCCTGGCCGTGGCCACCGCGGCGCTGGTGGGCGCGGTGGGCGGCGGCCTGTGGTTTCAGTCCAACGTCTGCGCGGGCGCGGAGGGATTGCTGGCGGACAGCTGGGGGCCCGAGGCCAGGCAGCGGCTGTCCTCGGCCTTCGCCGCGACGGGAAGCCCGCTGGCGGGGGACATGGCGGGCCGGGTGGGGCAGGTGCTGGATGCCTATGCCAGCGGCTGGGCGCGGCAGCACACCGACGCGTGCGAGGCCACGCGCCTGCACGAGGTGCAGCCGGAGGCGCTGTTCACCCAGCGCGTGGTGTGTCTGGAGCGGCGGCACAAGGATTTGCGCGCGCTGGTGGGCGCCCTGTCCCAGGTGGACAAGGCGGGCGTGGAGAAGGCGCTGGACGCGGCGTATGCGCTGCCCTCGCCCGAGGACTGCGCGGACGTGGAGGCCCTGGCGAGCCAGCAACCCCGGCCCTCGGACCCGGCGCTGCGCGCGGAGCTGGAGTCCTTGGAAGGCGCGCTGTCGGAGGTGAAGGCGCTGGTGGACACCAGTCGCTATCCGCAGGCGCTGGCGGCGGCGAACGCGGTGGAGTCGCGGGTGCTGGCCGCGCGGTACGCGCCGCTGACGGCGGAGCTGCGCTTCCACCAGGGGTGGCTCCTCGCCGTGCTGGGGGAGAAGGAGAAGGGCGCGGGGCTGCTGGAGCAGGCCGTCTATGACGCCACGGCGGGACGGGCGGACCGGCTGGAGGTCTCCGTCCTCAACAAGTTGTTCTACGTGGAGGGGGAGCGCGAGCGCTTCGAGCACGCCTCGCGATGGGCACGCCTGGGCCAGGCGACCCTCCAGCGGCTGGGCGGGGACGCGGTGCTGCGGGGCGACTTGCTGGTGAACGGGGCCAACCTCGCGTTGATGCGTGGGCAGACTCGAGAAGCCCGGGCGTTGCTGGAGGAGGCCAACACCGTGCTGGCGGACGCGCTGGCGCCGGGCCACCCGAAGCGCGCGCGGGTGACCTTCTTGCTGGGGCGGGTGCTGCTGGAGCTGGGGGACTTCGCGGAGGCCGCGCGGGTGATGGAGGAGGCGCTGCGCCAGACGGAGGCCGCGGTGGGGCCCAGGCACCTGGACGTGGCTCGGCGTCACCAGGGCCTGTCCATGGCGCTGCGTGAGCAGCGGGAGTTCGCGCGGGCCTTGGAGCATGCCCGGGCCTCCGTGGCGCTGCACCGTGAGCTGCTGGGCGACAGTCACCTGAAGCTGGCGGAGGCGCTCGACGAGGAGGGCATGAGCCTGCTCGCGCTGGGACGCAATGAAGAGGCGCTGAAGGTGTACGAGGCGGCGCTGGCGGTGAAGCGCGCCCAGTTGGGGCCCGACGACGAGGACCTCCAGTACTCCTACGACGGCGTGGGGCAGGCCCTGCTGGGGCTGGGGCGCACGCGCGAGGCGCTGGTGCCGCTGCGCAAGGCGGTGGCCTTCACGGACGCGCAGGAGGACTCGCTGGGCGAGTCCGGCTTCGCGCTCGCGCGGGCGCTGTGGAAGGAAGGGCAGGGCGCGGAGGCGCGGGCCGAGGCGGCGAAGGCGCGTGAGCGCTTCACCGCTTCGGGCCGGACGCTCCAGGCCGATGCGGTGCGGGCCTGGTTGGAGGCGCTGCCTCCGGAGGCGAAGGCGGCGAAGCCCACCCGTCCCCAGCAGCGCAGGCGCCGCTAGGCAGGTAGCCACAAGTTCCGAGACGAATGCACGGACCTTGCCCGTTGCCGCTCCGCCTCGGGTTCGTTCAGGAACACCTGGCGGCCTGCTCAGGAGGGGGGCGCGGCTGTACGGTCGCGCCCGCTTCAGCTTGCGGCGGCGTCGGGTGCGGCTCGCCACATGAGCCCACTCTCCAAACGAAGCGCGGGCGCGCCACGAAGTCGGGCAGGCTCAGCAGGCCCGGCCCCCACAGCGGGCCGGGCGCCACGGCAGGACGCGCTCAGTCCGCGGTGAAGTACACGTTGTCCAGCAGGAGCGTGTCCGCGGCCGGGCCCGCGCCGGCGATGAAGACAAACGGCGCCTGCACCGCGTTGAGCTGCAACCCGCCCGCGACGAAGTCCGCCAGCGGAATGGCCAGGTGGTGCCACTGCCCGTCATTCGTATAGCCGTACTGTGCCGCGGGGAGCTGGACGCTCTCGTCGTCGTTCATGCCAATGGACACATTGGCGAAGCCCGGGTCGGCCGAGTTGAGGCTCACGTGCAGCGTCGTCCAGCCATCCAGGTTGCGCGGGGTGCTCCAGTGCACGCCGAAGCCCAGCCACGCCTTGCCCGCGTGCACCACCAGGTCGGCCTGGCGGCCCTCGATGCGCGTGGTGGAGGGCTCCAGGGTGAGGGTGCCCTCGTAGAGGTAGATGTGCACGGTGGTGTTGTCCACCGGGATGTCCTGGGAGCGGCCTCCCTCGTAGAAACCCACGCCCAGGCGCCGCTGGCCCTCGACATAGGGATAGGGGCCGGGGAGCGCCTCGTCGTTGGGTTCCTCGCCCGCGTCGGGCCGGTTGTAGCCCTGGTCCGTGTAGTCCGGCACGCCCGGGTCGGGACGGCAGCCCGCCAGGAGCAGGAGCGCCGCGAAGCCCGCGCGCCTCATGGCCGCACCGCCCGGTCTCCGCCGCCAGCCGTGCTCATCAACACCCAGCCGCCTTGCACCGCGCCGCCCATCTCCACGATGCCCTTGTACGCGGGCGTCGCCAAATCGTAGGCGTAGGTGCCCGTGGCGTCGTACGTCACCGCGTCCGGGAAGGCGTCGAGCATCGTCTGATATGCGCGGATGGCCTGGAGCCGCACCTGCGGCAGGTCCTCCTGACGCGCCTCTCCGTTCTGGTAGATGGCGAGCAGGTTGTTGCCCACGTAGAACTGGGCCTCGCCGCCCGGCTCGCGGGCCAGCACCGTGGCCCACGAATAGAAGGCCGCCACGTTGCCGGCGCGGGATTCGATGTCCCACTTCGTCTCCGCGCCGGGCGTGCTGGCGCGGAACGGATTGTTCGGGTCATCCAGCACGGACTGGTCCGGGTAGATGCCGACGTCCGGGCTGTGGAACTGGAGCGTGAGCCCGTCCAGGGATTCGCCATACACGAAGCTGGCGGGCTCGTAGCAGCCGGTGACGCCCCCGGCGCAGGCCAGCAGAAGCCACGTCTTCATACGTCCTCCGTTAAAGAGACAGGATGGCATACGCGCCCACCTCGAATTCGCGGCCCTCGAGCCCCTGGTCGAGCGCCGTCGCATTGAGCCCTTCCGAGTACTGGTCCAGCATGCGCACCAGGCCGCGCAGGCCGAAGCGCGTCGTCACCGTCCCCATCACCGGGCGCTTGAGGCCGTAGGACAGGTCTCCGCCGAGCTGGATGGGATAGGTGAGGTTGAAGACGCGGTGGTAGTCATACGGGCCCCAGTTGTTGAAGTGGAGCTGCGTGGTCAGCATCAGCGTGTCCCACAACACGGAGGCATCCACGCCAAAGCGCCGCACCTGCCGGTCGTCCTCGCCGGAGGACTGGTTGCTGCCAGCGAAGGCGGCGCCGAAGATTCTCAGCCGCTGCATCGGGTTGGTCACCACCCGCAGCGTGGCCTCCCATTCGTCCCGGGCGGGCGGCGCGTTGCCGAAGGCCACCATGCTGCCGTCCGCGAGGATGGCGATGCCCGCGTCGCGCGACGTCGGCTGTCGCCGGTACACCAGGTCCAGCCCCGCGGCGAAGGGCGCGTCCTCGCGCATGTCGCGGTCCCACTGCCAGAACCAGGTGCCGGGCGTGGGGTCGAAGGTGAGGAGCAGCTCGGCGCCCAGCGTCTCGCGGTTGTCCAGGACGGTGAAGGCATCCACCAGCACGTTGCGCGGGCGCACGCCGGCGAAGTACCGCCCCGTCTCCGGGTCGAACGCGTCCTCGATGCGCGGGTTGGGCCCGATGAGGGGCTTCTGGTACAGCAGGTTGGGCGACACCTGGAACGAGCTGCCGACCTGCACCACCGCGCCGGCCTGTCCGCCGAAGTGGTTGCCACGGCCGCTCTCGCGCAGGCTCCAGCCCGTCAGCAGGATGCCCTGCTCCGGACCGCCGTCCGCCACCAGGCCTCGGTAGGAGCCCTGGAGGAACGTGCGCACCGCGCCCAGGTCATACGTGAGGCGGGCCTTGGCGCCCAGGGTGTCGAGCATCTGGATTTCGTCCCGCAGCACCTCGTAGCCGCTGTTGAGGTAGCCAGGGCCGGCGGTGGGGCGTGACCAGGTGAACTCCTCGCCCACGCGCTGCGGGGCCGCGAGGATGCCGCCCACCTCCAGTGACATGGGCCCCTTCGTCCAGCCCAGCGACAGCGTCGACCTGCGCGCCACGCGCTCGCGGATGACGGAGGCGGTGAGCTGGGTGGCGCCCCGGGCGATGTCCTCCTGGTGCATCAGCGTCAGCGTCACCGGCCCCACGTTCCGCCGGTACTTGGCGACGATGGACGGGTTGGCGCCCCAGTAGAGCTCCGGGCCCACCGCCACCTTGAGGCCCTCCAGGTGGTTCTTCCCGGTGAAGACGACGCCGAAGGGCGCGTTGCCCTTGTAGATGTCCAGGGCGGGGCCGTAGTTCGCCTCGCGGTACAGGCCGAAGAAGTCGCCTTCCTCGCCCCAGTGGAAGTGGGCGGTGCGGTAGAAGCCCTCCAACTGGAAGTCCGCGCGGTCCAGCTTGAACTCGGCCTGGTACAGCGCGAGCCGGTCCAGGCCCAGCGGCTGCTGTCCCGCCGGGTTGCCCACGCCGGGCACGGGGGCCTGGCCCACGCCGTTGGCCGTCGCGGGCGCGGGGGGCGTGCCGCGGTTCTCATAGAAGATGTTGTTGAGGCGGTTCTGCGCCACGTTGCCCACGACGTTGAACGAGGCGCGCCCGTACACGCCCGAGGTCGGCTGGAGCGCCAGGTCGAAGAAGACGGACTCGGTGTGGTCCGCGGACACCTGGTTGGGCCGCACCGTGGCGATGCTCCCGCGCGACAGCGAGCTGTCCATCATCAGGCGCAGGTTGGAGACGCGCACCGCGCTGAGGTCATCCGCCCGGGCCAGCGCGATGGACGACTCATAGCCTCGCGACAGCTCCGTGGGGCGGATGGACGCGAAGTGCTCGCGGATGGTGTCGGGGTTGGTGGTGGGGGCGTACGGGTCCATGCGGAAGGCCGCCTGGAGGACGTAGTACGCCGTACGCGGCTGGAGGCGCGCGATGCCGGCCTCGTCCTCGGGGCCCAGCGCGCAGATGCCGAACCACTCCTCGTTCATGTTGTTCTGGCCGGCCACGAAGTCGGACTCGTAGCCGCCGTTGGGCCAGGACGCGGTGGTGTCGTGGATGGAGAGGTTGGCCTCCTGGTTGTACTTCCACCAGCCGTCCACCCACTGGAACACGAAGCCGCCCAGGGCGTTCTGCGCGCGGCCCTGCCCGTAGGCCTGGGAGTAGATTTCCTCCCACTGCTTGCGCAGGTACTCGGCCTGCGCCAGGTGGTCCTCGCGGCCGGCCTTGGCGTCGTAGGCGTCCGCGCCGAACTCGGTGAACATGACGGGCTTGTTCAGCTTGCGCAGCACCTCGTCGAACAAGTCCCGGGCGGAGGGGCCGCGGTAGACGTTGGAGCCCAGGATGTCCAGTTCGGGCATCAGCCGTGCGATGAGGTCGATGTACTGCAAGTCGCCATTGGCGATGGAGACGGGGTGCAGCGTGTCGCGCTGCTTGATGGTCCGCACCGCCTCGCCCATCAGCGAATAGAGGTGCTCCGCGCGGGCGGTGTCCTCCTGGCCGGGCAGCGCCTCGATTTCGAAGCTGGTCCAGTGCAGGCCGTAGTTGTTCTCATTGCCCAGCATCCACATCAGCACGCCGGGCACGTCCCGGTACTTCTCCACCTTCTGCGCCAAATCGGTGAGCAGCGCGCGGCGGTGGTTCGGGTTGGAGTAGTCCGTGTTCGGCACCATGACGCCGTCCACGTTCGTGCCGTAGCGGCCCATGAGCGGGTTCACCACGGTGTAGATGCCGTAGTTCTCGTGGATGTACGTCACCCACCGCGGCGGGATGTCGTCGAACTGCCGGATGGCGTTGACGCCCATGTCGCGCAGCAGCGTCATCTCGCGGTGCAGCACCGCGCGGATGAAGTCCTCCTGCTGCGTCCACAGCGAGTACCGGTAGTTCTCCCCAATGGGCGTGTAGCCCCAGTTCATGCCGAGGATGGGGAAGTCCCGGCCGTTGACCTGGAGCTTGAAGCCGCGCTCGTCCTGGTGGACGCGGACCGCCTGCGCCGCCGCGTTGACGGTGACGGGGGGCACCCGCACCACCGGCGCGTCCAAAGCAGGCGCGGGCGTCTGGGGCACCACGGGCTTGTCGGCGGCCGGCTCGGTGGCGGAGGGCTCCGCGGGTTGGGGCCCGGCCACCGTCGGTGTCTGCGTGGGGGGGACCGCGGTCTCCGGCCCGCTGGGCGGCGGCACCTGGCCCAGCGTGAGCGCGAGGCTGGTGACGAGGAAGAGGGCGTTCACGCGGCGAGCTCCACATCCAGCCCGTTCTTCTCCACCAGGGCCTTGTAGAGGTGAGCGCTGTCCTTCGGGATGCGGCGCTGCGAGTCGTAGTCCACGTAGACCATGCCGAAGCGCTTCTGGTAGCCGAAGGCCCACTCGAAGTTGTCCATCAGCGACCACGCGAAGTAGCCCGCCAGCGGCACGCCCTGGCGGATGGCCTCCAGTGACGCCTCCAGGTGCGAGCGCAGGTACGCCACGCGCTTGTCGTCATGCACCTTGCCGTCCTCGCTGGGGCCGGTGGCGTAGGCGCACCCGTTCTCCGTGATGTAGAGGGGACCGGGCCGGTAGTGGGTGTGCAGGTGCACGAGCAGCCGGGTGAGGGCGGGGGCGTACACCTCCCAGTCCATGTCCGTGCGCTCGGGCTCGGGGTGCACGGTGCGCGGCGCGTTCCGCGACTCCGGGATGCGGTCGCTGCGCATGATGGCGCGTGAGTAGTAGTTGATGCCCAGGAAGTCGGTGGGGACGGCGATGGCGGCCAGGTCTCCGTCGCGCACGAAGGGCAGCGTGGACGAGGCGAGGTGCCCGTCCTTCACGTAGTCCTCCACCACGTCCTCCGGGTAGCCGCGGCCGTAAAGCGGATCCAGGAACCAGCGGTTGAAGCTGCCGTCATGCCGGCGGCACGCCTCCGCGTCCTCGGGGCTGGGAGACGCGGGCTCCGCGGGCGACAGGTTGAGGGTGATGCCCACCTCGGCGTTCTTCACGTTGGCGCGGATGACGGGCACCGCCTGGCCGTGGGACAGCAGCAGGTGGTGCGCGGTGGCCAGCACCTCGCCCCAGTTCTTGTGGCCGGGGGCATGCTCGCCGTTGCCGTAGCCGAGCACGCTGATGCACCAGGGCTCGTTGTGGGTAATCCACCGCTTCACGCGGTCACCCAGCTTGCGGCTCATCACGTCGGCGTACTCGACGAAGGCGCTCGCGGTGTCACGCGCCGGCCAGCCGCCCTGGTCTTGAAGGGCCTGCGGCAAGTCCCAATGGTAGAGCGTGACGAAGGGCTCGATGCCCGCGTCCAGCAGCCCGTCCACCAGCCGCGAATAGAAGTCCAGGCCCGCGGCATTCACGGCGCCGCGCCCGGTGGGGAGCACGCGGGGCCAGGCCACGGAGAAGCGGTAGGACTTCACGCCCAGCCAGCGCATCAGTTCCACGTCTTCGCGCCAGCGGCGGTAGTGGTCGCACGCGACCTTGCCGTCCGAGCCGTCGCTGATTTTTCCAGGGGTGGCGGCGAAGCGGTCCCAGATGGACTCACCGCGGCCGTCGGCGCTGGTGGCGCCCTCAATCTGGAAGGCGGAGGTGGCCACACCCCACAGGAAGTCATTGGGGAACTGCCGCATTGTCGGAGGCTCCTTTCGAGGATTCGAGGTGGCAGCGGACCGTGTGGTCCGCGGCCTGGACGTGAGAAGGGGGAAGGGTGCTGTGGCAGCGCGCGTCCGCATGGGGACAGCGGGGCGCGAAGGGGCAGCCGAACACCGGCATGGGGCCCGTGGCGGGCCGCACCGGCAGCGGCGTGTCGAGGAAGTCCGCGCCATCCGGCACGGCGGACAGGAGCAGCCGGGTGTACGGGTGCCGGGGCGCGGCGAGCACGTCCGACGTCTTGCCGGACTCCACGACGCTGCCCGCGTACAGCACCAGGACGCGGTCGGCCAGGTGACGCGCGCTGGCCAGGTCGTGGGTGATGAAGAGGATGCCGATGCCGCGCTCGCGCGTCAGGCCGCGCAGCAGCTGGAGCACGCCCCGGCGCGTGGACACGTCCAGCATGGAGGTGGGCTCGTCCGCGATGATGACGTCCGGCTCCACGGCCAGCGCGCGCGCCACGGCCACGCGTTGCCGCTGGCCTCCGGACAGCTCATGCGGGTAGCGCTGAGCGAGCTGCTCCGCGGGCGTCAGGCCCACGGACTCCAGCAGGGCGTGGACGCGGTCCTTGAGGCTGGCGCGCGTGGCCCGGCGGTGGCGCAGCAGGGGGCGCTCCAGGTGGTGGGCCACGGTGTGGACGGGGTTGAGCGAGGCGAAGGGGTCCTGGAAGACCATCTGCACGCGGCCCCGGTACGCGAGCGACGCGCCGCCGCGCTCCACGGTGAGCACGTCCTCGCCGCCCAGCCGCAGGCTCCCGGCGTCCGGCGTGTCCAGCCGCGCCAGCACCCGGGCCAGGGTGGACTTGCCGCTGCCGGACTCGCCCACCAGCGCGACGATTTCGCCGCGCTCCAGGGTGAAGGACACGCGGTTGAGCAGGGTGCGGCGTGAACGGGAGAGGAAGCCGCCCACGGGCACCGTGCGCAGCAGCTCCGAGGCCTCCAGCAGCGGGGCGCTCATCGTCCACCTCCCTGCGCGGTGGCCGGGGCCGTCGTGCGCTCCGAGGCCGCCAGCGCCACGTCCGCGGGCACCTGCGCGTCCGCCGCGCTCAGGTGAGGGAATGACGACAGCAGCAGGCGCGTGTACGGGTGGCGCGCGTCCGTGCGCAGGCGCTCGGCGGTGTCCACCTCCACCAGCTTGCCGCCCTGGAGGATGCCCACGCGGTTCGACAGCGCGAGCAGCAGCGGCAAATCGTGCGTGATGAAGAGCACCGCGAAGCCCAGCCGCTGCTTCAGCTCCAGCACCCGCTGGAGCAGCTCCTTCTGCACCACGACGTCCAGCGCGGTGGTGGGCTCGTCCATCACCACCAGCTTCGGCTCCAGGGCCAGCGCCAGGGCGATGCCCACGCGCTGCCGCATGCCACCGGAGAGCTGGTGCGGCCACGCGTCCACCAACTGCGGCGCCAGCCCCACCATGGTCAGCAGCTCCCGGGCGCGGGCGTGGGCCGCGGCGCGGGTGGTCCGTCCGTGGGCCGCGAGCGTGTCGTGGAACTGGTCCCCCAGCGTGAGCACCGGGTTGAGCGCGCTCATCGCGCTCTGGAAGACCATGGACACCTGGCTCCAGCGGTACGCGCGCAGCGCGGTCTCATCCAGCGCGGTGACGTCCGTGCCATCCAGGAGGATGCGGCCCTGGGGGATGCTGGCGGCGGGGGGCAGCAGGCGCAGCAGCGCGTAGCCCAGCGTGGACTTGCCGCTGCCGGACTCCCCCGCCAGGCCGAACACCTCACCGGGCGCGATGTCGAAGGACACCGAGTCCACCACCCGCGAGGGCCCACGCTCCGTGGCGTACTCGATGCACACGTCGCGGAGGCTCAGCAGGGCGCCGGACGGCGGCGCCGCGTCCGCCGAGGAGGACTGCGTCGAGCGCACGGCGGTGGTCGCCACCGGCGGCGCCTTCAGGGCCGGGTTGGTCACCTCGTCGATGGCGGAGCTGAGCAGCGTCAGGGAGAAGCCGACCAGCGCGATGCACACGCCGGTGGGCACGAAGACCCACCAGGAGCGCGTGAGCAGCGCCGCGTCGTTGCCGGCCCAGTAGAGGTTGGTGCCCCACGTCACCGCGCCCACGTCGCCCAGGCCGAGGAACTCCAGGCCCACCTGCGCGCCCACCGCGTACAGCGTGTTGCCGATGAAGGACGAGCCCAGGAGCGACGCCATGTTGGGCAGCAGCTCTCGGACGACGATGCGCGCGCGGCTCTCCCCCGCGACGAAGGCGGCGGAGACGAAGTCCCGGTTGCGCAGCGCCATGGCCTCGGCGCGGAAGACGCGCGCGTTCCAGGCCCAGCCGGCCAGCGACAGCACCACCACCATGCGGAACGGGCCGGAGGGCAGGTAGGCGCCCAGGACGATGGCCAGCGGCAGGCCGGGGATGACCAGGAACACGTTGGTGGTGAGCGTCAGCACGTCATCCACGCGGCGGCCCAGGTACCCGGACGTCACGCCGATGAGCGCGCCCATGAGCGTGACGAGCGCGCCCACCGCGAAGCCGATGGCCAGCGTCTCGCGCGCGCCCACCACCGTCTGCGCCAGCACGTCCTGCCCCTGGCCCGTCGTGCCGAACCAGTGCGCGGAGGAGGGCGGCTGGTGGGGACGGCCCACCAGGTCCGTGGGGTCCATCACCAGCCAGGGCCCGACGAGCGCGAGCACGATGAAGCCCAGCAGGATGCTCCCGCCCACCGCCGCCTTGCGCTGGCGCAGCAACCGTCGAAGCAAGTCACCCATGGGCGCGGGTCCTCGGGTCCAGCCACAGACACAGCAGGTCCACGGCGAAGTTCGCGGCGAGCACGGCGAAGGTGATGGTCAGGAAGAGCCCCTGCATCAGCGGGTAGTCCTGGTTGCGCACGGCCAGGATGAGCAGGTAGCCGGTGCCCGGGTATGAGAAGACAATCTCCGTCAGCAGCGAGCCGCTCAGCACGAAGCCCAGCGCCATGCCGAAGCCGGTGACGTTGGGCAGCAGCGCGTTGCGCGCGGCGTAGCGCAGCATCACCTGCCGGGGTGGCAGCCCCTTCGCGTGCGCCAGCCGCAGCGTGTCCGTGCCCAGCGTGGCCACCATGGTGTTGCGCATGCTCAGCATCCACCCGCCCAGCGTGGCCCCGACGATGGAGGCCGCGGGCAGGAAGGCGTGCCGCGCCACGTCCGCCGCGAAGGTGAAGGACAGCGCCGGCTCCAGGTCATGGGAGTACGCGTGCCGCAGCGGGAACCAGCCCAGCCCGAACCCGAAGAGGTACAGGGCCAGCATGGCCAGCCAGAAGTAGGGGAAGGCCCCCAGGAAGGCGAGCGCCGGCGCCACCGTCGCGTCCAGCCACCCGCCGCGGTTCCACGCCGCCAGCACGCCCAGCATGGAGCCCACCGTGAAGCTGATGACGACGGCGCACCCGGCCAGCCCCAGCGTCCACAAGAGGCCGGTGCCAATCACCTCGGACACGCGCGCCGGGTAGTACGCGTAGGACAGGCCCAAATCACCGCGCAGCAGGTGCTTCAGGTACGTGGCGTACTGCACGTACCAGGGCGCCTCCGTGAAGCCGAAGGCGGCGCGCAGCGCCACCATGGCCTCGGGCTGCACGCGGCCCTCGAAGCGCGCGAACATGGCGGACGCCGGATCGCCAGGCGCCAGCCGGGGGATGACGAAGTTGAGCGTCAGCGACGCCCAGGCCGCCAGCA
Organism: Myxococcus vastator; assembly: GCF_010894475.1. Lineage (GTDB taxonomy): Bacteria > Myxococcota > Myxococcia > Myxococcales > Myxococcaceae > Myxococcus > Myxococcus vastator. The sequence goes on from NZ_JAAIYB010000057.1 coordinate 25,299, forward strand.
GGTAGAAGCCCAACCTCCGCAGGACGTAGGCCATGGTGCTCAGGGCTCCCTCGGGGCGAGCGTCGTCAGCACCAGCAGGCTGTCGGGCTCGGCATGGGGGGACAGGCGCGCGTAGGGGTTCTGCTCGGTGGGAAAGCCGGTGAAGCGCCGCGAGTTGGACTCGCCCCAGGACGGGTTGGGGAAGAGCGGAATGGACGGCGCCAGCTCGGAGTAGCGCCGCTGCACCGCCGCCATCAGCGCGTGCTGCGCGTCCTCGGCGTCCTCGCGCTCGAAGCGCGTCAGCAGCGCGTCCGCCTCCTCATCACCGAAGCGGTGCCAGTTGGCCGCCGCCACCTCGCCCACCGGGCGGACGGTGCGCGGGGACAGCTGCCACTTGTAGAAGGTGTACGGCGTGGGGCCGTCCAGGGACCAGGCGATGGCCAACTGGAACTCGCCCTTCTGGAGCCGCGCGTACCACGCGCCGAACTCGTAGGTGCGCAGCTGCGCCTGCACGCCCAGCTTCCGCAAGTCCCGCGCGACCACCTGGCCGGCGCGCACCCAGTCGGACCAGCCGCCCACCACCTCGATGTCCAGCGACAGGGGCTGGCCGTCCGTCTTGCGCCGCAGCCCGTCCGGGCCTTCCTTCAAGCCCGCCTCGTCCAGGAGCCGCTTCGCCGCCGCCAGGTCGTGCTTCACCCAAGCGCCCTGGGCCGCGTCCGCGTCGCGCCACGCGGTGTACGCGTCGTTGAGCGCGGTGGCGTCCGCCGGCCGCGTGTAGCCGTACATGGCGATCTCCACCAGCCGCTCGCGGTCCAACGCCATGCTCAGCGCCTTGCGCACGCGCACGTCGTCCAGCGGCGGCAGGGTGGTGTTGGGGTAGAGGAAGACGGTGCTGCCGTAGAGCGGGAACCAGCGGCCGTGGTGCTCAGGGTCCCTGGCGATGAAGGTGCGGTCCACGGCGGGGACGAAGTTGCCCGCCCAGTCCACCTCCCCCTCCACCAGCGCCAGGTTGGCCTGGTCATTGGTGGGGAAGGCCAGGAAGCGCAGCGCGGAGACCGCGGGCTTGCCGGGCTGCCAGTAGTGCGGGTTGCGGCCCAGCTCGTAGACCTGGTTGCGGAAGACCGTGACTTCGGTGAAGGGCCCGGTGGCCACCGGCCGCGGGTTGGTGAACGTCACCGGGTCCGCCACCGTCTCCCAGACGTGCCGGGGGACGATGGGCTGCTGCGCCAGCTCCGCGAAGCCGGGGATGTAGACGCGGGAGAACTGGAAGGCCACCGTGTGCGCGTCCTCCGCGCGCACGTCCTCCACGAAGCGCCACACGCCGCCCGCGTCCAGCGCCGCGTGCTGCTTCAGCAGTTGGAAGGTGAAGGCCACGTCGTCCGCGGTGAAGGGCTTTCCGTCCGACCAGCGCACGCCGGAGCGCAGGGTGAAGCGCAGGGTGAGGCGGTCCTCGGACCACGCGTGGCCGGTGGCCAGCCAGGGCGTCCACTGGCCCACCGCGGGGCTGAAGATTTCAAGGCACTCGTAGACGCCCGCGCGCGTGGGCCAGCGCGAGCCGGCGCCCGCGAACAGCGGGTTGAAGTTGCGCACCCAGGCGCTCTGTTGCTCCACGGAGACGAACAGCACTCCGGGCGGCCGCGGGCGGGGCTCCACCTTGCAGGCCACCAGCAGGAGTGTCAGCGCCCAGAGCGCGGCCCTCACGTGGGCCTCGCGTAGACGCGGACGTAGTCCACCTTCATCTCCTGGGGGAACACCGTGTCCCGGCCCACCGGGCCCACGAAGGTGCCGCCCACGGCGACGTTGAGGATGATGAAGTGCGGATGGTCGAACACCCAGCGGGCGCCCTCGGGGAGCTGGGCGGGCGTCGCCTCGAAGAAGGCAGTGCCGTCCAGGAACCAGCGGATGCGGTTGGGCTCCCACTCCACCGCGTAGACGTGGAAGTCCTCGTTCAGCCGGGCGCCGCTGACGACGTAGTCCTGGCCGATGTTGTCGCCACCGGAGTACCCCGGCCCGTGCAGCGAGCCCCGGAGGATGGACGGCAGCTGGCCCCGGTACTCCATGATGTCGATTTCGCCGCACTCCGGCCAACCGACGGTGCCGATGTCCGCGCCCAGCATCCAGAAGGCGGGCCAGATGCCGCGGCCCACGGGCAGCTGGATGCGCGCCTCGATGCGGCCATACGTGGGCTCGTAGCGGCCCTGCGTCCGGATGCGCGCGGAGGTGTAGTCCCGGCCGCTGTAGCGCTCGCGGCGCGCGGTGATGACCAGGTTGCCGGCGCCGTCATGCGCGGCGTTCTCCGTGCGGTCGGTGTTGAACTCCAGCTGCTCGTTGCCCCAGCCGTGTCCTCCCACGTCATGCACCCACCGCTCGGGTGAGGGCGGCGTGCCCTCCGTGCCGTCGAACTCGTCCTGCCACACCAGCTCCCAGTCCGTGCTGGGCTGCGGGTTGCTGTGGGGCGGCGGGGGGCCAGGG